>JAQBNL010000002.1 GCA_028288585.1 Chitinophagaceae bacterium | reverse complement strand
TACCATCCCGGTAAAAATGTTGGTGTTGGATCTGACTTTACTTTGTTCGCTTTAACCGATGGTTTAGTAGAATTTAAGAAAGGAAGGAACGACAAAACAACTGTGTCTGTAGCGCCGGTTGAAGTGGTGGCGTAAAAAAAAAATTTTGTAGTTCGAAATATGTTTTTACTTTTAATGTATTAACTAACCATTAAATCTAAAAAACATGGCAACTGCAAAAAAAGCCGCTAAGAAAGCTGCTCCTAAAAAAGCCGCTCCTAAAAAAGCTGCAAAAAAAGCCGCTAAGAAGCGCTAATTTAAGCTTTTAATTAAGCAATGATATAAGCCCCGATTTTTCGGGGCTTTTTTTATGTTCCCTGCTATCCTTTACCAGTCTACACTTCAGCAGTATAAATTTTTTACTTTGCAATACAATCTTTAAAAATTATTTCAGAAAGCAATATTTAGCTGACACGTTTATAGTACACGCTGATTTATATAAAAAGGAAAAATAAATTTTTAGGATAATCGTAGAAGCTGTAAGCTTTTTCAAAAAAATATTTTCTAATTCAGAATAAAATATCACAATCTGCTGACAAAGAAAAATGAAAAAGAATTTATAAAACAGTTCAAAAGAGTATAAAAATTGAAAATTATTTTCTTTCAAATGTTAAAGTTTTTTTGTTCCCGCACATTAAAAAAATTATTTTTTTCAAAAGATGCGATAGAAAATAATTCTATTTGAGATGAATTTTTAAATCCCACTGCGCTATTTAAATTTTCTTTTTTCTTGTTTTCAAATTTTTTGTGGTAAATAAAAAAGGCTAACAATTCTGTTAGCCTTTTGTGACCGCGTTAGGATTCAAACCTAAAACCTTCCCGATTGTAATCGGGATGCTCTATCCAGTTGAGATAAGTTTCTGAATTTTTACTTTACTCTTCCATCCTTTAATTTCTTTTTCTCTTTTCATTGCATCTTCTTTTGTTTCAAATTCCTCAATGTATGTAACTACCCAACCAGATTTTTTGCCTGTAAATCCTTTATGGTTGGCATTATGTTTTCTCAATCGAGCATCAATATTACCTCCAGTGTATCCAATATAGAACCTATCTAACGATACAGAATAAATTATATAAACCAGGTATCTCATGCATAAAAAAAGGCTAACAATACTGTTAGCCTTTTGTGACCGCGTTAGGATTCAAACCTAAAACCTTCTGATCCGTAGTCAGATGCTCTATTCAGTTGAGCTACGCAGCCATTTATTTTTAATTAGTAACGTCTCTCAATTTTGTAAAACCTTCCCGATTGCAATCGGGATGCTCTATTCAGTTGAGCTACGCAGCCAATGGACCGCAAAAATAATAAATATTTATTGAAGAGATGTTAGCACTTTTGCAATAAATAGTAAAAGTGAAAATTAATTTCTGGTCTGTTGGCAAAGCACATGAGGCTTATGTAAAAGAAGGAATAGAGATCTTTACAAAACGTATATCTTATTATTATACTGTTGAATGGAAATTGATCGCTCCTCCAAAAAATGCTTCCAGCCTTTCTAATATAGACCTAAAAAGAAGTGAAGCGGATATCATATTAAATTTATTAGACAGTCGGGACATATTAGTTGTCCTGGATGAAAAAGGGAAACAGTTTACTTCCGAACAATTGGCAGAGCTAATTCAGCTTACTGCAAATAACAGCGCTAAAAACCTCGTCTTTCTTATTGGTGGCGCTTTTGGTGTGGATGAAAGAATTATTAAACGAGCTAATTATGCCTGGGGCTTATCAAACCTTGTCTTTCCTCACCAATTAGTAAGGCTTATCCTGGCAGAACAGATTTACAGAGCCTGTACTATTATCAAGAATGAAAAATATCACCATAGTTAGTTTTATATGTATGTTTGAAAATATTTAATTCAATATGATCTCTATCACGTTAATAATTATCATCTCTACCGTTATTGTATCCATAATTGCCTTTAATAACCAGCAGGTAATGGACAACTTAATTTTTTACCCTCCTGCTGTAAGTGAGAAAAACCAATACTATCGTTTTATAACCTGCGGGTTTATTCATGCTGACTTTGGGCACCTGGCTTTTAATATGATTTCCTTTTATTTATTTTCGCAAACACTTGTTGAGCCTAAATTTATTGAATTTTTTGGCGATTATGGAAGAGCCATGCTCCTGATAATGTATGTTATGGCATTAATTGTTTGCCTGTTGCCTACCTATTGGAAAAATAAAACAAATGAGAATTACAGGAGTCTCGGTGCATCAGGTGCAGTATCGGCGGTAGTATTTGCGGGATTAATGATATCACCACTTAGCCAGATTGGCTTTTTCATTATACCGCCTATTATACCGGGTTTTATTTTTGGACCATTGTATTTAATCTTGTCGGCTTACATGGACAGACGTGGCGGTGATAACATTAATCACTCTGCGCATATATGGGGTGCTATTTTTGGAGTAGTCTTTATTATAATTGCAACTAAGCTTTATTCAGATTATGATGTGTGGACACATTTTATTGAGGATGTAAAATTTTACATGAAGACTAAATTCAACCTTGGCTAATCTTTAAAATATTCTTTGTATTTGATGTTATTTTAAAACGGTCATCTATTCTTTTTCCAACAACCCAGATTATCTTTTTATTCATTTCCAATACCCAAACATTTTCTTTTTCTGTTAGCGATAACTTTTGGTCAATAAAAAACCGGCTTAGCTTTTTCTTTTTGTTCATACCGAGCGGATAAAAATAATCTCCCTGTTTCCATTTTCTTAAGAGTAAAGGAAATATAATTTCATCTGCATCAAGCATTGCTATGAAGTTGTCTGTTAACAGCTGGCTGTTAGTAGTTGTGGATTTCTCAAACTTCAATTTCCCGCTCACATACTCAATTACTTTATCTTTTTCTTCAAATAAAATATTTTCTGCAATAGCAGTATCTGCAGGTGAAATTAAAAGCCACTTCCGGTTTTTAATAATCCTATGCGAAGCAGATTGAACATACTTACCCGAATCACTGTTCAATAGTTTAATAACTTCATCAGTTTGGTTAGATGTAAAACCAAAATCTTTTATTATCTCATATATAATAGTAGATAATGGCTCACTCTTCAACAGCTTTAAAACAGGAATATGTACTTCCCCTCCTTTCTTCTCTAACAATTTCTTTTTATAAACAGAAATCGATTGCTGATATAATATCTCAATATCCCTGAACCGTTCTATACTATCAAGCAAATTATCTTCTGCCTGCGGAAATACTTTTTGAATAGAGGGGATCAATTGATTGCGAAAATAATTGCGTGTGTATTTATCTGAGGCGTTGGAAGAATCTTCAACATACTTTAGTGCATGTTCTTTGGCAAATTCCAAAAGTTCTGCTTTCTTGCTAAACAGCAATGGACGAATAATTTTCCCATGCTTAGGAAGAATTCCTCTCAAACCGCTAATTCCAGTCCCTTTAAAAAAATTTATCAGTAAAGTTTCAATATTATCATTTGCGTGATGAGCAGTTACTATATAGTTGATTGGTTGATTAGTTGATTGGTTGATTAAAGAATTAAACCATTCATATCTTAATTCTCTTGCGGCAACCTGGATAGAAATTTTATTTTCTTCCGCATATCTCTCTGTTTCAAATCTCTTTGCAAATATCTCTACGTTATTCTTTTTAGCCAGTTCACGAACATATTCTTCATCCCTTTTACTCTCCTCTCCTCTTAATTGAAAATTGCAATGTGCAATAACAAAATCATACCCTCCCTGTTTACATAGTTCACACAATACAACAGAATCCACTCCCCCACTTACTGCCAACAGTAATTTATCTTTTGATTGAAAAAGATTTTCTTTTTTTATAAACTCAGTAAACTTTTGAAGAAGATGCATTTAATCCCATTAATCATTTAATCCCATAAATCATGGTTCAGACAAAATCCCGGTTCAGACAATTAATAAACCAGATCCTCATACGCCGCCTGTAATTCATTATATGTATGATTATCCCCTGCTTTTTTTGCCTCATCCATTCCACGTTCGTAAATTTTAATTGCTTTTTCATTATCGCCAATACGCTCAAGCAATTTTGCCAGATGATAATAAGAACCTATATAAGTCGGCTCCCGCCTCAATATTTCATTAAATAGATTTCTGGCTTCCCCGTCATTGCCAACTTTAATATATTCCAATGCCAGCGCATGTTGCAGAAAGCTGTCCTTATCATTGGTTTTTAAATATTCTTTCAGTTTTTCAACCCTGTCCATACAATTATTTTTACTGTTATCTTTGCCCCACTTTAAAAACATCAGATGAAGATACTTGTTTGTATAAGTAAAACGCCGGATACAACGGCAAAAATAACTTTCACCGATAACAATACGAAATTTGCAGAAGCAGGTGTTCAGTTCATCATCAATCCATACGATGAATGGTATGCCTTAGTGAGAGCAATTCAAATAAAAGAAGCAGATGCAGCAACTCAAATTCATTTAATAAACGTTGGGGGCGCAGATTCAGAGCCCATCATCCGCAAAGCTTTGGCTTTGGGTGGAGATGAAGCCATAAGAGTTAATGCTATCAGCCAGGACAGTTTTTACATAGCTTCCCAAATTGCTGAAGTTGCCAAACAAAATAATTACGACTTAATTTTTACAGGTAAAGAAACCATCGATTACAATGGCTCTTCCATTGGTGGCATGCTCGCTGAATTATTGGAATTGCCATATGTTTCTCTTGCGACAAAGTTTGATGTGAATGGGACCACTGCAACTATCAATCGTGAAATAGATGGTGGGGAAGAAGTAAATGAAGTTCAGTTGCCACTTGTTGTAAGTTGCCAGAAAGGTGTTGCAGAGCAACGCATCCCCAACATGAAAGGAATTATGGGTGCAAGAACAAAACCTTTAAAAGTTGTTGAACCAGTTGCAGTGGATGCACTAACTTCTGTTGTATCATTTGAATTACCACCGCCAAAAGCAGGTGTAAAATTAATTCCTGCTGATAACCCTGAAGAGTTAGTGAGGTTATTGCATGAGGAGGCGAAAGTATTCTGATGCAAATTGTCGAATCTCAAATTATCCAATTGTCAAATTTAAAATATGAGCGTTTTAATTTTTTTAGATCAAAGTGAAGGACACATAAAAAAGAATTCTTTTGAAGCGGCAAGTTATGGCGCTAAAGTAGCAGAGTTATTAAATACAACTGCCGAAGGAATCGTGTTTGGAAAAGTAAATGATGACCTTGCCGCTTTGGGTGCATATGGGTTAAAGAAAATTCATACCATAACCAATGAAGCAGTTAATGAACTTGATTCACAGGTTTTTGCCAATGTACTTGCACAGGCTGTAGGAACATTTGCTGCAAAGGTTATCGTGTTTGCCAATAATGTAGATGGAAAATCAATTGCTCCGCGGCTTTCTGTTAAACTTAAAGCAGGACTCGTTTCCGGCGCTGTTGCATTGCCGGATGTAAGCAATGGTTTTGTGGTTAAGAAAAATGTTTTCAGCGGAAAAGCTTTTGCAAATGTTGCTATCAATACTGAAATAAAAATTATTTCTCTCAATCCCAACTCATACAAAATAAATAAAACAGAGGACACTGCAGAAGTGGCTGAACTGAACATACAAATTCCCGAAGCCAAAGTAAAAGTTACTGCAGTAAATAAAGTGGCAGGAGAAATTCCATTGAGCGAAGCTGAGATAGTTGTTAGCGGAGGCCGGGGATTAAAAGGACCGGAAAACTGGAATTTAATTACTGACCTTGCGAAAGCGTTAGGCGCTGCAACTGCCTGCAGCCGCCCTGTTGCGGATGCTGACTGGCGGCCGCATCATGAGCATGTGGGACAAACAGGTTTGGCAATTGCACCCAACTTATATTTTGCCATTGGCATTTCCGGCGCCATCCAGCATCTTGCCGGCGTTAACCGCAGCAAGGTGATTGTTGTGATAAATAAAGACCCCGAAGCCCCCTTCTTTAAAGCTGCCGATTATGGAATTGTAGGCGATATTTTTGAAGTGGTACCAAAAATTACTGAAGCGGTTAAGAAATTGAAAGGGGTATAATCTAGGCGTCATTGCGAGGAACGAAGCAATCCCCTGAAGATTAGGAGCTGTTGACTAAAGTACTTTGTTGAACATCAGTTCCCGCTATTCATTACAAATCCGGCGCAGAAGCTTTGCACAAAGCTTCACCGTGTTTTCCATTTCTATCGGGCAGCCTTTGAGCAGTCATATTTCAATCAGCAATCCTTTAGCGAATTAAATTTATTTTGCACCATAGTTTCCAATCATTCCTAAAATCATTTCTTTGGTTAATCTGATACTGTGGGGTTGAAGAGGATTTATTGCAACTTCACATTTACCTGTTTCTATTATATCGAGTAATCTTTCCCAAAATGATTGCCCACCAATCTGTATTACTGAGGCATTTTTAGCGAGGTCATAAAGAACAAAATGTTCCGATGTGAAAAGTGGAAGTTCCCTGACTTCATCGGGAGTGTCGTAAATTAAAAATTCCATTTTATCCAAATCATTTTCTGTTCCTGGACGAATAATGGCAAAATAATTTTCCCCAAACAATTGCTGATAAAGTTGGAGAACTAATGTAGGGTCTTCCTTTAATCCATTAAGAGTTTCAAGTAAAGAGGTCATACGCTATTTTATAAATAATAGCAAAGGTAAGTCCTACTTGCTCAAAAGATTTGATTGACCAAACACCTTTTTACCCTCCATTTAATTACTCTCTTACCGATTAACTTTTTATATTTGCTGTTTAGTCAGCAACAAGGTTATGAAGAAAATAGAACTGGAAATAGTTGCCTTATCTCACAGTATTACACAAACACATTCGTATGCTGTGGTGCTTGGCGAAGTGAATGGTTTACGCCGCCTGCCCATTGTTATTGGCGGCTTTGAAGCGCAGGCAATTGCCGTTGCTTTGGAACGTATGCAACCCAGCCGCCCCCTCACCCACGACCTGATGAAGAACTTTATGATGGCTTTTAATGTTGACCTTCACGAAGTGATCATCAACGACTTACAGGAGGGTATCTTCTATTCTAAATTAGTTTGCTCAACCGATAATGATACGGTTGAAATTGACTCACGAACTTCAGATGCGGTGGCATTAGCAGTGCGTTTTGGCTGCCCCATTTATACCTACGACAACATCTTAGACAGCGCCGGAATTTTAATGGAAGATGATGAGAAAAAGAAAAAAGCCACAGGCGGTTCTATCTCGCAAACTGATTCAGGAACCAAGGATGATCTGAAAAAATTATCCATGATGGAACTGGAAACTTTATTAAATGAAGTGCTTGAACACGAAGATTACATTAAGGCCATCGCCATACGGGATGAAATAAAAACACGGAAGAAATAATAACAACTCCACGCAAAGGCGCTAAGAAAAGATATAAAAGCCGCAAAGAAAAACTTTGCGGCTTTGTTTTCCTTTGCATCTTTGCGTGAAAAATATTTAATCTAAATCTATCAATGATATCTTTTCCAAATTGTAAAATAAATCTTGGGTTAAATATCATCCGCAAAAGAGAAGATGGCTTCCATGATCTGGAAACAGTTTTTCTTCCCGTTCCATTTACAGATGTTTTAGAGATCATTGCTTCAGATAAAATTGAATTTGCTGTTACAGGATTTCATGTAGATGCAAACGATAACCTTTGCATTAAAGCATACAACTTATTAAAAAAAGATTTCCCTGAACTGCCTGCAATAAAAATGCATTTGCATAAAGCTATTCCGCTGGGTGCAGGATTAGGTGGCGGTTCATCTGATGCTGCCTTTACATTACAATTACTAAATGAAAAATTTAAACTGAACTTAAAAACTGAACAGCTACTTGATTATGCTTTACAGTTGGGAAGTGATGGCCCTTTCTTTATACTAAATAAACCATGCTTTGCAACAGGCAGGGGAGAAATTTTGCAGCCAATAAATATTGACTTAACTAATTACAAGTTATTGCTCGTTAATCCGGGAATTCATATTAATACCAAATGGGCTTTTACAAAAATTACTCCGCAACAACCAAAAGCTTCCATAAAAGAAATAATTACTCAACCACTAGAAACATGGAAAGATAAATTGCAAAATGATTTTGAAGTTCCCGTGTTTGCTGAATATCCTGAGATAGAAAAATTAAAAAATGATTTGTATATGCAAGGCGCACTATATGCAAGCATGAGTGGCAGTGGAAGCACCATCTTCGGAATATTTTCAAAAGAGGCAAATATTCAATCCACACAGAATGATAAATATTTTTATAAAGTGATAGATATATAATTTTCCACCGCAGAGGCTCTCTGCGAAACCTCTATTGACTCATTTCTCTGCGGTAAAAAACATAGCCGTTAACTAAGCTCTTCCATAATCAGGAAAATTCTTTATCTTTAGATAACAATTTATAACACTTGTTATTCAAATCACACATATCTCATTTCCTCGATCAGAATCTCGATTTTCTCGATCACAAGGCATAACCATATCGCCCCTTTAATTTCTAATTACTTATTTCTAATTTCTTATTCCTTATTTTTTCAATATGCATTCTGCAATAATAAACTCCGGCAAAACCCAACAATACATTGATCGTGAAAACAACTTTGGCGCTCATAATTATGAATCTTTACCCGTTGTGCTCACCAAAGGCAAAGGCGTGAATGTGTGGGATGTTGATGACAAAAAGTATTACGATTTTCTCAGTGCATATTCTGCGGTAAACCAGGGACACTGTCATCCTAAAATTATTGAAACGCTTATTGAGCAATCACAAAAACTTACACTTAGCAGCCGGGCATTTTACAATGATGCATTAGGTGAGTATGCAGAATTTATCACAAAGTATTTTGGCTACGATAAAGTACTGCCAATGAACACAGGCGTTGAAGCTGTTGAAACTGCAATTAAACTTTGCCGCAAATGGGCTTACGAAATAAAAGGGATCGAAAAAAATAAAGCAAAAATTATTGTATGTGAAAATAATTTTCATGGAAGAACAACCGGGATAATTTCTTTCAGCACCGACCCTTCTGCAACAAAAAATTATGGCCCGTTTGCTACAGGCTTTGAAGTAATTCCTTTTAATGATCTCAATGCTTTGGCTAACGCATTAACAGATAAAAACGTTGCAGGATTTTTAGTAGAGCCTATCCAGGGAGAAGCCGGTGTAATTGTTCCTGACGATGGCTATATCGCAAAAGCAAAACAGTATTGCACAGATGCAAATGTTTTATTTATTGCAGATGAGATACAAACAGGTTTATGCAGAACAGGTAAAATGCTTTGCTGTGATCACGAAAATGTAAGGCCGGATATTTTGATTCTGGGCAAAGCTTTAAGCGGAGGTACTTTACCTGTAAGCGCAGTGCTTGCGGATGATGATATAATGTTAACCATTAAGCCCGGCGAACATGGCAGCACTTACGGTGGCAATCCCCTTGCCTGTAAAGTTGCCATTACTGCTTTACAGGTTTTGCAGGAAGAAGACATGGCTAAAAATTCAGAGATACTGGGAAATATTTTTAGAGAAGAGTTACAAAAAATTAAATCACCATACATTTCAGTCATACGGGGTAAAGGATTATTTAATGCCATGGAAATAATACATACTGCCGAAGATGCCGCATGGAAGCTTTGTCTTGAATTAAAAGAAAATGGATTACTGGCAAAGCCAACGCATGGCGATAAAATACGTTTTGCGCCGCCGCTGATTATTAAGAAAGAGGAATTGATGGAGTGCGTCGGGATAATTAATAAGAGCCTGAGAATATTGGATTAATATTCTCAATATTTATATTTGATAAATAAATTTTCATTTTGTCCACTCATCATTCTCATCACCACCACGAAGAGCATCTCCAAAGCTCCGACCTGTTAAGGGATATCGTTATTGGAATGAGTGACGGACTTACAGTGCCTTTTGCATTGGCAGCCGGCTTGAGCGGCGCCGTTGTAAGCAGCAGCATAATTGTAATTGCAGGCATTGCAGAAATTTGTGCCGGCAGTATTGCAATGGGGTTAGGCGGATACCTTGCCGGCCAAACAGAACAGGATCATTATAAAAGTGAATTGAAAAGAGAATACGATGAAGTTGAAAAACTTCCTGAACAGGAAAAACAGGAAGTACGGGATTTTTTTAAACAAATAGGATTGAGTAAAGAGATACAGCATAAGGCCGCTGAAGAAATTGCAAAAGATAAAAAACAATGGGTTGAGTTTATGATGAAGTATGAATTAGGCCTTGAAGAGCCTGACCCTAAACGTGCCACTAAAAGTGCGATGAACATCGGGCTGTCATACATCGCAGGTGGTATTATTCCTTTGAGTCCTTATTTCTTTATAACTAATTCAACCGAGGCATTAAAGATTTCGGTTATCGCTACCCTTATTTGTTTGTTTGTATTTGGTTACTTTAAAAGTAAGATGACTGGTGTGAATGCTATTTTGGGCGCTGTTAAAGTAACCCTTATTGGCGCTGTGGCAGCCGCTGCGGCATTTGGCATCGCTAAACTACTTTAGGAAAAGTCTGTATCCGGTGCTTTGAATCTTTAATGATATTATCAATCGTCCACTCCACTCTGTTCTCAAATTCATGTAATCTTACCAAGCAATCTTTTTTATAACATATCCTGCACGAAAACTCACGGCAATCATCTGAATGAACAAATAATTCCATTGTTTGCCCAAATTCATTTTGCACAAGTGCAGCAAGCGCCTCAACTTCATCATGCGCCTCACGTACATTCAAATACCAGGGAACGGTTAAATGGCAATCCATATGCAAAGTGCCGCCATATTTTATCATGCGCAGGTTGTGCAGGTCTATCCAGTTCTCCCGCCTGTTCTCATTTAATAATTTTACAAGCTTTTTCAGCAATTCAATATCTGCCTCATCCATTATTCCCGCAACTGATGTGCGAATGATTTTATAGCCCGTATAAATTATTATAACGGCAAACACCATTGCCACAACACTATCCAGCCATAACATTTTAGTAAAATATAAAAGTCCCAGGCCCGTAATTATTCCAAGGGTTGACCAGGTATCTGTTCTTAAATGCTTGCCGCTGGCAATTAAAGCGAGTGAATTATTTTTTCTTCCTGCATTTAAACAAATAGTGCCGGCAATAAAATTAATTAAGGCAGTTACAGCCACTAAAATAATTCCATAATCAAGTTTTTGAATTTGTTGAGGATGGATAAAAGCACCTATCGCCTTATAGATTATTAGTACTCCTGCAACAATTATTAGTGTCCCTTCCACCGCAGCCGAAAGAAATTCAGCTTTGCCATGGCCATAGGGATGATTCTCATCTTTTGGTTTGGCAGAAACATATAAGCTGTAAACACCTATTAACGCAGCTATTACATTCACAATACTTTCTAAAGCATCCGTTAAAACAGCAACAGAATTGGTAAGATACCACGCTGCCAGTTTTATCATAAATAAAATAATGGCGATCACGGTAATGATCTTCTGAAGCCGCAGGTTATATTGAGATGCTGTCAAAAAAAAAATATTGTGCGCAAAGATATGCTCCCATTTCAATATTGCCCTTGTCTTCCTCCTCTTCAAAAGGAAGGGTTGGGGTGAGGCCAATTGCTTAAATTTGCAATATGCGTACAATGCTTAATATTTTAAGTAATTCTTTCAGGCTTACCATGCAGGAACTTATGGTTAATAAATTAAGAACCGCATTGTCGCTTATCGGGATCTCCTTCGGTATTTTTTGCATAATCGGTGTGCTAGCTACCGTTAACAGCCTGGAAAGAAATATTCAGGATGAAATAAAAGGCCTGGGTACCAATACAATTTATATTGATAAGTGGGAGTATAAAGGTGGCGCTGATTATCCTTTCTGGAAATATGTTAACCGGCCCTTGCCAAAATACGCTGAGATGGCATTTATAAAACAACGCAGCCAGTTAGCAAGCCATCTTGCTTATAATATAAATAATGTTGGAAATGTTGAATATAAAAATAATGTGCTGCAGGGAGTAACTTTTTATGGAATTACAGAAGAGCAAAATCTTATTCAACCCATAGTTGTTCAATACGGACGTTATATTTCTTCTTCAGAATTTATAGCCGGAAGCCCTGTTGTTATTATAGGTTTTGATAATGCTGAAAAATTATTTATAAGAGCTGATATAGCCGTTGGAAAAGAAGTTATCCTTAATGGGAAAAAAGCAAAAGTAATTGGTGTAATAAAAAAAGAAGGCCAGAATTTAATTGGATGGAACTATGACCAGTGTATCATGATCCCCTATCGCTTTATCAGGAATATTTTTGATGAAAAGCGTTCCAATGCTTTTATTATTGCAATGGCCAAGGAAGGCGTAAGCTCCATTGCTTTTAAAGATGAGCTGGAAGGAGTAATGAGATCAATAAGGAAGTTAAGCCCCAAAACGGCAGATGATTTCAGCCTTAACGATGTTAGTGGATTCAGTGACCAGGTAAGTTCAGTTTTTGTGAGCGTAAATATTGGCGGATGGGCAATCGGCTTGCTGAGCCTTATTGTTGGCGCTTTCGGCATTGCAAATATTATGTTTGTAACGGTTAAAGAGCGTACAGCAATGATTGGTTTAAAAAAAGCAATTGGTGCAAAGCGAAGAAGTATAATGATGGAATTTTTACTGGAGGCTGCCATCATTTGCATTATGGGAGGCCTGATCGGGTTACTATTGGTTTACATTTTAACTATTGTATTAACCAGTGTATTTAACTTTCCCGTTTTTATTTCTGCCGGGATATTAACGCTGGCAATTTCTTTATGTATTGCAATCGGAATATTAGCCGGAATAATTCCTGCGTCTATAGCTGCACGCTTGGATCCTGTTGTTGCCATACGAAGTAAATAAATATACGATGTACGGTGTTTTGATGTACGAAGTAAAATAAATTACTTTACATCGTACCCGTACATCTGAAATGGTACATAATTATGATCACAATCTTAGCCATCGAATCATCCTGTGATGAAACATCTGCAGCCATTTGCAGAGATGGGAAAATATTAAGCAATGTTATCGTTAATCAGTCGGTGCATGAAAAATATGGAGGTGTAGTACCCGAACTGGCATCCAGGGCGCATTTGCAAAATATTGTTCCTGTTGTTGATGAGGCGCTGGCTAGTGCCGGCTGCCAGTTGTCAACTGTAGATGCATTTTCCTTTACGCAATCCCCGGGTTTAATTGGCGCCCTGCTGGTGGGTGCACAATTTGCAAAATCTTTATCGCTTGCATTAGATAAACCGCTGATACCTGTGCATCATATGCAGGCGCATGTGTTGGCAAATTTAATCCCTGCTAATAAACCCGGCTTTCCTTTTTTGTGCCTTACTGTAAGCGGCGGCCATACACAAATAGTTTTGTGCGAAGATTTTTTGCAGATGAAAATTATCGGGCAAACACTGGATGATGCAGCAGGTGAAGCCTTTGATAAAAGTGCAAAACTGCTAGGGCTGCCCTACCCCGGCGGACCATTGATAGATAAACATGCCCGAGCAGGAGATCCAAATAAATTCAAATTTCCCGAACCACAAATTCCCGGGCTTGATTTTAGTTTCAGCGGGTTAAAAACTGCTATCCTTTATTTTATTCAAAATGAAAAACAAAAAAATGAAAATTTTGTTCAACAAAATATGAATGACATTTGCGCTTCGATACAACAAAGAATTGTTTCGATCTTATTAAATAAACTAAGAAAAGCAGCAGAACAAACAGGAATAAAAAATATTTGTATTGCCGGCGGCGTAAGCGCTAACAGCGGGTTAAGAAAAGCATTTGCTGAAACGGGTGAACACCTTGGCTGGAAAACTTTTATCCCGCCTTTTGAATATTGTACTGATAATGCAGGCATGATAGCCATTACAGCATATCATAAATATTTGGCAGCAGAATTTGCTGACCTTAGCGTTAGTCCTTCTGCAAGAGCAGAATGGTAATTCCCTTCTCCTTAAGGAGAAGGTGCACAAAGGGCGGATGAGGTAAATAAAAAATTATGACAGAAGAAAATATAGAAGAAGAACTACCCGGAGAAGCCGATGAATTATTTGAGCGGCTTACCATTGTGGTTGACAAAGGGCAGGAACCACTGCGCATTGATAAATTTTTAATGCACCGCATTGAAGGCGCAACCCGCAATAAAATTCAGCAGGCAATAGAATCAGAAAGAGTGTTGGTAAACGAGAAGCCTATAAAATCAAACCATAAAATAAAGCCGGGCGAAAAAATTGTTTTATACGAAAGCCGCATTCCTGAAACAACAGACATCATTCCTGAAAATATACCGATCAACATTGTGTATGAAGATGATGATGTGATGATAGTTAATAAACCGGCAGGCATTGTAGTTCATCCCGGCAGCGGCAACCGCAGCGGCACTTTAATTAATGGTATTGCATATCATCTCAAACAACAAAACCCTGATATTGACGAAACAAATCTTTCGCGGTTTGGCCTGGTGCACCGCATTGATAAAAACACAACGGGTTTATTAGTAATTGCAAAAAATGCAAAAGCGATGACTCACCTTGCCAAACAATTTTTTGATCATACAGTTCACAGGAGATACATGGCATTGGTATGGGGAGATTTTGAAGACAATGAAGGAACCATTAAAGCACATGTTGGCAGGCACCAGCGTTTTAGAAAACTATTTACTGCATACCCCGATGGCGAGCATGGCAAAGATGCTATTACCCATTACAAAGTTTTGGAGCGGTTTAATTATGTAACCCTTGTTGAGTGCAGGCTGGAGACAGGACGCACCCACCAGATACGGGTACACATGCAGCTCATTGGCCACCCCATATTTAATGATGATTTTTATGGCGGCGACAGGATTGTCAAGGGAACTGTATTTACTAAATACAAACAGTTTGTTGACAACTGTTTTGCTATTTGTCCACGCCATGCACTGCATGCCCAGCAGCTTGGCTTCATTCATCCTGCTACAAAAAAACAAATGAATTTTGAAAGTGAATTGCCGGATGATATGAAAGCGGTGATTGAGAAATGGAAGAAGTATAGTGAGCACAAAGATTTGTAGAGGGTGGGCTGTCAGCATCAGCTCATTAATCAATTTCAGTTCCGGCTATCACTGCAAGTCCGACACAAAAGCCATACACAAACCTTCACCGTGCTATCCGTTCTATCCGGCAGCTTTTTTAGCCTAAGAATAAAATTAAACAGGCGTAATTTGTATTGCCGGCTTAAATAAACAATGTAAAAAGCGAAAGTTTACTGTTACTTAACAGTTTACTAAGGCCGTGATAATCAATACAAATAAAGGATTCGGCTAATTTGCGGATTTTAAAAACTTGCGCATATATTTGAGTTGGCAGTTATTTTAAAAGACGATGAGCAGAATAAAATTCCTTAATGACTTAGACCAGTTTCTTGAAAAAAAGAATGACAAAAAAAAATACGAAACCCTTGAAGAATTATTTGCTGAAGTAGGTAAAAGTTGGATGCGAGATAAACGATATAAAGAATTAATATCTTTTATTCATGACGAGTATGACACAGGACAATTTAATTCGTTTGTGGACAACGTTGAAGGCGTTTTGCTTCGTGAAAATCTTGCTCAAGAGTTCAAAATTTTATGGAAAGGCATTTTAAAAATGAGGCTCGAGAGATTATGGGATTATAAAAAAGACTATGAAGCTGATGCAAAAAGTGAAATTAGAAAGAAGCGACTTCAAGAACAACAAGAATACACATTAGCAGGCATTAATAAATTTTTACAAGGTTTAATTCAACTTAATGACACTGATGAGATATACAAAATTCAGTCACTTAAGTTGACAGTTGAAAAATTGGAGCGACCTAAACCTGAGCCGACTACAGACAAAAGAAAAATTGACGAGCTTATATTTTGGGAATTGATTGACACATCAAGACGTACAACAACAAGCAAACTTGATTTTTTGGAGCTACTTAGAAAAAAACTGGAAGCTTTCAGTCCAAATGAAATAAGGAGGTTTAATAAAATCTTATTGATAAAACTTAATGAATTAAATACTTGGGACAATTGGGCATTAGCCTATATCTATCGAAGAGGATGTGGTGATGATGAATTCGATTATTTCAAAGCTTGGGTTGTTTCAAAGGGACAATTTGCATTTGATACAATAAAAATTTTCCAAACTGAAAAATTTGAAAGCCTCCTAAATTCAGAAGACCCACAATTTGAAGAATTCTTGTATACCGCAAATGACGCCTACGAGGCAAAAACAAACGACATAATGAAGCCTCTTAAAATTAAGAGACAGAAGCTCATTGGAAAAGAATGGTCTGAGAACAACTTGACAAATCAGTATCCTGAATTATGCAAAATGTTCGGCTATAAAAATTGACAAAACAACTGCCAACAGCAGGTTTGGCAATAGGCTGGCAGACGGAACAATAATGAGCTACAACTCACTATCAGCAGTAGTTTCAGCCGACGAACATAAATCAGCTTTTAATTGTTAACTTCATCTTTAGTATTTCAATCGGCTTCGGTTACGGGCTTTGACATTATAAAATACCAGCCCATCGCCAAGCCTTACCATTGTGCGATACCCTCTTATCACTATCTAATGAAAATAAAATGTATAATTTTTTGGGCATTTACTGTGTCTTCATTTATTACTACAGGTTTTTCACAAACCCAAGTTTCAATTAAATCTGCATTTGACAGTTCAGAGTTATCCTTTGCGAGTATATTTAATTTGACTAAGAAGATATATAGTTCTGCTAACCAGGGAGGCATTTTCAAAATTCCTGCTAAAGAAAAGTGCTCATTTCGGATTTCATATATTGGCTATGACGATTTAAATTTCATTCCAAAGTCCAACAAGTTGTTTGACACCATTTATTTAATACGCAAATCATCATCACTTCCCGAAGTACTTGTACAATCCTGCAAATTTACTCATGAGGAAAAGATTACAAATTTTACTAAAACTAAAAGAGAAGAACCAAGCGGCGGAGTAATGTGTACAAGAGGTGAGAGTAATGGCAAAGCTGCTGTACATATCGTTGCGAACAAAACTCCTGCAAAGCTAATGTCACTTTCATTCTGGTTATACAAATTCAACTTCATGCCTGAGTATGCGGTTAACAGCCCATTCCTCATCAGTTTTTTCTCCTATTCAAAAAAAACAAAATTACCTGATGAATTAATTTATGAAAAGCCGGTATTTTATTTTCCAAATGAAGTTGGCAAACAAACATTGACAATTGATTCACTGAACATTTACATACCCAAAGAAGGAATTTATGTATGTTTCGAATATATTATGGATGAGCGATATCAATGGGAAGAAAAAACTAAAGCCTCTATAATAGTCCATCAGGGGATTCTTATGGCTGGGTCAAATTCTGAAGGATATGATTCTGAAGGACACGAGCTGGCTTTCTTTGATTACAAACTTAATAGCTGGGCCCAGCCTAAGACTCCAAAAATTGCATTGGCGGCCATTAAGATCAATGGAACCATTAAGATAGAAACAGTATATCACTACTGCAAGGATTAAAACATGAACCGGGCATCGCACAACATTGGGTTTGCTGCAATGTTGGCAGAGAAATAAATCTCATCTTTTTGTTCGTTATCATCAGCGGTTTCGGCAGACGTAATTCTATTGGGCTTTTGTACTTATCTTCATCACCAGTAATTCTATTCGGCTGCAGTTCCGGGATGGACGTTTTTCAAATGCCGCCACATCGCCAAGCCGTGACCGTTGTGGTCAATTAAAAGAACCTCGTAGTGGACACATATCAAGAAACATTTGACACTTGGAATAAAGTAGCAAAACTTTATCAAGACAAGTTTATGGATTTGGACTTGTATGATGACACCTATGACACATTTTGCGAGGAGGTAAAGATAGAAAATGCGACAATTTTAGAAATTGGGTGTGGACCAGGAAATATCACAAAATATTTACTTAACAAAAGACCAGACTTTAGAATTGAAGGAATTGACATTTCGCCAAATATGATTGAGTTAGCAAAAGCAAATAACCCAACAGTGAACTTTAAAGTTATGGACTGTAGAGAAATAGACAAGTTGCATAGTACGTTTGACGGCATTATTTGTGGATTTTGTTTGCCTTATTTATCAGAATCTGACAGTTCAAAATTGGTTAAAGACTGTGGCAACTTACTTAATGACAAAGGAGTTTTATACATCAGTTTTGTTGAAGGCGATTATAGTAAATCAGGTTTTCAAACTGCGAGTAGTGGCGACAGAACCTACTTTTATTTTCACACATTGGAGAGTTTGAGGAAAGAACTAGCAAATAATAATTTTGAAACAATCAAATTGCTTAACAAAATTTACAAAAAAAGTATTGCAACAGAAGAAGTACACACAGTGTTAATAGCAAGGAAATAAACGAACGCACAACAAAAGGTTTGCCGCAAGGCTCGAACGTTAGCTGTTATTGCAAAGTAGCTACTCAAATAATTTTAGGCAGACAAAATACAATATGAGCAATAGCAATAACTTAGAAATCCCAAAAGTGAATTTCGACAAAAACGGAGAGTTAATAATTACGGCATCGCCAAATTCATCAAAACATGACTTTGATTTTTATGAAGGCAAATGGAAACTGCATAATAGAAAATTAAAATCCCGGTTAGACAATTGTAATGAGTGGATAGAATTTGACTCGACACAAGAGATGTATCGTGTTTTAAATGGTATTGGAAATATTGACAACTACCTTGCTACATTTGATGGTGTTCCATTTGAAGGAATGTCTATCCGACTTTTTAATCCAAAGACAAGATTGTGGAGTATTTATTGGGCAGATTCTAATGAGGGAAAATTAGATCCACCTGTTGTGGGTTCGTTTGATGACACAATCGCACACTTTTTTACCAAAGACGTTTTCAATGGAAAGGAAATATTAGTGACATTTCGTTGGGACATTAGAGACAAAGAAAACCCAATTTGGAGCCAAGCTTTTTCGGAAGATAAAGGGGAAACCTGGGAATGGAATTGGTATATGTATTTCAGCAAATTCCTCTAAGACTAGAGACACACTAAAGAAGAACAAAGCAACAAACAGCTAACAAAAATATTGCTGCAAGTGGGGCAGGACATTGAAACATCGGCAGTTTGCATCGTTGTACTTTGGTTCTGGCTTGACGAATATCCATTTGGCTTTTAGTTGTTAACTTCAATTAAATCATTATTGGGCAGCGGTTCAGGGCTGAACATTATAAAATATCCCGCCTTCGGCAATACCTAAACGTTAGCGGCAACCACTTGGCGACACTGCTAGTTTTGAGCCGATTGCAAAAAAAACGATATGCCAACAACTTCTAAGAAATCAACGACAGAAAAATTTGTAAAATATCATAAGGACGGAACTCTTTGGGCAAAGGGACAAATGCTTGGTGAAGAACTTCATGGATTTTGAATGGTTTCGTAAGGACGGAGTAATTATGCGTTCAGGTTACTTTGACAAAGGCAAGCAAGTTGGTGAGTGGACGACTTACGACAAGAAAGGAAAAGTTTTTAAGGTAACTAAAATGAAAACAGATAAATAACTTTGCACCCTCACGATGAGTGCTGGGACTACTGGGGTGTAAGCCTTGTCAGGTTGGGAATTCGTTGGATGTTTAATGCTAAGTAAACAATACCAACAGTAATTAAAAATGAACGACATCACTAAGATTGCAAATCGCTCTCTTCACATTGACAATTCCTAATGAATATAATTTATAGAAAAGGAAATATTAATGACTTGACCGAGTTAAAAAACCTGGCTATTAAATCGTGGAGACAATTTGAATCAAAATTGACAAGCGACAATTGGTTAAAGCTTTACAACACATTAACTGACGACAATACTTATACTGAACTGCTTGACAAATCAACATCCATAATTTGCACGACTGACAATGACAAAGTAATTGGAATGGCTTTTCTTGTTCCAAAAGGAAATCCAACTGATATTTACGACAAAGATTGGTGCTACATTCGTTTCGTTTCGGTAGATCCGGAATTTGGTGGACAAGGAATTGGTAAGAAGTTGACAACAATTTGTATTGCCACTGCAAGACAAAATAATGAGGGAGTAATTGCATTGCATACATCAGAACTTATGGACAAAGCAAGACATATTTATGAAAGTATCGGGTTTACAATCTTAAGAGAAATTGACAAACGACTTGGGAAAAGATATTGGCTTTATAAACTTGACTTGACAGAAAAGGGGTAGCCTTTACAATTTGTCAGCCACCAACAAAAGGTTTTGTGCAATTGGGGCTGGAATTGAAGCAATCATCGGCAGTACATGCCAGGCTTTGGTTTCGGCGCACGGAATTCTGCCGAGTTTTTGTAGGTTGACTTCGGCTTTTAGTTATAAATTTAGCTTCAGTCCGGGCAGACAGTTGGTCAATTCCCTACTGGACAATGCAACATCAGCTACTTGCATTGGCAAAAGATGGCAAAGCTGGCTATTTACTTACAGGCGACAAAGACCTACTTGAATTGAAAAAGTTTAGTAAGACAATGATTGAAACAATTAGAACATTTATTGACGAGGTGAAAAACAACCGCTAACGACCCTGAAAAACAATAATTAAAAACCGATGACAACGGGTTTTGCAGACAACCTAAGTCAATAGCACGAACCGCTAACATTGGTATTGCTGCAAGCGGGACGTTTGAAAATGCCAGCACCGAAATATATTAATTAAAAAAATTTGCGCAACTGAATAGTTGCACTTATATTTGCAACTGAACAGTTTCATATAAACAAAAAATAAAATGCGCAGAGACGTATTCCAGGCTATTGCAGACCCAACCCGCAGAGCAATAATCGGTCTTATTGCACTGCAGGCAATGACACCTAACGCCCTTGCAGAACATTTTCATACAACCCGGCAGGCAGTTTCTAAACACATAAAAATTTTAACTGAATGCCAAATCCTTAAACAGCAACAAACGGGCAGGGAGATCTATTATCACTTTAATCCTAAAAAAATGAAAGAGGTAGCCGACTTTGTTGAACCCTTCCGCCAAATGTGGGACACTAAATTCAACCAGCTTGATAAAGTTTTAAATAAATTAAAAAATAAATAAAATGAGCAGTATCAATAAAACGCAGGTAAGTAAGGACTTAAAAGAAAGATCAATTCTTGTTTCAAGAGAATTTGATGCACCCGTTGCAAATGTTTGGCGTGCCTTCACTGAAAGCGAACTTCTTGACCAGTGGTGGGGACCTGCACCATGGCGGGCCGAAACTAAATCTATGAATTTTTCGGTGGGTGGTTTTTGGTTGTATGCAATGATAAGCCCCGAAAATCAAAAGCATTGGGGACGCATGAATTACATTGCCATTGACCATTTAAAAAGTTATGATGCAGAAGATTGTTTTTGTGATGAAGAAGGAAATATCAATCCTGATCTGCCAACTTCAAAAGGTAAAAATGTATTTACTGAAACCAATACAGGCACAAGAGTGGAGTTTAAACTAATTTATCCAACCGAGGATGCTTTACAGAAAATTGTCGAATTAGGTTTTGAACAAGGCATCACGATCTGTTTTGACCAATTGGAAAAATTGTTTTCTGAAACAAGAAATAAATCTCAATTTTAAAATAATACAAAAACTAAAAAAAATGGCAAAAGTATCTATCTATCTTAATTTTCAGGGTAACACAGAAGAAGCATTCAATTTTTACAAATCGGTTTTTAAAACTGAGTTTGTAATACCCATTATGCGCATGAAAGATGTGCCTGCGCAACCCGGCATGCCACCAATGTCAGAAAAAGATGCAAACAGCGTAATGCATGTATCACTGCCAATAGTAGGAGGCACACTTATAATGGGCACAGACATGCTTGAATCTATGGGACACAAATTAGTGGTAGGCAATAACACTACCATTAATCTTGAGCCTGATACAAGGGAAGAAACTGACAGGTTGTTCAATGCTCTTTCAGAAGGTGGCAGCGAGATCGCTCCCATGCGTGATGAGTTTTGGGGATATTGGGGTTGTTGTTTAGACAGGTTTGGTGTTCGCTGGATGTTCAATTTTTCAAATCAATCGTAAAAGAGGATAACTCAATAATTTAATTTTAAAGTAACTAAACAAATAAATTATGTCATTCCAGGCATATATAGATAATATCAAAACAAAGACCGGCAAAAGCCCTGGCGACTTTAAACGCCTTGCAGAAAAAAAAGGTTTTCTGCAAGGCGGCCAACTTGTAAAAACGGTGAAAGCAACAGAAATTACCAACTGGCTGAAAGAAGAATTTGAATTAGGGCATGGACATGCTATGGCAATTTATGCAACATTCAAGGGTAAAAAAGATTAATTAGATCTTTCCAAAAGCTTCTTTAGATCTTCCAAAACTTTTCTCCAGTTCTGTTCTGAATGCTCTCTTGTTTTTTCATCAGGAATATTTTCCTGTGTGATAGTAAGCGTTGTAGCATCATTGTTTCCGGATAATTCATAAGTAACGTTTACATAGTTCTCAGGCTTATCTTCTATACCTGACATAGAACTCCAGTAGCTGTACTTAAACAATTTTTGAGGGATCACTTCCAGTATGGTGCCTTTGTCTTCATACGTTTTCCCTTGCCATTCACCTTTAAAAATAAGAGGACTTCCAACCTTCCAGTCAGAAATGGCATCGGTGCCAAAAAAATATTGTTTTATTATGGCAGGGGTAGTTAACGCCTCCCAAACCTTTGATGCAGCAACATTAATGCTAATGTTTGCACTTCCTGTAATGTTATTTTTCATTTTATATTTTTTGATCTCTGCAATTAACAGAAAAATTAGTGCCGAATATTGTGATACTATATTAAACCGGCAACTTACAGATCAGAATAATCAGTTGGGCGGATAAAGATGGTTTCATTGCGGGAAACAGAAACTTTATTTTCATATTCAGGCATGGCAATTAAAGCTTTCCATTCCGGCGAGCTGCCAAAAGCTTTCCAGTGTGTATCACGGTCAGCCATATTTTCAAAGGTGGTAAGGTACATAAGGTTAGGCATCCTGCTTCCTGATAAAACCCGTGCATAAAAAATTGCATTAAAATTTAAGCGCTTAAATAAAGCTATCTCCCCGCCTTCATTAAACATTCTCACTTTTGTTTTATGAAGATGCTCTGTAGGGCTTTCATAACTTCTCAATTCATAAACTCTTTGTGATAATGGATTTTTTAAACCCGATACCTCGAAGTGTGTATGCATAGGAAACGCATCCAGCAAAATTGATTCAATGCGCTCAAAGGGTTTTTTATCAGCAGGAGCATCCGTAAATTCTTTAGCAGAAGATATATAAGCATCGTCTTTCTCAAGCAGCTGAGGCAGCTTTTGCCATTCCTGCAAGGAATGGAATGGAATAAAAACATATATCTTTTTAACCTGCGCTGTGTCGTTGGCAAGAGGTTTAAACACACCAACCTTGCTTATGCCTGCTCGGTGCAGCGCCGGCAAATAAGCATTCTTTAAATATTGATCAACGGCAACAACCTGCTCATCAGTTTTTAAATTATAGATCTTTATTTCATAAAAATCTTTTTTTGAACTTTTGCCTTCGGCTGATAAGGAAATAATAATGAAACATAGAACAGACAATAAGCAATTAACACTCTTTCCAAATAATTTTTTCATGATAATAATTTATAAGAACAAAATAAATTTATCTAACAGCTATCCTTTCGCGGAAAAGATTTCATTTAATAATGCAGCCAAATGGATCCCGCCTATAAGTAATTGCCGGTTAAGAATATCTATGTATTTATAATTATACACGTAGCTTAATTTATCATCGGGCTTAATATCAGCATACACGTTTTGTGCAACCTGGTATGTCTGGTATATCCATTCTTTTAAAGGCTGTTTTTGCCATGCAAGTTGTTGCGCTTTTGTTGTATGATTTACAGCACTGGTGTATTCAGTGTAACTTAACTGCTGAAAATCAATAAGGCGTGAATCCCATACAGAATGCAGGTTTGTTGTGGTGCCAAACCATGTAACTCTTATTTTATTCCCTCCTTCATCTTCGGGATGACCTACATGCAATGGCTGGTGAATATCACCAACAATATGGATCACGAGTCTTAGATACATTCGTTTTTTATCTAAGGAGAGGTTTTTATTCTTTAATTCTTTGATCAAAAAATTAAGCTTTGTATAAGCATCTGTTGCTGTATCATTTTTAAGATAAGAAAGAACATCTGCATGTGATAAGCCGCCTTTTATATCAGCATAATGCCAGGGGGACAAGTAAGCCATCGTGGTATCAGACTTTATAAAATCAGCCCAGTTTGCTGCCATGGCTACTGTTTCCGTTCCTAATATTTTGGTAATCTCTTTTTTAGCATTTGGTGTAAGATAGCTTTCTGCAATTTGCCCAACTATACGATGCCCCAGCACTCCCCATGCATTACTTTGAAAAGGCAAATAGAAAAATAAACCAATGAATAAAATTCTTTTTAAAATGTTCAGCATTACGTAATATTTTATTAAAAGTAATTATTGTTTATCTACCTGATGAAGATAATTTTTTATGATCCTGTTATTTTCTGCAGGGTTATCAATTTGTGTTAAGTGCGCAGCATTTTTTACTTCCTCAAATTTTGCTTCCGGTACCAGCGTGGATAAATATTTAACTGTAGAAGGCACTGCTTCGTCAAACTCACCGCATATAAAAAGTACAGGAACTTTTATCTTAGGCAGATCCGGGCTGCGATCATATCCTTTTAAATTTCCGGTAGCAGTAAATTCACTCGGTCCCCACATTGTCATGTATGTTTTACCATCAATGTTTGCACGGGTGCTGTCCCGATCAGGTGATGGTTTTTTATTGATACATAAAAACCGGTCGTAATAATACCCGATGGCACTTTGATAAGCTGGTAAATCAAATGTTTTATTTTTTTCATTAATATTAATAGCGGTCTTAATAGAATCGGGGAGAGTATTGATCAATGAATCCGCATCTCTTTCCCAAAACGGAACACTAAGGCATGGACTTGCAAAAATAATTGCTTTGATGTGTTGAGGATATTTTAAATAATAATCCATACCAAGCATTGTTCCCCACGAATGTCCATATAAATAAAAAGAAGTAAGATGAATTGAGTCCGTAAATTCTTTTAATTCATTCACAAAGCTTTCAACTGTCATCAAGGTGGAATCAATATTACGATCGGACCTGCCGCAACCCAGCTGATCTAAAAAGATAACCGGTCTGTCCTCTCCAAGCGCAGCCATTGAATTTAAATAATAAGAAGGCACCCCCGGCCCGCCATGTAGCAATAACAATGGCGTTTTATTGCCACTACCCACAATCTTATACCAAACTTTACCTTCCTTAAGGTGAACATATCCTTCACGTGGTGATAAACTATTTTTTTGTTCACAGCCAGCGATAATTAAAACAGTAAACGCGATAATTAAAAATATTCGCATGTTTATTTTTTAATAAAATTAGAAGAATATCACTGATATTATTTTTTAATTGTGATCTTAAACAGAATGCTGGTGCCTTTGTCATCATCTGCAACCAATGCCAACTGCATTTCTTTTTTATTTTCAGAAATGATACAGACAGATTCAATTTTATGCCCTTTAAATCTTTCATCTGCTTTTTCAAGATCAAAAATTTTGTTTGGGTTAATGGCGATCATATTTTTTTTAGCGGAGATGTTATTGATGATCCACAGAAAGCTTTTTCCTATAGCTCCATCCTGGGTAGAACTCGCGGTATTTTCTGTACTAATCGTAAGCAGTAATTGATCTGATAGCTTTGAATATTCCAAACCGGACACGCCTTGAAAAAAATTGGTGTCAGCGTTTGCGCCTGCCTTACATATTTTAATCTCTGCGCTATCCTGTTTATTCCAAAATTCTTTTGAAGTAAATATTAAATAATTGGCCCTAAAAGATTTATTGCCCCGGCTCGCCAATACAATACCGGCCGGAATTGTAGCAATACCCTCAATATTTAATGCATCAATTCCTTCCGCTTTAAGGCGCTTATAAAAAATATCCAGGTCTATCTGTGTCTTTACTTTGGTAAATGGATTTATCAGCCATCCATTATTTCGATATGGTGATAATGAACCGGAGCCAACCAATAATATTTCCGGGGACCTGTTAATGGATACAACCGTTGCTGCTTCCAGGTCTGGTTTTATTTCTTTCGGGATTCTTTTTTCATTGGATTCAAAAAGTTGTATACTGTCAACAGGATTGAATGCCGTATCTGTAATTAATAAATTAGCTGCATCATCCCCTATTAAATAAATACGATTGTTTAAATATGTTATCCCCGAACCGGATGGATAATCAGTTAATATTTTACTGTTATTAAATGTAAAATCAGAAGAACAGGAGATAAGTATAAATGAAACGCCAGAAAAATAAAATATCTTAAATAGAATCTTCATAATACAAAATAAGGCTTCCTAAAAAAGCCTTATCAAATTTTAGATTTTTTTTTAACACCTAAACATTTAATGTTCCCAACACATTATTCATTGTTCTAACTGCATCGGCACTTTTATTAAATGCAGCCTGTTCTTCTTCATTCAATTTAAAATCAATAATTTTTTCCCAGCCATTTTTGCCAATCACAACAGGCACGCCGAGGCAAATATCTTTTTGTCCGTATTCTCCATTTAAGCTAACACAGCAAGGCATTAATTTTTTCTCGTCTCTTACAATAGCTTCTACCAAAGCAGCGCCTGTAGCTCCGGGTGCATACCATGCAGAAGTTCCCAACAGTCCTGTAAGTGTTGCGCCGCCAACCATAGTATCAGCAGCAATTTTTTTAAGCTGTTCTTCATTTAATAAATTACTTACCGGGGTTCCGTTCCAGGTGGCTAATCTTGTTAAAGGAATCATGGTTGTATCGCCATGCCCGCCAATAACCACTCCCTGAAGGTCAGCAGCGGAACAACCGATGGCTGTTGATAAATAATATTTAAAACGGCTGCTGTCTAAAATACCGCCCATGCCTATCACTCTTTCTTTTGGCAAACCACTTGACTGTAAAGCGAGGTAGGTCATTGTATCCATTGGGTTACTGATAACAATAATTATTGCATCAGGTGAATGCTGTAATATATTTTGTGTAACTCCCTTTACAATACCGGCATTTATACCTATCAGTTCTTCACGGGTCATGCCCGGCTTACGTGGAATGCCTGAAGTAATAACTACTACATTGCTTCCTTTTGTTTTTGCATAATCATTGGTGCTGCCCACTACTTTTGTATCAAAGCCAAGCAAGGTGCATGTTTGCATCATATCAATTGCCTTACCTTCTGCAAGTCCTTCTTTTATATCCAATAATACAAGTTCTTCACAAAGTTCTTTTCTTGCAATATTATCGGCGGTGGTTGCCCCTACTGCTCCTGCACCTACAACAGTTACTTTCATATAATTTTTATTGAGTGAATGAGTAATAAGCGGCAAAGATAATTGTTTGAGAAACTTTATTTATAAATTTATTAACTAGTTGCTTGCATATTTTATTTAATTTCGGCCGTCTCCCTTACTAAGACTACCAGGCAATATCAAATGAAAAAAATTTCACTTACTATCCTACTCTTTTCAGGCATATTTTGCAATGCCATTTCACAAACTGCGAAGCTTACTGCTATTTATGATTTTAATAATTCCGCAATTAAGCTTAACTGGAATATGATTAACACAAACGTGAGAACAAGTTATCTTTTACTAAGAAGTACAGATGGCGTAACATGGACTGAAGCTGCTAAAGACAGGATGCTTCGGAATTATACTGAAGATGATATTTATTTTTTTAATGACAGGTATTTTTCGCCCGGCAAAAATTTTTACAGGCTCAAAATTACTGATGGGTATAATAATACAATTGCCCTATCCCCTATTGTGGCTGTAAATACCAGAGGTACTACAAATACTCCTGTTACATATTCAAATACACAAAGCCAAACCGGCAAACAAAGCATTACACCAAAAATTAATACAGCGCCACAAGACAATAATAAATGGATAATATATCCTAATCCTGCAACTGATCTTTTAAAACTTACTTATAAAGGTTCTGGTGATTTAAAGGGAGTTGTAAATGTGCAGATACAGGATGCAAGCGGAAAGATTGTAATTAAATTCCGTTCGGGCTCAATGTATAAAACCATACAAATCCCAATCTCTAATTTGCAGAGGGGAGCTTATTTTATCCAGGTAACTGTAGTGAATGAGTTAATGATGAACCAAAAATTTATTAAGCAATAACAGGTGCCAGACATTTTTAAAATGTCAGATACCTGGCTTTAAAGCGCAGCAGCAATCTTATCCATTTTTACACTTCCTGAAAAAGCCTGCTTAAATTTTCCTTTTTTATCATACACATAAATAGCAGGAAGACTTTCTACTTTAAAAAATAGTGGTAAATAAAATTTTGCATCCCTGCCCATAATAATATTAGGATAGTTTTTAATTTTATAATCATCATAGAATTTTTTCATTTGTTCAAATGAAAGATATTCTACCATTACAATTTGAGCATTCTTAAACATATCTATATTAGCAATTAAGGCTTGTGTTTCATGCTGGCAATGCTCGCAATCGGGACTAAAAATTATAAATACTGTAGATTTTTTCTTTTGAAGATTTTCCCTCGTAAACACAGTACTGTCCGATGCTTTATAAATTGTGAATTGAGGGATGGTGGGAAACCGCAGATAGACAGGCTTTGTTGTATCAGCCTGTTCGGTTTGTGAAAAACCTACCAGTGTTATCAACAATGTAAATACTAAAATTGAAACTCTTCTCACGCTAAAATATTTTTTTAAAGATAATTTTTTACGGATAATAAACTATGTACAGGTGAATTCTTAACAGGTATTTTGGTTTTAAATTTCAAACATTACCTTTGCCGCCTAAATTGTTTTTATGGCTACAACAGCGGACATGCGTACAGGTCTTATTATTAAAGTGGACGGCAGCTTATATACTGTTATTGAATTCGGGCAAAATAAAACAGCCCGTGCAGCAGCAAAAGTATGGGCTAAACTTAAGGGCGTAGATAACAACCGCACCATTGAACTAACATGGAACAGCGGTGAAACGATCTACCCAGTTAGGGTTGAAAAAAAGCCTTACCAGTTTTTATATAAAGATGATTCAGGCTATACGTTTATGGATACAGAAACTTATGAACAAATATCTGTTCAGGAAAGCATGGTAGATGCCCCGCAGTTTTTAAAAGATGGCCAGGAAGTCTCAGTTTTGATTAATACAGAAACCGACCTGCCCATGGGTGTTGAACTTCCTGATAAAATAGTAATGAGAGTAACTTATAGCGAACCGGGCGTAAGGGGTGATACTGCTACAAGAACTCTAAAACCTGCCACAGTAGAAACCGGGGCTACGGTAAACGTTCCTTTATTTGTAAATGAAGGGGAATTAATAAGGGTACATACAAAAACAGGTGAATATGTTGAAAGGGTGAAGGAGTAATTATTCAAAAAATGCGCTGTTTCAAAATTTAAGATTTTTGCATTATTTGCCCAATAATTGCCCTTTTATACCTGATTTTTTATTAAAATCGTTGATTTCTAGTATTTTTTTATTATTCTGAAATTTGATGATTTGATAAAGGATTCCCTATCTTAGCTGCCCCATTTATCTTTAACCTAATTAATTCTGATGGATATAAAAAAAATACAGGAATTAGTAAAACTAATTACTAAAACCAATATTGGAGAGATAAGTATAGAGGAAAAAGATTTTAAGATCACCATTAAGCAAAAAAAGGAAGCCGCACAAAATTTTTCCGTTCCGCAATTTCAGCAACCACAACAACTTGCGCCGGCAACTGCTCCCAAAACAGAAAAACCAAAAGAAGAACCGGCTCCTAAAGCTGATAACCTTGTTACCATAAAAAGCCCGATGATCGGCACGTTTTACCGCCAGGCCGGGCCAGGCAAACCAATATTCATAAATGTGGGAGACGATGTTACAGAAGGTACAGTCGTTTGTATAATTGAAGCCATGAAACTATTCAACGAAATAGAAAGTGAAGTAACCGGTAAAATTGTAAAAGTTTTAGTGGAAGATGCTTCGCCTGTAGAATTTGACCAGCCGTTATTTTTAGTTGAGCCTTCTTAAACACCTAATGCAAAATGTAAATGAAAAGCTTATCAATTTTACATTTTAAATTTTTTCATTTTTAATTTCAAGATGTGTTTAAAAAAATATTAATTGCCAACAGGGGCGAAATTGCTTTACGGGTTATACGCACCTGTAAGGAAATGGGAATTAAAACAGTTGCCGTTTATTCCACTGCTGATAAAGATAGCCTTCATGTAAAATTTGCTGATGAAGCAGTGTGTATAGGTAAACCCGCCGGTGTAGATAGTTACCTGAATGTTCCGCATATAATGGCTGCTGCAGAAATTACCAATGCAGATGCTATTCATCCCGGCTATGGTTTTCTAGCAGAGAATGCAAAGTTTGCACAGATATGTGGTGACCATCAAATTAAATTTATCGGCCCAACACCGGAGATGATAAATTCAATGGGAGATAAAATAACGGCAAAGGAAACTATGATAAAAGCCGGTGTACCCGTTGTGCCAGGTGGCGAAGGTTTACTCTCAAGTGTTGACGAAGCAAAAAGCCTGGCCAAAGAAGTTGGCTACCCTGTAATATTAAAGGCAACTGCAGGCGGGGGTGGCAAAGGAATGAGAGTGGTTTGGGAAGAAAGTGAAATGGAAAAAGCTTTTGATACTGCAAAGGTTGAAGCAGCTGCATCGTTTAAAAATGATGGCATCTATATGGAGAAATTTGTGGAAGAACCACGCCATATTGAGATACAAATTGCAGGTGACCAGTTTGGCACCATTTGTCATCTTAGTGAAAGAGATTGCTCCATCCAGCGCCGGCACCAGAAACTGGTAGAAGAATCGCCTTCACCGTTTATGACCCCTGAGCTAAGAGAAAGAATGGGACAGGCCGCTATTAAAGCAGCCTCCGCAATTAATTATGAAAGTGTTGGTACAGTCGAATTTCTGGTGGATAAGCACAGGAATTTTTATTTCATGGAAATGAATACCCGCATACAGGTAGAGCATTGCGTTACTGAAGAAGTTATCAACTATGACCTTATAAAAGAACAGATAAAAATTGCCCAGGGAGATACTATTTCCGGTAAAAATCATTACCCCCAGATGCATGCAATTGAATGCCGCATAAATGCTGAAGATCCATACAACGATTTCCGTCCTTCACCAGGCAAAATTACTGTGCTTCACCAACCCGGCGGGCATGGAGTAAGAGTAGACAGTCATGCATATTCAGGATATGTTATTCCTCCATATTATGATAGCATGATAGGCAAATTAATTTCCATTGCACAAACCAGGGAAGAAGCCATCAACACCATGAGCCGTGCTTTAAGTGAATATGTGATAGAAGGAGTAAAAACCACAATTCCTTTTCATCAGCAATTAATGAAAAACGAAGACTTTATAAGCGGCAACTTTACCACTAAGTTTTTGGAAGGCTTTACCATGCGATAATTTTTAATTCGCTGTTCCTTCTTTACCCGTAGAAAGCATTTTGTTTTCCCTCCTGCCATTCATCAAATAATTATTAAAACCGGATTTCATTTTAATATATTTATTATCTAAACTAATTATTATGATACGCAAACTTTCAGCATTGTGTACAATGCTATGTTTTACTTTATTAGTTTCTGCACAATTAACCACTCCGCCTGACGGGGGAAATAAAAAAGCCTCTGTAAGTGAACGGATTGGAATAACGGATGTAACTATCCACTACGATAGGCCGGCAGTAAAAGGGCGTGAAGGAAAAATATGGAATGGGTTAGTACATACCGGTTATAAAGACCTGGGTTTTGGTACCAGCAAAGCTGCTCCATGGCGTGCCGGGGCAAATGAAAATACTACCATCACTTTTAGTACAGATGTAAAAGTAGAAGGCCAGTCGCTAAAGGCAGGAACGTATGCGCTCTTTGCTGCTATGGGTACAGGGGATGCTACATTAATATTCAGTAATAATAATTCGTCATGGGGCTCATTTTTTTATGACCCTAAAGAAGATGCATTACGGGTAACTGTAAAAACAGTACCATTAAATGAAAGTGTAGAAAGACTGAAATATGAATTTATGGATGAAACAGATAACAGCGCAACTGTAGCTTTACTTTGGGAAAAATTAAAAATTCCATTTAAAGTAGAAGTTGATTATGTAAAGACACAAATGGAATCCTACAGAAGTGAATTAAGAAGTGAAAGAGGTTTCCGGTCAGATGCATGGCAACAGGCTGCACAGTTTGCTGTTGACCATAATATGAATTTGGAAGATGCTTTACAATGGACAGATTATTCACTAAACGGGGTTTTTGTTGGTGAAAAGAATTTTAGAAACTATGCCACAAGAGCGGCAGTGTTAAATAAATTAGGTAAAACAGCTGATGCAGATGCAGCAATGAAGATGGCAATGCCTTTGGCAAATATGCAGGAGTTGCATCAATACGGAAGACAATTATTGCAACAGAAAAGGAATAAGGAGGCATTAGAAGTTTTTAAATTGAATGCGCAAAAAAATCCTAACCAGTTTACAACTTATATGGGTTTGGCAAGAGGATATTCTGCGAACGGCGATTATGCAAATGCATTAAAAAATGCACAGCTTGCACAGCCATTGGCACCCAATCAAATGAATAAAGATGCTGTTGACAAAATGATAGTGACTCTCAAAGAAGGAAAGGATATCAATCAATAAACTTCTAAAAACCTATAAGGTCTTTGAGACCTTATAGGTTTTTTACAGCTTCAAAAAATGATTTTAATTTATTTTCATCAAGCTGGCCATTAGTTCTAACACCGCTGCACACATCAACACCAAACGGCTCTACCCGGTCAATCGCCTGCCTTACATTTGCGGCATTCAATCCGCCGGCAAGAAAAAGAGGAATATTTATACTCTCTTTTATTTTACGGCTAAGTTTCCAGTTATGCACCCTGCCGGTTCCGCCAAGTTCTTTTATGGCAAGTTTAGGATTACCACTATCCAGCAAAATGGTGTCTGCATATTCAGAAATTTTTATCGCTTCTTCTACAGAACCTTCATCAATTACATGAATCACCTGCACTAATTTTATTGCCGGGATGGCTTCTTTAATTATTGCATAATCCTTCACGGGTAATGCATCTACTAATTGAATAGTGTTTGTAAATGTTCTTTTATGATGACTGATAATTTGTTCAGCTGATGTTTCGCAGGTTAAAAGAAAAGTTGCTACGGGTGGCGGAATTGTACCTGCTATCGTTTTTATTAATTCATCGTCAATTGGTCCCGGGCCACTTGGCATTCTTGCTACCAAACCAATAGCCGATGCACCATAATGCATGGCCATCTTTGCTTCGGATATACTGCTGATGCAGCATATCTTTACTTTCACCCTTTTATCTTGCATAAGCCAAATAAAATTATGTACTGTTATTTCTGAATTTTACTCCTGTTTAATCTTTTATTTGCTGCACTGTATTGAATTGTGCCGTGGAAATAAAAGGTTAAAGTTGTTACAAAGGTTAGAACAAAAACTAAAAAAAATCTTCTTATTTCAGTAAATTTGAAAGGACTATTCCCTTAATTTTTTTTATGAAAAATATGTGGCTAAAAATACAAAAGTTGACATTCATTTTTGTTCTGTTGCAATTCTTTTTTAATATGGGATTTGCACAATATAAAACATATGAACTTACAGCTGATCGTGATACCATAAATGCTATTGATAAAAAAGATTTGAAACAAGGCAGGTGGGTATTGCATGTAGGTGAACTTAGAGGTGAGCCGGGTTATGAAGAAGAAGGCATTTTTAAAGATGGCAAAAAAGAAGGTGTATGGAGACGCTATAATTTAAATGGCGATTTGATAGCAACGGAAAATTACAGGTATGGCGGTAAAGATGGAGTACAACAATATTTTACTATGATGGGTGACCTGGGAAGAATAGAAAGCTGGAAGGCTTATAATCCGGATGCGCCTTATGATACCATACCTGTTTACGGACAAGGCAACAATGAAATAATAGATTATAAAATTGTAAAGGCGCAGCAATACAGTGTAAAACACGGCACGTGGAAATTTTATGACCCTAATACCGGAAGGCTTATAAGAAGTGAAACATACGACCGCGGTTTTTTGCCTAAAGAGCCGGATGCGAATGTTGCAGCCGCAGACGATAAAACAAAAAAGGTTAAGCCTGCCGAAGTATTACAATACGAAAAGAAAAACAGCGGTAAAAAGAAAGTAAAAACAAGAGACGGCGCCACCGGTTATTGATATTATTTTATTTGAATAAGACTTATTGCACAACCTCCTCCCGGCGCTAAATTTACTGATAAAGCGCTTTTGCTATCAACTGTTTGCCTGGTAATCAAATAAACCATCGGATTATTTTTCCAGTCAGCATCTTTACCATCTGCATAAATGGTAGCCATATATTTTTTGCCTTTATCAAGAAAATTTAAATTGATATTTGCCTCTCTTTTATTCTCATCGGTTATGCTTCCCACAAACCAATCACTTTTTCCTTTTGCTTTGCGGGCAATTGTTATATAATCCCCGGGTTCTGCTTCTATAATTTTTGTATCGTCCCAATCTACTGCTACATCTTTTATAAACTGAAAGGCATCCATATGCGCCTCATAATTTTCAGGAAGATCGGCAGCCATTTGCAATGGGCTGTACATGGTAATATACAGCGCTAATTGTTTTGCAAGCGTGGTATGAACCTGTTCCGTTTTTTTAGGATCGTATACATCCAGTTTAATTTGAAATATGCCCGGTGTATAATCCATAGGGCCGCCCATAAGCCTTGTAAAAGGAAGAATGGTTTCATGATCAGGATTATTTCCTTTGCTCCATGCATTAAACTCATTTCCCCTGGCAGCTTCACAAGCCAGCCAGTTAGGATATGTTCTTTGTAAACCTGTAGGCCTAACGGGCTCATGCATATCAACCATAATATTATACGAGGCAGTTTTTTCAGCAACTCTTATATAATGGTTTACCATCCATTGGCCATCGTGATGCTCACCTCTTGGAATGATTCTTCCAACATATCCTGTTTTTACAGCAGGGTACCCAAATTTTTTCATGAAACGGTATGCAGTGTCCATTTGCCTTTCATAAGAAGTAACTGCACCGCTGGTTTCATTATGCATGATCATCTTTACATTTTTTGATGCTGCATATCTTTGAATTTCCTTCACATCAAAATCAGGATATGGCGTAACAAAATCAAAAACATTTTCTTTCCATTTACCAAACCAATCTTCCCAGCCTGTGTTCCATCCTTCCACCAATACACCATCAATTTTATTTTTGGCTGCAAAGTCAATATACCGTTTTACATTTTTTGTTGTAGCGCCATGTCTCCCGCTTGGTTTTAGATCTTTAGCGTTGCTCCCATCCTGTGTGCCTGCATAATCCCATGTAGATTTGCCCACATGCATCTCCCACCATACACCTACAAACTTCATGGGTTTTATCCATGAGGTGTTTTTAATTTTTGATGGCTCATTTAAATTTAAGATCATTTTGCTGGCAAGAATATCTGTTGCCTTATCACTTACAATAATAGTTCTCCACGGTGTTTTTGCGGGTGCGATTAAGTATGCCTTGCTTCCCAATGCATCAGGTACCAATGTGCTTGATAAAACATAATTACTTTTGTTGATAGAAAGATTCATTGCCGGGTAATCTACCAGGGCAGCCTCGTGAATATTGAGGTAAAGCCCGTCAGTGGTCTTCATCATCAGTGGTGTTTGCACTGTGTTGGCATTGATAGGTGTTTTAAAAGCTATCTCATTTACATCCTTGCCTGATGCAGCATCTACTTCACTAAGTGAAGAAGTTACAGGTTGAAACTCATTACTGTCATAATCTCCGGGTATCCAGAATGCCTTGTGATTGCCTGTTACATGAAACTGTGTTAATTCATCTGAAATAACGAAAACAGTCAGATTTTTTTGAGCAGGAAACTCATATCGGAATCCTACTCCATCATCAAACACCCTGAAAACAATATCGAGTTTTGTTTGCTGATCATCTTTTTCAATAAGATGAAAAATGTATTGCCTGTAATTATTCCTGATGATTTTTACTTCTCCCCAAACCGGTTGCCATGTTTCATTTACAAGAGAAGAATCTACACTGCTCAATAAAAAATTATCTTTCATGGGCGGTAAATCTTTTAGTGAAGGGCTTTCCTTTAACTCAAATCCCATTGAAGATGATTTAATAACTGCTTTATCTTTAAAATAAACCTGGTATTCCGGGTGGCCTCTTTTTAGAGAAAATTCAGCTTTTACTATGGAGCGGGGTGATGTAATGATATATGTCTGCGCTTTAAGAGCTATTGCAGATACGAATAGAAAAAAAATTACAATTACTTTTTTCACCTTTTTAAATTAAGTATGCAAGGTATGGGAACCAAAAATAAAAAAAGCCATCCGTTTAGGGCGGATAGCTTTTAGTTAATCGTAAGGAAGAAATATTTAGTTTATAACAGTTAGTTTTCTGATTTCAGAATTGCCGCTTATACTTCCAATAATTCTTACCATATAAGCTCCTCTCTGCAATCCGTTTAATTCAACTGTATTAGTATTATTTAACATCAGTGATTTTACCAACCTTCCGGAGTTATCCAGTAATTGAACTCTTGTTGGTTCGCTTAAGTCAGTAATTGTAACCCTGGCATTACCCACGCTTGGGTTAGGGAATATTACAAAATCAGTATTAGCTAAGAGGCCTTTTACAGTTTTAATATCACTGTAAGAAACTTCACTTTGCTTTACTATTTTAAGTCTGTAAAAACTAATTGATTTTGAAGTATTGCTGTTATCAACGTAAGAATAGGATTTAGATGATGAGCCGTTTGCAGTACTGGCAATAGTTGCAATAGTTTTGAAAGATGCATTATCGTAAGACCTTTGCACTTCAAAATTAACAGCGTTCATTTCTATTTCTGTCTTCCAGTTCAATGCTACGGCAGTACCGGTACGGCCAACCAAAAATGAACTAACATTTACAGGTAACGGTCCTCCTTCAGGTAAAATATCAATAATGTACTTTGTGTCCTGTTGTACACATGTAGTTCCTTTGCCAAAATCTAAAAACACTCTGTATTTTTTATTTGGATCGTATGCTTTACTAAAAGAAACGCTTACTGAATTAACTCCGCCGTGTGCTTTCATAAGAAATGGTTTGCTCTCACCAAATTTATCTGCATCAGAAGGAGGTTGAACGGAGGTATATGATTCAGGAACAATGTATAAAGAAACAAACGTTGAGCATTGAAAATCCTTATCTGATTCGCATCTTAAGTTAGCATCAAAAACAAAGATGCTGAAAGATTTGATTAATGTTGGCTTAGGAGCTTCAGCAGGAAATAAAATATTACCTGGGTTATTTCCGCCAACACCAGGCGTAAGAATTCCGCAATCATCAGCACAATTCTTTAACGGGTTTTGATAAGTAACCATCCTATCGCCCTGGGTAAGTATATAACCATTAGGTAATGTACAATTAGGGGGAGTTCCACCAAAGTCCTGTGAGTAGCCTGTTATTACAAAAGCTAAAAGTAATGTTGCAAGAAGTGTAAAATTTTTCATTTTTTAAGTTTGAGAGGTTAATTAATACGGTCTCTCGGTAGGTGTGGAAACTAGCAGATTTATCGGGCAGGATATAGAATTTTCTATAGTAATAGAAACTAATAAAAAATGAGATTGGAGAATTGGAATTCAGAGGATGAAACTGGACAAATATTATTTTACGAAATCTAATTAAATCTAAGAGGATTGGAATACAGGTGTTCAGAGGATGAGGAAGTCAGCAAATAGTTTTGTAGTGTTGGAAATTCAGAGGAATGAATGGAAATAAATAGTTCTTCAAAAAAAAATGAGAGGATTATTAGAGGGCCGGAAATTCAGAGGATTAAAATTGGAGAGCTTTTTCTTGTAAGTGGTAGAGCAAAAGTAGAAACTGAAGTTGAATTATGCAAGCTTTTTTAAAAATATTTTTTAACCCGGTTAAATTAACCCCTTTTGCATATGAAATCCTGTTAATCCATCTCGTCTTTTATCTCATCAGAAGCTTTTACAAGCACTTTATCTATTCTTTGGCCATCCATATCAATAATCTCAAAATCAAATCCTCTCCATTCAAAGGTTTCTCCTGTTTCAGGAATATGCTTCAGTTCATGAAGAATAAATCCCGCGAGGGTATCAAATTCCTGTTCTCCTTCATTCATCCAGTCAGTTTTTTCAAACCTGGTTAAAAAATCATAAAACTGAATTTGGGCATCTACCAGGTAAGTGCCGTCTTTTCTTTCAACAATTGCATAATCATCATCTTCATCTTCAGGCATCTCTCCAACAATTGCCTTTAAAATATCATTAATGGTTATCATCCCATTCATTGTGCCGTACTCATCTACAATAAATGCATAATGAATTTTTGTTGCTTTAAACTTTTCAAGCACCTGGTAAGCAGTATTATTTTCCGGTACAAATAAAGCTTTCTTACATAGATCATTCAGTGATGCTTCCGGATTCAGGTACATGTCTTTTATATATACAACTCCCTTTATATTATCAATATCACCATCGCAAAGCGGGTAAACCGAATGGAGGTATTCCCGTATTTTATCTTTTATAGAAGTTATGTCTTCCTTCAAATCAAACCAAACTATATCCGTTCTATGCGTCATAAGAGATGTAATATTTCTATCTCCCAAATGAAAAACTCTTTCAATGATTTCCTTTTCTTCCTCTTCAATAGCGCCATGTTCGCTGCCTTCAGTAACCATAGCTTTAATTTCTTCTTCTGTTACTTTATTATCATTTGACTGCTGTATATTAAAAACTTTAAAGATCAGGTTAGTTACTCTTGTTAAAAGCCACACTATAGGAAGTGTGGCACGGCTTAAAAAATACATTGCCCTCGCAGTGCCCTTCGCAATCTTTTCTGCCTTTATCATTGCAATTCTTTTAGGCAACAACTCGCCAAAAATTATGGAAAGAAAAGTGACTATGATAACAATAAAAACAGTTGCTATGGTAGCCGCATAAGGTTTAAAAAAATCTACTTTTTCTATAGTTGGAACAAGATATTTATTAAATCTTTCGGCGCTGTAAACACCTTCCAGTATAGCTATTACGGTAATAAATATTTGTGCTGTTGATAAAAATACCTCCGGTCTCTCCTGCAATTTTAAGGCGGTTTTCGCATTTTCATCTCCTTTCATTGCCTGTTGCTCAAGCCTGCTTTTTTTAGCAGAGATCAATGCAATTTCACTCATCACCACTAAGCCGTTAATAATTATCAATACCAATAAAATAAAAACTCCTATCATAATTATTACTCAACTTTTTTTAAAACTACTTTATTAAATAAATATCCCATTAAATATCCTAATATCAAGCCTACAAAAATTCCTCCTATTATATCGGCAGGAAAATGAACGCCTACATATATCTGTGCATAACATGGAATAAATGCCCATAAAAATATTAAGGCCCACCATTTACTTACTTTTTGTTTAAGTGTTACAAAAATAAACATAGCAGCTGCAAAATGATTAGCAGCATGCGAGGAAGTAAAACCTGAACTGCCCGGGCAATATCTTACTAAAAACCTGATATGGTCTGCAATTGCCGGGTCATGGCACGGACGCAGCCGGAAAAAAATCTCTTTTACCAAAGAACTGTTTACATAATCGCTCAGGGCAACGTTTAGTACTAAAAATAATACCCACAGCCAGCCATATCTTTTAAAATTGACAGTAATAAATAATACCAGGAAAAAATAAAATGGAGCCCAAAAAAAAGCTTCCCGTGTGAAAGGAAAAAATGCATCAAAAAATGAATTGTGCCATTCACCATTTATTTTGGAAAATAATTTATAATCGATCCCTTTTATCTTTTCCAGTAAGCTTATTGATTGCCCTGCTTGTAATAACATCGTTACAAAAATAGTTAATGAAAAACATACGCAATTATTTGTTAACAGTATGCACTTAATATTACATGTTTTTCAAGTGTATCTTTATTCATCAAAATTTTACATGACATCAAAGATCTCGCCTCTTAGTAAATGGGCATTAGCCATTGGCTTTATATTTTTAATCTTCATGACTTTACTGAGGGTAGTTTTTTTTGAGCATTTTAAAACTGCAGGATATTCCTTTGCCAACTCTTTAGATGCTTTTCTGTTGGGAGCAAAGTACGATCTCAGGCTGGCCTGTGCCATTGTGCTGCCCTTGTTATTGGTAGGAAACTTACATCTTACGTACAATGCCAATAAAAAATTAACCCTGTTAAGCATATTGCGTTTAACACTATGTATTCTTTTTTGTGTATTAATTATTTTCTTTTTAAAAAATAATAAAGCGGGCGCAGCAACCATATATGCTGTAATTGCATTATTTGCCATAATTATTTTGTGGCTTTTTTTAAAAAAGAATTGTAATCCATTCGTAAATAATACTGCCCGAAAAATCTGGAAAATATATTTCCTTGTTGCTGCCATCCTGCTGGTATTTTTTTATGCAGTGGATTTTCAGCATTTTGATTACCTGCACCAGCGCTTAAATGCCAGCGTTCTTAATTATACTGAAGATGCCAAAATTTCATTTGGAATGGTATGGCAAACATATCCTGTAGTAAAATTATTTTTTGTCATTGTCATTATTGTATTTATTATAACCCTGCTGATTAATAAATGGTTTAAGATGATAAACTCTTCATCATCATTAACGGGTAAATCCCAACCCATCTTTTCAATTATTTTATTTCTGATCCTGGCGATGGGAATTTGGGGAAAGTTTAGCCAGTTCCCTTTAAGATGGAGCGATGCATTTTCTTTCGGCGATGAGTTTAAAGCAAGTGTGTCTTTAAACCCGGTTCAAAGTTTCTTCAGCACATTACAATTCAGGCATTCAGGTTATGATGAAAAAAAAGTGCGCCGGTATTATCCTTTAATGGCATCTGACCTGGGCGTTCAAAAGCCAGACAGCAATAAATTAAATTATGAAAGAAGCTATATATTCAGTGATAGCAATGCGGCCAAACCAAATGTAGTATTGGTGATCTGCGAAAGTTTCAGCGCTTATAAAAGCAGCATGTGGGGCAACCCGTTAAATACCACTCCCTATTTTAATGAGCTATGCAAACAAGGTGTATTTTTTGACCATTGCTTTACGCCTTCGTTCGGCACCGCCCGTGGCGTATGGGCAACTATTACAGGCATACCTGATGTTGAAATCGTAAATACAGCCAGCCGTAACCCGGCAGCAGTTGATCAGCATACTATAATAAATGACCTTACAGCATATCAAAAACTTTACTTTTTAGGAGGAAGTACAAGCTGGGCAAACATCCGGGGATTATTAACCAATAACATACAAGGCTTAAACTTATATGAAGAAGGAAGTTATAAAGCAAAGGCAATAGATGTTTGGGGGATTAGCGACAAGCATTTGTTTTTAGAAGCCAACGATATTTTAAAGCAACAGGCATCACCGTTTTTTGCTGTTATTCAAACAGCGGATAACCACAGGCCTTATACAATTCCTGCTGAAGACCTGCCGGAGTTTAATAAAAAAGAATTTTCAAAAGACACTTTAAAAAAATATGGATTTGAAAGTAACGAAGAATTGAATGCATTCCGGTATACAGATTTTTGCTATCAAAAATTTATAGAAGCCGCTAAAAAAGAAAAATATTTTGCAAACACCATTTTTGTTTTTGTAGGAGACCACGGTATAAGGGGTGATGTAGGAAATATGTTTCCCGGCATCTGGACAGCCTATGGCATAACATCTGAGCATGTACCGTTGTTATTTTATTCTCCTTCGCTGCTTAAACCGGCAAGAGTAAATAATACCTGTTCCCAAATTGATATTTTGCCAAGCGTTGCCTCCATACTCAAAATGACATATCGTAATACAACACTGGGAAGAAATTTATTTGACAGCTCTCAAAATGCATCACTCCGTTTTCCGGCTAAAGCATTTTTATTTGATCCTGAAGAAAGAAAGATTGGAATGATGACGGATGAATATTATTATGGCAAAAATTTATTGACCGGCAAAGAGAGCTTCCTTTCATCAAAAAACAATGAACCATTGCCTGTAAATAATGCAACACAGAATGATAAAAAACTACTGCAGGATCTTACCGATGCATATTTTGAAACTGCAAAGTATATGTTACTCAATAATAAAAAAAGCAGTGCCCATTGATAACCGGCTAACATATACGTTTTTTAGCCTTGCAAAATTCTTTACACACCGATGATCTATAAACTAAAAATTCCAAAAACAGTCCCCATCACTATTCAATGGTTAGTGAGATTATGGATAATTTATTTTATAATCTTCACCTTATTCAGGATAGCAACTGTTTTTCTTTTCCGCCCGTTAAATACTTCAATAGGCTCACTGCTTCCCTCCTTCTGGCTGGGCTTTCAGTATGATGCAAAATGGATTGCGGTAATTCTTTTACCAATTGCCCTTTTATCAGTTCATCCAAAATTTTCGCCTTTTCTTTCAGAAAAAAATAAACGCTGGTGGTCATATTACCTGGCATTAATCACACTGGTATTATTGTTTTTCTTCGGGGCCGACTTTGGCAACTTCAGTTATAATCATACAAGAATAAACGCAAGCGCATTAAATTTTGCTGAAGACCCTGTAATCTCTTTTAAAATGTTATGGCAGAGCTATCCTATGGTATGGATAGTACTCGCATTGGTGGTAGCAGTCGTATTGCTGTCCAGGCTTTTTAAGAAGACGCATGTGATCGTAATGAAAAAAAATACACAGGAAGATATAATTTATAAAAGAAGATGGCATCTGATTGCAATTATTTTCCTTGCCTGGTCAGTGTTTGGAATATTTTCATTCAGGCCATTAAAATGGAAAGAAGCATTTGAGTTTAACGATAACTTTAAATCATACGTAGCATTAAATCCGCTTCAGAATTTTTTTACAACCCTCCGGTTCCGGAGTCCTTCGTTTGATGAAGTAAAGGCCAAAGAATACTATCCTGTGATTGCAGATTTTTTACAATTAGATTCGCTAAACACAAGTACAAACACTTATGAAAGAATTGTAGAGCCTGGAAGTAAGTCTTTGGAAAGCAGGCCAAATATTATCCTGGTGATTGGCGAAAGTTTCAGCATGTATAAAAGCAGCATGGCAGGTAATCCTTTAAACACCACGCCATATTTTAAAGAGCTATCGGACAACGGGATATTTTTTGACAAATGTTTCAGTGCCACTTTTGGAACTGCCCGTGGTGTTTTTGCCATTCTTACCGGCATACCTGATGTACAATTATCAAAATTTTCCAGCCGCAATCCCGAAGCTATTAACCAGCATGTGATTATTAATAATTTCCAGGACTATACTAAATTTTATTTTCTCGGGGGAAGCAGTGAGTTCAACAATTTTGAAGGCCTGCTGAAAAATATAAATGATATTCATATTTACCAGGATGGCTCTTATAAGTCGCCGCTGCTGAATGTTTGGGGCATCAGCGATAAAAATCTTTTTTTAGAAGCGAATGATGTTTTAAAACAGCAGCAAAAACCTTTTTTTGCCATTATTCAAACAGCAGATAATCACAGGCCGTTCAGCATTCCTGAAGAAGATAAAGATTTTGAAAAAAGAATGGTGCAACCCGACACTTTAAAAAAATATGGATTTGAGTCTTTGGAAGAATTCCAGGCTTTTTGCTATTCAGATTATTGCTTTAAAAAATTTATTGAAGCCGCTAAAAAGCAGCCTTACTTTGATAATACCATTTTTGTTTTTACCGGCGACCATGGCGTGGAAGGAGATGCAGGAGAAATGTATCCTGCAGCATGGACGGCTAACCGCTTGAGCGATGAACATGTACCCTTATTATTTTATGCACCCAAATTATTAACACCGCAAAAACGAAGTGAAGTGGTTTCTCAAATTGACATACTGCCTACTGTTGCCGGCATGATACATCAATCCTACGTTAATACTACGCTTGGCAGAGACCTGCTTACCCGGAAAAATAAAAAAGATGCTGCCTTTATTATTCATCACGATGAAGGAAATATCGGGGTAGTAACAGATGATTATTATTTTATAAAAAATATCAGGATAAATAAAGAGGAGCTGGTATCGGTAAAATCAAACCAGTTAAATTTAACTGCTGCCCAAAGGGATTCAGTTAAACATTTACTTTCTACATTAACATCTGCTATTTATGAGACTGCTAAATGGATGCTGGTGAATAATAAAAAACCGATTATGAATACACCTAATTATAACAAACAATAGATCTATATTGAAGTAACAACAATACAAAAAACGCAATCGAAAATCATTGGGTATCAATATAAATTTTATAAGTAGTTGCGTATATTTATGAGTTAGCTGCAAGCTTATGAAAATTTTACTTATAACATTTTTTGCCTCAACAGTTTTCGCTTTAACAGGTTGCAACCATAAATCAGATTGCAAACCATATTTCCAGTTTGACACAGTTGAACATTACTTTTTAAATATTGATGAAAGCGATTTATGGTCAATTTATGACAAAAAGAATAAAACTAAAAAGGAAAGAGCATTACTAGAATTGCTTATTGTAAACACTCCATTAAACTTATCAAATCCTAATCTTTTAGAGAATTTTAATCAATTGGGTTTTGTTAAGAAGCAAATTCAGGCAAGCAAGTTTGAACAACTAAACCAGATTTTCTGCGAGAGAAAACATAAAGATGTTTTGGTGACTAGCTGTATTGCTATTTACAGAGACATTTTAATTTTTAAAAGGAACAATCAAATAATTGGAAGTGCAAAAATTTGTTTTGACTGCGATGAAAGCATAATAACTGGGACAAAACAAAATACAGAGGAATTTGGACAGTCGGGAGATTACGGAAAGCTTTATAAACTACTTCATTGACAGACGCCGGCAGCTAACATGGGTTTGGCAAAAGTGTGGCAGAAGGAAGTTACTCCATCAATGGTTCTTTATTCAACTTCAGCCAGGTGTGCATCATTGTAAACCGCCTGCGGTCTGAATAAAAAGTTACCGCATGCTTAGTTTTTGTTTTAAATAAAATTTACGTTCTTTAACATGTTAACAGCCGGGCAGACGAATGATGAATTCCACACCTTCGCCAAGCCCCGGGCGTTGGCTGCTATATTTTGAACTCCCTAAAACTTTAAAGGAATTAATGAAAAAGCTTTTACTAATCTGCACTATGTTTGTTTCGACACTTACGGTGTTGGGACAAGACGACCCGAAAACTGCCGCAGGTAAACTGGGCCCTAATCCTATATTCATTATTGACAGTCAAAGAGTAAGTCAATCAGACTTATCAAAATATAGTCCTGACTCTATCGCAACAGTTGTTATGCTGTATGATACAGCAGCAACTAAGCTTTATGGAGACGCTGCAAAAGATGGAGCAGTAATAATTGAAACTCGATCTTTTGCCAGAAATATGTTTATTTCATTTTTTAGAAAATCTTCGCACGTTTATGACAGTTTGTATAATGTGGTCGGTAACGACACCTCATTTGCTTATATAATAAATGACAAAGTCCAGAAAGAAAACTATGAAGGAAATCTTTCTGCAATCACTGACGAATTATTCAACGGACTTGAAATACTGACAAAGGAACAACTATACTCAAAATACAAAATCCGTGACAAGCAATTTGGAATTTTAGTTCATTCAAAAAGACCCAAAGAATTGTACAATGGCGACAAAAAATTCTAATACAGCAGCCAACATCAGGTTTTATGCAATTGGGGCTTGACGTTGAAGCAATCATCGGCTGTGCATATCCAGGGTTTGGTTTCGGCGGACGTAATTCTGTTGGACAGTAGTTCTAAACATCGGCTTTTAGTTATAAATTTAGCTTCAGTTCCGGGCGGACGGTTGGTCAATTCCCCAACTGCACAAAGCCTCGTCCGTTGGCTGCCATGTTAATGCAACGTTGCTGAATTTTAAATTGTCAAGAATAAAAACTCTTTTGTCCCAGCGGGGTTTTCATTTCCAACTAAAAAACTCTTACGAATTATAAACTTTCAGAAATGAAATCCTGATGCCTGATTCCTTTACTATTAAGCAAAAATTCATTCTACGACAATATTGCAATTGCAAAAATTATTATTTTGATACAGGCATTTTTTAATAATGGAAGATTAAACAAACATCGGGGTTTCACGAAAATCCTTTTTAAACTGCTAGCTACTATAGGTGAAAATCCCGCTGGGACAATTAAACTAATAACCAAAAACGTCTTAAATTTATCGACCCTAATTTATATAGCTAATTATGAAAACACTCTTTTATTTTGCTTTCCTAACGACAATATTTTATTCTTGCTCGCCAAAAATTGGTTCAACAATAACTTCAAGACAAGCGCCGCTTTCAGATACTGATTTCGTTTTGGTACTACAGCAACAGGATAATTTTATAAATGATGGAATTGAGATTGGTTCAATCAAATCAGGAGATAATGGCCTATCAACGAACTGCACGTATTTTGAAGTCGTTGATAAGCTTAAACAACTGGCAAGGCAAAATGGTGGAAATATTATAAAAATTATTGAACATAAAAGCCCTGATCGCTGGAGTAGTTGCGAAAGACTTACTGCAAAAATTTATAGAGTTCCTGAATTCAGAAAGCATGAAAAAGAAATTGAGTGGACCAAAAACAGAAAGTTGACCTGGGAAGATTTTAAAGGAACACCAAAATCAACTCTAAACCCCGAGGTTGCGGCTCAAACATATTGTGGTTTTGGCTTCCAAAGCAACTACGTAAACATACTTACCAAGACAAAAATATTTGTCACAAATACTTTTAACTGCAATCTGAGTTGGGTAAGACCTGACCAAAAAGACCGTGCAGATTTGTTAGAGCATGAACAAGGGCATTTTGATTTATGCGAAGTTTATGCAAGGCAGTTAAGAAAGAAACTTCAGGAAAAAAAATTGACAGTATTTAATATTAATCCTGATGCAGATATCATATTCAAAGATACATATGCCTTGTATTTAGACAGGCAAGAATTATATGAGAAAGAAACGAGTCATGGTCTTAATCGCCAAAGACAAATAGAATGGACAACTACAATAAGCAAAGAGCTAAATGAGTTAAGTAATTATACAAAATAAAAGGGAACTACTTCACCACCTTCTTCGCAATCATAATCAACCTCGGGGATTTTTTTACATCATAATCATTAAACTGGTAGTCGCCAAAAACTTCCTGTATCTGCAAATCCTGGTAGGCAAACATTTCCGTAAAATCTCCTAATGTAAACTTGGCAACCTTTTCTGTATACTCTAAAGGCTCCTCTAAATGGTCATCTTCAACCACTATCTTTTTATAAAAATGGGTTTCATCAAACCATTTGGTTATGTAATAATTTACATCATCAATCTGCTTTTCACTTTTATGCACTAAGTGGTCTTCGGCATAATGCACATTCAGGTAGTCCATTACAAAAAACCCGTCAGGCTTTAAAGATTGCGCAATGGTCCGGATGGCATTATCGTGCTCTCTCCGGGTTCTGAAGTATCCAAAGCTGGTGAAAAAATTAAATGCATAATCAAAATAATTTATCCTGAAAGGCAGCCGCATATCATGTACAAAAAATTCAAGATTCTCCGATTCACTTTCTTTAGCCTCACGTATACTATCTTCCGAAAGATCAATGCCTGTTACTTTAAATCCCTTATCCGCCAGTTGTATGGAATGTCTTCCCTTTCCGCAGGCTACGTCCAGCATTTCAGTGCCCGGCTGCGGTTTAAGATGGTCTATAAGCTTGTTAATGAAAGCCGCAGCCTCTGCCTCATCCCGCTTAAAGTAAAGCTGGTAGTAATAAGGAGAATTGAACCAGTCTTTAAACCACGTTGTTACCGTCATGTTATAAAATAATCATGCAAATTAATGAAACGAAAAGCAACAAGACCATCGGGCATTTTTTATTTACATTTGCATCCTTAAAACACAGGAAAAGTGGCATTGATAAAAAGCATATCCGGTATACGCGGAACAATTGGAGGAAAGCCGGGAGACAATCTTTCACCATTGGATATTGTAAAATTCACAGCAGCTTATGGCAGCTGGGTATCTGAAAAAAGCAATAACAAAAAAATTATTATTGGCAGAGATGGACGCATTAGCGGCGAACTGGTTAACAGGCTGGTAGTAAGTACCTTGCTGGCTCTTGGTTTTGATGTGATAGATCTTGAATTAAGCACTACGCCTACTGTTGAAATGGCGGTAAAAGCTGAGGGTGCAGCCGGTGGCATTATTATCACGGCAAGTCATAATCCCAAAGAATGGAATGCGCTAAAACTCTTAAACCATAACGGCGAATTTATAAATGCTGAAGAAGGACAATCTGTTTTGCAATTGGCAGAGAAAGAGAATTTTGATTTTGTTCCGGTTGATAAATTAGGTACCTGCACAAAAGATGATTCGTACATGCAAAAACATATTGATGCTGTAGTGAATTATGAACTGGTAGATGTTGCTGCAATAAAAAAATCAAAATTTAAAATAGCAGTTGATGGCATTAACAGTACAGGTGCCACTTTTATTCCTGCCTTATTAAAAGCCCTGGGAGTAAAGGAGGTTATTACTTTGAATGAAGAAGTGAATGGCCAGTTTGCACACAATCCCGAGCCGCTTCCCGAACATTTATCAGGGCTGAGCGCCGCCGTGCAAAAGAATGAAGCTCATCTTGGTATTGCAGTAGACCCCGATGTGGACCGTGTTTGTTTTGTTTGTGAAGACGGAAGCATGTTTGGCGAAGAATATACTTTGGTGGCTGTAGCAGATTATGTTTTAAGCAAAAGAAGCGGGAATACTGTAAGCAATATGTCTTCTACAAAAGCATTAAAAGATATTACAGAAAAGCATGGCGGCAAATATTTTCCTTCAGCAGTTGGTGAAGTAAATGTGGTAAATAAAATGAAAGCGGTAAATGCCGTAATCGGTGGTGAAGGAAATGGAGGAATTATCGTTCCGGATTTTCATTATGGAAGAGATGCGTTGATTGGTATAGGATTATTTCTTACGCATCTTGCCAATTCTAAAAAAAGCATTAAACAATTAAGAGGTTCTTATCCTGATTATTTTATTTCTAAAAATAAAATTTCTTTAGAAAAAAATGTTGATGTAAAAGAAATTTTTAAAAAGATAAAAGAGAAATATAAACACAATCCCATTAATACAGATGACGGGTTGAAAATAGAATTTGATAATGATTGGGTTCACCTGCGTACAAGTAATACAGAGCCTATCATAAGAATTTATTCTGAAAGCAATTTTGAAACAACAGCACAAAATATTGCCCGCAAACTGATGCAGGATATCAGCGAGGTGATGTAACCGGTCAATGAGTCATTGAGTTATTGACTTTTTCTATTAACTATTGACTTGATTACCCAATGACAAATGACTAAGAATATGGATCGCATATACTTCGATAACGCTGCCACCACTTCGCTTGACCCGCAGGTGCTTGATGCGATGATGCCTTACCTGACTGAAAAATTTGGTAACCCTTCTTCTATTTATTCTTACGGAAGGGAAACAAGAATGGCCATTGAGAATGCGAGAAAATCGGTGGCTAAAATTCTAAATGCACATCCTGCAGAAATATTTTTTACCAGTGGCGGAACTGAAAGCAGTAATACCGCAATAAATGCAGCGGTAAGAGATTTGGATTGTAAACGTATCATCAGCTCTCCAATCGAACATCATGCTACGCTGCATACAGTAGAAAATTTACAAAAAACAGGCGAAGCAGAAGTAAGCTATGTAAAGGTTTTACGCAATGGACACATCGATCTGGATGATCTTGAAAACCTGTTATCGCAAAGCAAAGAAAAATGTTTGGTTAGCCTGATGCATGCAAACAATGAGATTGGAAATATTTTAGACATCGATGCCGTTGGAGATATTTGTAAAAAATACAATGCTGTTTTTCATTCAGATACTGTACAAACGGTTGGACATTTTCCATTCGACCTGGGAAACACACCGGTACATTTTATAACCGGCGCTGCCCATAAATTTCACGGTCCAAAAGGTGTAGGTATCTTATATGTAAATGAGAACATTAAAATAAAACCATTTGTACATGGCGGAGGACAGGAGCGTAACATGAGGGCAGGCACCGAAAATTTATATGGAATTGTAGGCTTTGCAAAAGCGCTTGAGCTTGCTGCTGAAAATTATGAAGCCGATAGTGCAACAATTAAGAACCTGAAAAATTATATGACCCAACAACTCGAAAAAAATATTCCCTCAGTAGTTTTTAATGGAGATCATCTTGGTAAAAGTTTATACACGGTTTTAAATGTAAGTTTCCCAAAATCTGACAGGTCTGAAATGCTTCTTTTTAATCTTGACATCCATAATATTTGTGCAAGTGGGGGTAGCGCCTGCACGTCAGGGGCTGATACCGGCAGTCATGTTATCCGGGCTATTAGTAATAATCCTGACCATGTAACGGTAAGATTCTCCTTTAGCAAATACAATACAGCAGAAGAAATAGATTATGTGGTGGAAACCTTAAAGGAATTAATTTAGTTTTTCTCAAGCTCACTATCTCATTATCAATAAGAGAAGTTCATTGTAGGATTCAATAATAAATCTTCCAAGTTTAGTGTGGGTCAGCAAATACATATTCAGGTGTTTTAGAAATTAAAAAGAATCAATTTCTGCAGGATTTTCATCCCATTCATTTGGTCCCATTTTTTGTTTTAAAATAACAAAGACAAATTGCAGGCCATAATTAAAATTTTGTGGATAAGTTGAAAACATTATTCTTGCAGACTAAAGACAAGCCTCCTTGTTACTATGAGTATATTATTCTTTTGTCCACGCTGGGGCCAGGAAGATACATCCTGGGATATTTTTTTAAACCGGGCTAAATTATCAGGGTATAACGGGATAGAAGCCAGCCTACCTCCAGCTGAAATTGAAAAGGCCGAAATGCTTGCCGGGCTTGCAAAGTATGACCTTAAGCTTATCGGGCAGCATTGGGAAACAGTTGAGCCAGACTTTAAAAAACATTATAAAGAATTTGAAGTTCGCCTCCGCAATTTAGCTGCTGCAAACCCTCTTTTTATCAATTCACAAACAGGAAAAGATTATTATTCCTTTGAGCAAAATAATAATTTGATCTCATTAGCAAAAGATGTGGCAAAGGAAACAGGGGTTGCCATCATTCATGAAACACATCGTGGAAAATTTAGTTTCGCTGCCCATATTACGAAACAATATTTAGAGAACTTACCTGGTTTAAGGATCACACTTGACATTTCTCACTGGTGTAATACTGCTGAAACTTTATTGGATGATCAAAGAGAAGCTGTTGATTTGGCCATCTCCAGAACTGATCACATTCATGCACGGGTAGGCTTTGCCGAAGGCCCCCAGGTAACAGACCCCCGTGATCCTGCATACAATGATGCATTGCAATTTCATTTAAGTTGTTGGGATAAAATACTGAAATTGAAAAAAGCAGATAAAAAAGAGATAACCATAACCCCCGAGTTTGGGCCTTATCCTTATATGATGAACCTGCCATTTACAAAACAACCGGTTACCAACCAGTGGGACGTAAATGAATACATGATGAATTTTTTGAGGGAAAGATACCGCGTATAAACCATTGGGTAAAGCCCTTGCCATCAAACTTTTGTAACCCCAGCCTTAAGGCCGGGACTAACATCCAAACCATTACCGGGCTTTAGCTCAATTAGAAAATGCATTTATAGAAGAATTATTTTTTATTCTTACCCACCGATGCCTCTTTTGTTTTTATCGAATTTGCAACCAGCTTATTTATTGCATCAATTTCCTGTGGAGATAAATACCGCCATTTGCCGGGCGCAATTCCAGATAAAGTAATATTCATGATCCTGGTACGAACAAGTTTTGTTACATGGTAATTCAATACCTCACACATTCTTCTTATCTGCCTGTTCAATCCCTGTGTAAGTATTATCCTGAAAACATATTTGCCCTCCTGCTTTACAAAACATTTTTGTGTAACGGTTTCTAAAATTTTTATGCCGTTACCCATGCGCTTTATAAAATCAGGCGTAACCGGTTTATCAACGGTAACGATATATTCTTTTGCATGATTATTGCCTGCACGCAGTATTTTATTTACAATGTCACCGTCATTGGTTAAAAAAATCAATCCCTCCGAAGGCTTATCCAGCCTGCCTATGGGAAATATTCTTTGGGGATGATTTATATAATCTATGATATTGTATTTGTCTTTACGATCGGTTGTACTGGAAACGCCAATGGGTTTATTGAACGCAATATAGATTGGCTTATCTTTTGGCTTTAACGATTCTCCATCAATTTTAATTATATCATCGTAGCTAACACGATTACCTAGTTTAGGCAGTTTACCATTTACGGTAACTCTTCCTGCTTCAATTAATTTATCGGCTTCCCGCCTGGAGCAAAAGCCCGTTTCGCTTATAAACTTATTCAGGCTTATATCTTCCCTATCCATAATAATTACAAACTATTATTTTTTATTCAATAAGGAATAATTATAAAGAATAACTTAATTTTTTTATTAATGCTGGAGGAAGCTTAGGCAGTTTTTTTCTTTCTATTAAAAAAGTAGAAAGGCCTTCAATATCCCTGAAGATATTATGTTTGGTTAATGCTCCTTCCAGGTATCCTGACCCCGAAGTGCCTCCTGTTCCTGTCCTCATCCCTATCATCCGGCGTACCATAACTAAATGTTTATGCCTCCAGCCTGCCATTTGATGATCAATTTCAACAAGACTATCCAGTATTTGGTAAGATGTTTGAAACACAGGAAAATCCCTGTACAACATAATAAATAAGCCAGCCCTCATAGCGGTTGCTGATAAAGTTGTTTTATTTAGCGATGCCAGTTCATCACTTAAAGTATTCCTGTTCTCAAAAAAAAGAAGATCGAAATAATTAATGTTAGAAGCTTCTCTTTCTGTTAATCCATCTTTATAAATTTTCCGGTAATCACTCCAGAAGGGATGCAGATCATCACCGGGTGTATGATAATCTTTCCATAATTCCTCTTCAAAAAAAGGCATTCTTTCAAGCCAGTTATTTATCAATTGTAATAATGATTCTGCTGTTTCAGTTTCATTAATTTTCTGAAAATCTTCCTGCGTAAAGCCGCCTTCATTGGTACGTTTATAATATTCCTGCTGGTGGCGTATATCCATCGTTAATCCAAGCTTTGCCTCTACCAGCCTGAATTGTAAACTTTGAAAACCTGAAGAAGGAGTAAGCAGGTTCCTGAATTCTAAAAAATCCAAAGGGGTCATTGTATCCATTAAACCAACCTGCTGGTTCAAAAGTTCAAGAATCCGGACTACCCGGTGAAGGCGATGCCTCACAAGATTCAGATCTTCAGAGTTATCATCAATTTTTTCTTTTTTAAAAACATTGCCAACAAATTCCAGCTCAAAAAGAATTTGCTTAAACCACAGCTCATACGCCTGGTGAACAATAATAAAAAGCATTTCATCATGTGCCGGCTGATTAATCTTAAAGCTTTCCGGATGCTGTGCATCAAGAAGCTTACTAAGCTCCAGGTAATCGCTGTAATACATTTTCTTTTCCATAACTATTTAACCATATTTTTTACTTCCTGCAGTTTTAATAATGCCTCTACAGGAGTCAACCGGTTAATATCTACTGCTTCAAGAATCTTTCTTATTTCTTCAAATGCCTGTGAATGCGCATCAAAAATACTTAACTGCAATTTGGGTGTTGACAGTTTTTTCACATTTTCTTCTATCCCCTCATCAACGTGTTTTGTTTCCAGTTGCTTTAAAATTTCATTTGCCCTTTGAATTAATGAGGGTGGCATTCCCGCCATCTTTGCTACATGAATACCAAAACTGTGTGTACTTCCCCCGGCAGCCAGTTTTCTTAAAAAAATAATTTTATTGCCTGCTTCTTTATTAGTTACATGATAATTTTTTACACGGGGCAATTTATTTTCCAGCTCATTCAATTCATGATAATGCGTGGCAAATAAAGTTTTGGGCGCATGAGGAGATGCATGCAAAAACTCAACAATACTCCATGCAATGGAAATACCATCGTAAGTGGAAGTACCACGGCCGATTTCATCTAACAATATCAAACTTTTTTCAGTGATATTATTGATGATGCTGGCAGTTTCATTCATCTCCACCATAAACGTGCTTTCCCCACTGCTTAGATTATCATTGGCTCCTACCCTTGTAAATATTTTATCAGTCAATGGGATTCTTGCCTCATCAGCCGGAACAAAGCTGCCCATGTGAGCCATTAAAGTTATTAAAGCCGTTTGCCGCAGAATAGCGCTTTTACCACTCATATTTGGCCCGGTTAAAATTATTACCTGCAAAGAAGAAGGATCCAAAAAAATATTATTGGGAATATAACTTTCACCCTGCGGTAAATTTCTTTCGATAACAGGATGGCGGCTTTCCTTTAATTCCATTTCATTGCCATTATGCAAACCAGGTTTTTTATAATTGAATTGCAATGCATTATTGGCAAAGCAGCAAAGGCAATCCAGTACTGCCATTACATGCCCATTCACCTGCATGGGAGCAATGTAATCCTGCAATTCATTTAAAAGTTTTTCAAAAATCTGCAGCTCTATCTGCAGGATTTTTTCTTCTGCGCCTGTAATTTTTTCTTCATATTCTTTTAGCTCCGGCGTAATATATCTTTCGGCATTGGTAAGTGTTTGTTTGCGTATCCATTCAACCGGAACTTTTGACTTATGCAGGTTGGTAACTTCAAGGTAATAGCCAAAAACATTATTAAATCCTATCCGCAAAGATGAAATTCCTGTTGCCTCACTTTCTTTTTTCTGCAATTGCAACAAATAGGTTTTACCATGTGTTGCAATATTTCTTAACTCATCTAAACTTTCATCTACATTCATTGCAATCACATTTCCTTTGGATGTAGCAATGGGAGGATTGTCAATAATCTCTTTTACAATTTTATCAGCAATGTATTGGCAGGGATTAAGGGAATCTCCCAGTCTTTTTAAATATTCATTTTCAGCATTTTCGCAAAGTGCTTTTATCAATTGTACCTGCTGTAATCCCCTGGCAATCTGCAGAACTTCCCTTGGGTTTATTTTTTTTAAAGATACCTTACTAACAAGCCTTTCAACATCGCCCGATTGTTTGACTGACTGAGAAATTTTATTTCTTATATCTACCGATTTTATAAAGAACTCTACTAAATCCAAACGCTCTTCTATTTTATTGATATTAGTAAGAGGCAGTAACAGCCAGCGTTTAAGTAATCTTGCGCCCATTGGCGAAACCGTATTATCCAACACTTTTAATAAAGAATTATTTCCTTCCACGCCGCCAAGCAATTCGAGATTGCGGATAGTAAACCGATCCATCCATAAATAATCAGCCTTATCAATTCTTTGTAAAGAGGTTATGTGCTGCAGGTTTGGGTGTTCAGTATCTTTTAAATAATGCAGCACAGCGCTTGCGGCAACAATGCCATCATGCAGATCTTCTACACCAAAACCTTTTAAACTCTGGGTGCCAAAATGTTTTAATAAACTTTCTTTAGCATAGGCTTCTGCAAATATCCATTCATCTAATGTGTAGGTATAAAATTTACTGCCGAAATTATTTTTAAAATTCTTTTGCTGGTTTCGCTGGAATACAATTTCTGCCGGTTGAAAACTCTGCAATAATTTATCTGCATATTCCCTATCCCCTTCTGCAATAAAAAATTCACCCGTAGAAATATCCAAAAAAGCCAACCCAAACTTATCTTCATTAAAATGCAACCCACATAGAAAATTATTCCGGTTATGCTCCAGCAGTTTATCACTGGTTGCCACGCCGGGAGTTATCATTTCTGTTACGCCACGCTTTACAATTCCCTTTACAAGTTTTGGGTCTTCTAACTGGTCGCATATGGCAACGCGGTAGCCAGCTTTTACAAGCTTATGCAGGTATGTATCTAGGGCATGATGCGGAAAGCCGGCAAGTTCGGATGCAGTTGGAGAACTGTTGTTCCGTTTGGTTAAAGTAATGCCCAGTACCTTTGAAGCGGTTACAGCATCAGCGCCAAAAGTTTCATAAAAATCACCTACACGAAACAGTAATATGGCATCAGGGTACTTTGCCTTTATGGCATTATGCTGAAGCATCATTGGTGTATCTGCAGTAGATTTGGCCATAATAAACTTTCTAAATGGCCTGCAATTTAAAATATTTTAGGAGCAACCCTTTGCTTTAAATAAATTTGTGGGTAGAAAACTGAAATTATTGAAACCCAAAACCAGTTTAATTATTTCCACTTATAATAAGCCTGCTGTTCTTCGCTTATGCCTGGAAAGTGTAAAGGCACAATCGGTACTGCCGGATGAGATTATTATAGCTGACGATGGTTCTTCAGAAGATACCAGGGAATTAATAAATCAATACGCAGCAGCTTTTTCTATAGAGGTGAAACATATTTGGCAACCTGATGAAGGGTATCACCTGCCACGTATCCAGAATAAAGCACTTGCAGCAGCAAAATATGAATATATAATCCAGATTGATGGTGATCTTATTCTTCATTCCCGTTTTGTAGAAGATCATTTATCTATTTGCAGGCGTAACACCTTTATAAGCGGGGCCCGGGCTTTATTAGATGAACAAACAACCCATGAATTAATTACCCTGGCAGGCTCTTCCCCGCAGATCAAAGCCTTCCGTGTGGGAAAAAAATATAATGCTATACATTCCAGGATCTTATCAGCTTTGAATTATTTACTTCAAAGAGGCTCCAGGCAGGTAAACTATGTGCTGGGATGTAATATGGCTTTCTGGAAAGATGATCTTATAAAAATAAATGGCCACAACGAGGAATTTATAGACTGGGGGAAAGAGGATAATGATATTTCGATGCGATTAATTAATGCAGGAGTAAAGCTTCGTTTTTTAAAATTTGGCGGCATTGTATATCACCTGTTCCATAATGAGCGGCCGATGGAAGGAACATCCAATAATGAGAGGTTATTTAATGAAAGCAGGAATAAGAAGATAACTTTTGTTCCAAAGGGGATGAACCAGCATCGCTACCCATAACTACTTTCGCAATAATGATTTTTAGATGAAGAAGCTCAGCATGGATGAACTGGAAAGAAAGACAGTTGACGAATTTAAGCGTTCAGAAAAATTTCCTGTAATAGTTGTTTTAGAGAACATACGCAGCATGCATAATGTAGGCAGTGTATTCCGTACTGCAGATGCATTTTTAATTGAAGCCATTTATATCTGCGGTTATACAGCCCAGCCACCACGCAAAGAAATTGATAAGACTGCCCTTGGCGCAACAGAAACGGTTGACTGGAAATATTTCCCTTCCACACAAGAAGCCATTGAAGAATTAAGAAAAAAGGAATACAAAATTTTTGCTATTGAGCAGGTAGATAAAAGCATTTCTTTAGAAGCGTTCGGCAAATTAAACTCCAGTAAAGTTGCTTTAATATTTGGTAACGAAGTAAGCGGCGTAGAAACAGATACCATTACTTTGTGCGATGGATGCATTGAAATACCCCAGTTTGGAATGAAACATTCTTTAAACATTTCGGTGGCGGCGGGGATTGTTTTGTGGGAGATTGTGAGAACAAAAATTTCTGAACCATGATTTGGGCGGATTAAAAAATTAAATGGATTTAAAAAACAGAATGTGAAAACTAAGATCAGGAATTATTTATCACTTGTAAAATTTAGTCATACGATTTTTGCAATGCCATTTGCTTTAATTGGATTTTTTCTTGCCATAAAAGATCTTAATCATATTCCTTATGTAAAAATTCAAAGAAGATTTATTCAAACTGTTTGGCAGAAGACTTCAGTTTATCTATTGCATAATTGGCATGTTCTTATCCTTGTGGTTCTGTGTATGGTTTTTGCCCGAAGCGCTGCCATGGCTTTCAACCGTTGGCTTGATAAAAATTTTGATGCATTAAATCCCCGTACTGCAATAAGAGAAATCCCTTCGGGAATTATAACAGAAAAAAATGCTTTACTTTTTGTGATAATAAACTGCATCCTGTTTATTGCTACTACTTGTTTTATCAATCCCATTTGCTTATACCTATCACCGGTAGCGCTTTTCGTTATTTTATTTTACAGTTACACAAAAAGATTTACGCCTCTGTGTCATCTTGTGCTGGGGCTGGGATTAAGCCTTGCACCTATTGGCGCTTATCTGGCTGTAACCGGTACGTTTAACCTGCTGCCAATCCTGTTTTCATTAACGGTTTTATTTTGGGTTAGTGGTTTTGATATTATTTATGCTTTGCAGGATGAAGAATTTGATAAGGCGAATAATTTATATTCCATCCCTGCGGTATTAGGAAAGAGTAAAGCACTAAGAGTTTCGGAACTGTTGCATTTACTTAGCCTTGCTTGTGTAATTGCTGCCGGGATATACGGGCATTTTGGCTGGTTATATTGGTGCGGTATGGTAGTGTTTGGCGGCATGCTTATCTACCAGCATTCAATTGTAAAACCAAATGACCTTAAAAAAGTTAATCTTGCATTTATGACAGCAAACGGAATTGCTTCTGTAATTTTTGCAATCTTTGTTCTGTTAGATTTATTCATTAGTAAAATAAAAATCCCTCTTTAGGGGCCAGGGATATGGCAAGAATTCTTTGTATAGATTATGGCGGAAAGCGGACAGGCATTGCAGTTACTGACCCTTTGCAGATAATTGCCACCGGCTTAACTACAGTTGATTCACATGAACTGATATCTTTTTTAAAAAAATATTTTTCACAGGAAGAAGTGGAGCTGATAGTTATCGGCGAGCCAAAAAATTTAGATGACTCAGACACACATGCCACACCCCTGGTGAAAGAAACCATAAAAAAACTTCAGAAAGAATTTCCACTGATACCTATAAAAACGGTGGATGAAAGATTTACTTCCAAAATGGCAAAGCAGGCAATGATAGATATGGGAATGAAGAAAAAAGACAGGCAGAATAAAAGAACAGTGGATGAAATTGCCGCTACCATGATGTTGCAGGAATACCTTCAAAGTATTAGTTGATTTATGATTGCTGATTTGTTGATTGAATAAATGATAATAATTTAAATTTGCATTCCAATCAATAAATTAAAAATCACCCGATCAAAAATAACAAATGATTCTTCCCATTGTTGCTTACGGTTCACCGGTTTTAAGAAAGGTTTGTAAAGACATTTCACAGGATTATCCGCAACTGGATAAACTAATTGAAGATATGTGGGAGACCATGTACAACAGCAAAGGTGTTGGCCTGGCTGCTCCACAGGTAAACAGGGACATCCGGTTGTTCGTGATGGATAGTATCCAGATAATTGAAAGTTTTGATGAAGAAGAAAAGAAAGAGTATCCCAATGATTTAGGATACAAAGGTGTGTTTATAAATGCGCATATCTCTTCCCTGAATGGCGAAGAATGGGCGTACAATGAAGGCTGTTTAAGCATCCCAAAGATCAGGGAGGATATTTACCGGAAAGAAAAAATTACAATAGACTTTGTAGATGAAAACTTTCAGCCGCATACAAAAACATTTAATGGAATAACGGCCAGGGTTATCTTACACGAGTATGACCATATTGAAGGCAAATTATTTATTGACCTCCTAGTACCTTTAAAAAGAAAGCTGCTTAAACGCAAACTGGATGATATTACTAAAGGAAAAATCAGTGTTGATTATAAAATGACATTCGCTAAGTAGATATCAAATCTCTTGTCAGTTTTTATAGATTAAATTTGAGTATGTTTAAGAACATCATTGCGGCCTGTATTTTTTTATCGCCTTTTATTCTCCCAGCTCAAAATAAAAATGACACTGTAGTAAATATTGAAGGCAGACTTATTACACTTTCTGAAATAGTTGTAAATAATAAAATAAACGTTCCTGCCTTTATTGACCGTGTTAAAAATGATACCACTTTTTACAAGGCATTCCGTACGCTGCATGTTTTTGGGTTTACTGCCTTAAATGATGTTAGAATGGTAAATAAGGATGGCGATATTAAAGCATCATTAAGAAGTAAAATAAGACAGGCAAGAAATAACAATTGCAGAAGCATGGAAGTGTTGGAAGAAACAACAACAGGCGATATTTATGATGAAAATAAAAACTTCAATTATTATACGGGTGAAATGTATGCAGGTCTCTTTTTTACAAAAGGAACTATTTGCGGTGAAGATAATATTATTAAAGGAAGGGATATTTCAACATCAGGCTTAAGCGGGATGGAAAAACATAAAGCACAATTAAAAATGTTATTCTTCAACCCCGGAAAGCAAATAAACGGGCTCCCTTTTATCAGTGGTAAAACGGCCATCTTTGATAAGGACATGGCCGATAAATACGATATGAGTATTGATATGGAAGAGCACAACAAAACAAGTTGCTACATATTTAAAATAAAGGCAAAAGAAGATAGAAAAAGCGATGTAGTAATAGATGAGATGACAACATGGTTTAATGATAAAACGTTTGAAATTGTTGCACGCAATTATTTATTAAGCTATGATGCCGGGGTATATGATTTTAATGTACAGATGCAGGTAGAGCTAACTAAATTTGGAGAATACCTTGTGCCATCACTTATAAGATATATTGGAAACTGGAAAGCCATTTTTAAGAAAAGAGAAAGAGGGATTTTTACTGCCACATTATTTGATTTTGTAAAATAAATGTATGCCTACAATTCATTTACTCGTAAAAGGTGATGTGCAGGGGGTTTTTTACAGGGCAACTGCAAAAAAAGTTGCGGATAAATTCAACATAACCGGTTGGGTAAAAAATACAAAAGATGGTGATGTGGAAGTAATTGCCACCGGAGGTGAAGAACAACTGCAGCAATTTATAAACTGGTGTAAAAAAGGCCCGGAAAAGGCGCAAGTGACAGATGTAATTGTTTCGCACAAAAGTGAAATTATTTTTGATGACTTTGAAGTTATAAGAGGAAAGTAATTATTCTTCAAGCAAAAAATTGTTTAACCCATTCCCGTTATCATCTGCTTCCAATTCCCTTACCGAGCCAAAGCCAATAGCGTCTTTCATAACATCAGGCTCAATGGTTTCACAGGCTTTTCTAACACTATTCTTACCATATTTATTTTTTATCAGGTACATTATTTTGCGCAGCTTATCCTGCTGTATCCTGTTATCAAATAAATTATATTGAATAGTGTTTTCTGAAATAAAATCATATACAGTTAAATTTATGTTGAGCACTTGCCTGTTGATTACTGTATGAGGAAAGCATAAAAGCTCATACTCTCTAATTCTCCCGGTTATGTAATTCCTTAACTCTGTAGCATCCTGCAGTGGATTGGCAAAACGAAAAAGTTCCCGCCAGTCTCCCCGGTTTTTATACCTCACAGAAAAAATTGCCTGCCTGCAAAAAACTGACTGCTTAACCATGCGTTGTTCAAGGCGGGTACACAAAGAAATTATAAGCGCTTCCATGGTTTGCAATGAGGCACTTTGATCGGCAGAAACCATCCTGCCTGCTCCCATGCTTTTTGTTTTGTTCATGTGCAGATCAACCTCATAAAAGTTTAACCGGCAATACCAGTAATAACCTACAATGCCCCCAAAAGCTTTACGCAGTAAGGATATGGAAGCATAGCGCATTTCCAGCGGAGTTGTGATGCCCACTTTTCTTAACCGCCTTTCATTTCCTGATGCGATACCCGGCAGATCTCTTAACTGTAATTTTTTAAGATGTTCGTCAATATTTTCAACAGTAATTTCAACAAGGCCATCTGGCTTTTGAAGATCGGTTGCTAATTTGGCAAGAAAAGCATTTGGTGCAATACCAATAGAACATTTTAAATAATCCGCCTCTTGTTTTATATCACTTTTTATTTGCCGGGCTATTGAAATAAAATCTTTATAGATCAATTTATAAGAAGTGAAATTCAGCACTGCCTCATCAATACTTTTTGGAATTACATCGCCACAATATTCTTTCAGCACATTCATAATTTTTACATGAAACTGGCGATACTTAACAGGCTGGGATGGCCTTATAATTAATTGAGGACAAATTTGCCGGCATTCCATAAGCCGCATGCCAGTTGTAATGCCCATTGCTTTTGCTTCCAGCGATACAGCAATCACAGCAGCATTAGGGCTTTCGTAAGGGCAAACGCCTACCGGCTTTCCACGCAAAATAGGATCGAGTTGTTGTTCACAGCTTGCAAAAAAGCTGTTCATATCAATGTACATTACAATACCGCCTGTATTTTGCCGAAGAGAATTTTTAGCATAACGCTCATCTTTCATGTACTAAAAATTTTAGTAAAGATGAAACTATCTGCGCAGATAAAAAAATGGAAAACAGGTTTAATTATCGTCTCGTTCCTTCATATAACTCAAATTCTAATAAACGGCAGTCGATTTTACTGGTATAAAATTCTATTTTTCTTTTAGGTTTTAACCCGATCTTTTTTGCCAAAGCAAGGTTGCCTGTAAAAATATATCCTGTATATCCCTTGCACTTTTTCTTCATAAAATCACCAATGGCTGCATAGGTTTCTTCCAGTTCCTTTTCCTCTCCCATTCTCTCGCCATATTCAGGATTAAAGAAAATGATACCATTTGTATTTGCAGGAACATTTGTCTCTTCAAATGAGCATCTTTCAAAAGTGATATATCTTTCTACGCCTGCTGCCCCTGCATTTATTTTAGAAATATTTATTGCATCCTCACTTATATCAGTAGCTATCACTTTCAGGTTAGGTAAGTCAATTATATTTTTATCTAACAATGCCCGTTCCTTTTCAAAAAAAGCATCATCAAAATCTTTTATATGCATAAAGGCATAATTATCCCGAAACAAGCCTGGGCGGCGGTTGGTGGCAATTAATGCAGCTTCAATGGCAAGTGTTGCAGACCCACACATTGGATTAATAAAAGCTGATTGCCTGTCCCATTTGGTTGCCAATATTGTTGCTGCAGCCAAAGACTCCAGCATAGGCGCTTTGCCCGGAATTTTTCTATACCCATGCTTGGCAAGCGTTTCGCCTGAGGTATCAATAAATATTTCAGCCATTTCATTCCTCCAGAAAAGATGTATCACTGCGGCTTCCAGGGTTGAGCCGGAGTTTGGCCTGCCACCCGTTTTATCCCGCATTCTATCCACAATTGCATCTTTCACTTTTACATTAGCATACAATGAATTATTTATACTGGGATGATTAACATTACTCGTTACTGAAAAATAACTGTCATTAGATAAAATTTTTTCCCAGGAAATCTTAAATAATTCACGGTAAATATCATCAGGGCTATCAGAAGGAAATTCTTTTAATGAATACAATACCTGGCTGGCACAGCGGAGATTTAAATTGAGGCGGATACAGTCATTCATTGTACCCAGCAATTCCACACCGGTTGGAAAAGTACGAACAGGTTTAAATCCCAATTCAATTATCTCCAGCTCAAGATAAGGTGATAAGCGCTTACTGCAGGTTATAATTATCCTTTTGGTGGAAGTAGAAAGGTTAGTTAATTCCATCAACCTGTATTTCTTTGTTTATTTTTTGAACAAGGCCCTGTAAAACTTTGCCCGGACCAACTTCTGTAAAATGTGTTGCCCCGTCGGCTATCATAGCCTGTATCGTTTGTGTCCACCTGACCGGGCCGGTTAGCTGTTGAATTAAATTTATTTTTATTTCACCAGGAGTTGTAACTGCTTTTGCAACTACATTTTGATATACAGGGCAAACAGGTTGATTAAAATTTGTTGTTTCAATTGCGGCAGATAATTCTTCTTTAGCCGGCGCCATCAACGATGAATGGAAGGCACCTCCTACCGGCAATACCAATGCTCTTTTTGCACCGGCATTTTTCATCAATATACATGCTTCTTCAATACCCTTATTACTTCCGGAAATAACAATTTGCCCCGGACAATTATAATTGGCTGCAACCACCACTTCATCCTTTATTAATGCGCAAATTTCTTCTACTTTGCTATCATCCAATCCCAGTATAGCTGCCATTGTTGAGGGATTTATTTCACAGGCTTTTTGCATTGCCTTTGCCCTGATAGAAACCAGTTTTAATGCATCTTCAAAACTTAAAGTTTGGTTTGCTACTAATGCAGAAAATTCTCCTAACGAATGACCAGCTACCATATCCGGCTTAGCCTTCTGTATAGTTTTATAAAGAATTACAGAATGTAAAAATATTGCCGGTTGTGTAACATCAGTTTGTTTTAATTCTTCATCACTCCCTGAAAACATTATATCTGATATTCTGAATCTTAAAATATCATTAGCCCTCTCAAACAATTCCTTTGCGGCCTCATTGGTATCATATAAATTTTTTCCCATGCCGCTAAACTGCGAACCTTGCCCGGGAAAGATATAAGCGTGTTTATCCATATAACTAATTGCTTAATGAAGTTTTGAACTAATAAGTTTTAAGAATTCACTGCGGGTCTCGTGTCTTTCAAACTCGCCTGAGAATGCAGAGGTAGTTGTTACTGAGTTTTGTTTTTGAACACCTCTCATCATCATACATAAATGCGAAGCTTCAATTACAACTGCAGCCCCTAAAGGATTCAACGTTTCCTGTATAGCATTTAAAATTTGTGTTGTAAGTCTTTCCTGTACCTGCAACCGGCGTGAATAAACATCCACTACTCTTGCGATTTTACTAAGCCCTGTTATCCAGCCATTGGGAACATAGGCAATGTGCGCTTTGCCAAAGAATGGCAGCATATGATGCTCACACATGCTGTATAGCTCAATATCTTTTACAACTATCATCTGGCTCATCTCTTCATGAAATTTTGCAGAATTTAAAATCTCTTTTGCATCAAGCTTATTGCCATGTGTTATAAACTGCATAGCCTTTGCAATACGATGCGGTGTTTTTAATAAACCTTCACGCTCGGGGTCTTCACCTAATAAGCCGAGGATTTCCTTATAGTTTTTTTCCATTGCTACAATTTCCTCCTCATTGAACTCTTCAACTTTTTTATAGCTCATAATTTATCTTTTTAATTAACCGGGTATTCAACAAAATTTCTTTCAGTTTCATAAAGCCTTACCTGCAAATCAAGCTTGCTATCAATTTTATCTCTTAAAATATTATAAATAACTATGGCAATATTTTCTGCAGAAGGATTCAGATCTTTAAATTCCTTTGTATCGAGGTTTAGGTTTTTATGATCAAACTTGTCTAACACATTTTCTTTAATCAGTTCACTAAGCATTCTTAAATCTATAAGATAACCTGTTTGCGGATCCGGCTCTCCAACAACTTTCACTACCAGGTCATAATTATGGCCGTGGTAATTGGGATTATTGCATTTCCCAAATACTTCTTTATTTTTTTTATCAGTCCATGAAGGATTATTCAGCCTGTGTGCTGCGTTGAAATGCTCTTTTCTAAAAACTGCGATTTTACTCATTTTTAAAGATAATTAATCACCAAAATACTCAACATAAATTCTTGGCGTTTCGTATAATTTAATACAATGCAATTGAACTTCACCGGTTAACCGGGCCTCCAATTGCTGCCAAATACCTTTAGCAAGGTTTTCAGTAGAACATATTTGCCCTTTTAAAAAATCCACTTCTACATTTAAATTCTTGTGATCCAGTTTATCAAGCACGTGTTCCTTAATAAGTATGCTTAGTTTTTTTGCATCAAACAAAAATCCTGTTTCCTTATTGATATTTCCTTTTAAAGTTACAAACAACTCATAATTGTGCCCGTGCCAATTTTCATTTGCACATTTGCCAAATACTTCTTCATTTTTTGCTTTATCCCAATCAGGGTTGTAAAGCTTATGGGCAGCATTGAAATGCTCAACCCTGGTTAAATATATCATGGAAGCTGAAAAAAATTTTCTCAAAGGTAACAGAGAAACATAAAGTTGTGCTTTCTAAATCCGAAATTTGTATTATGAAGATATTGCTAGTGGCTTCTACGCAACTGGAAATAGAGCCCTTTATAAAACTGAATAATAATATTGACATATTAATATGCGGAGTAGGAATTCCCTCAACAGTTTACCAGCTTACTAAAAAGTTATTGCAGGAAAAATATGACCTGGTAATACAGGCAGGGATTGCCGGTTCGTTTTCAAAGAAAATAAAAAATGGAGATGTAATTGCCGTTGAGCAGGATGTTTTCGGAGATATTGGTGTGGAAGAAGACAAAAAATTTAAAACCATTTTTGATTTTGGATTTGAAGACGAGAATAAATATCCATTTAAAAAAGGATGGCTTATTAATACTTCTGAAATTTTACAGGCATCGCATTTAAAAAAAGTAAAAGCAGTTACAATAAACAAAATAAATGACAGGAAAAGACAAACAAAGCAATTAAAAGAAATTTTTAATGCTGAGGTTGAAAGTATGGAAGGCGCTGCATTTCATTTTGTTTGCCTGCAACAAAATATTTCTTTTATCCAAGTAAGAAGTATATCAAATAGTGTTGGTGAAAGAGATAAAACAAAATGGAAATTAAAAGATGCCATTGAAAACCTTAACCGGGAATTAATAAAATTGGTTGATTTAATTAATAAACCATGAAGCTAACACTGGGATTTTCGCCTTGCCCGAATGATACTTTTATTTTTGATGCATTGGTAAATAATAAAATTGATACCGGCGGGCTGGAATTTGAAGTGATATTGGATGATGTAGAAACACTAAACCGGCTTGCATTAAAAAATACTCTGGATATTTCCAAAATCAGCTATGGCGTTTTGCCGTTGCTGTTGGATAAATATGTTGTGTTGAACAGCGGCAGCGCTTTAGGAACGGCTGTGGGCCCGCTTTTGATTGCCAATAAAGAGATAAGTAAGGAAGAAATTAAGAATTATACAATAGCCATTCCGGGTGAGCATACCACTGCACATATGCTTTTTAGCCTTGCTTTTCCGGAAGCAAAAAATAAAATATTCTTACGGTATGATGAAATAGAAGATTTTGTTTTATCATCAAAAGACAAAAATGCGGGTGGCGTAATTATTCATGAAAACCGGTTTACATACCAGCAAAAGGGTCTCACAAAAATTATTGATTTGGGAGAATTCTGGGAGCAAAAAACACAATCACCAATTCCTTTGGGAGGTATAGTTGCCAAAAGAAATATTGATATTATATTATTAAAAAAAATAGATGGTTTAATTAAACAAAGTATTGAATATTCTTTCAGAAATTATCCTGCAATTACTGATTACGTTCGTATACATTCGCAGGAAATGGAAGAAGATATAATGCGTAAGCACATTGACCTTTATGTAAACAATTATTCAATTAACCTTGGGATAAAAGGGGAAAATGCAATATCCCAAATGCTGGATATTTATAAGGGCTCCCAGCCAGAGATTAAACAGGATTCAATATTCTTATCCTAGCTGAGCCTGGATTAAAGTGATAATCTCTTTTATCTTGTTACCGGTATATTTAGTTTTACCTAATTGCTTTACCCATCTTATACCACGAATGGAATTTGTTACAAATACTTCATCAGCATTTTCTACTTCTTCAATTGACAGTGGTTTTTCTACTATCTTAAAATCCGATTTGATTTTTTCGATTACAAATCTTCTCATCACACCTGCAATACAGCCTTCGCTTAAAGGAGGTGTATAAATAATATCATCTTTTATAATAAAAATATTTGCAATGGTTGTATCGCAGACCCTGTTATTATTATTCAAAAGAATACAATCATCTACATTATTTTTTTTAGCATACAACGCCGCCATTATATACGGCAGATAATTATTACTCTTGAGGTTGGAAAATTTATCACAGGATTTTTTTGCATCCGGGTAAACATCAATTACAAGGCCATTTGAATTTAATTCTCCGGTTTTCCCAATGCTCCATGTTTGTATTATATAATTTGGAGAATTATCCTCAGCATCATACAAACCTCCATTCCCTCTAAAAACCATCAAGCGTACACGAGTAATAGAAGTATGTTGATTTTTTTTAGATATCTCTAATATTTTGCTTTCAAGATATGCTGCTGTAAAATAGCCTGGAATTTCAAATTGTAAAGTATTCATCCCTGAAAACAAACGTTCAAAATGATAATCCCGCAATTGTATTATTCCTTTATTGATTTTTAAAGTTTCAAATAATCCATCGCCATATCTTACAGAATGGCTATCAGGTGTTATAATGGCTGTGCCCTCTTTATATATTTTATCGTTGTAAGTAAAAAAAATGCTCATTCAAAAAATTTGAATGAGCAAAAATAGAGGTATGAATTCTTATTGAATTATTTATCTACAGGTCTTCATCAAGTAATTTATGTTTAACAGCATACATTATTAAGCCCGCGGTGCTTTTAGCGCCTGTTTTTGTTTTAAGTTTATCACGCATGGCTTCTACAGTTCGAGGGCTTAATTCAACAGCCTGGGCAATTTCCCGGGTGCTTTTTTCTTCACACATTAATTTAAGAACTGTAATTTCCTTATCTGTAAGGCGGGCATCTTCCGTCATAAGCCTGTGCGGCATCGTTACATTTTTTTGCCTAAGATTATTTAACAGCGCCTGGTTGGTTAATGAATTAAAGTAGTATTCCTGCTCATGACAGGTTCTAATCGCTTCGTAAATTATTTCTGAATCTGAAGTTTTGGTAAGATAACTGTTAGCCCCAAGTTCCATTAACTTAGTTATCATACTATTGTCATCCATCATAGTAAGCATAATAACCTTTACATGAGGATAAAGCTTTTTTATTTCAGGCAAAGCGGTAATGCCATCCATTATCGGCATTTGAATATCTAATAAGATAACATCTGGCTGTACAGCTTTTAATAACATTAGCAAATGAGAACCGTTATCAGCCTCGGCTATTATCTTGATGTCTTTTTTAGAAGACAATGCTGTTTTAACACCAGCCCTATAAAGCACATGGTCATCTGCTATAATCACATTTATAGGTGAAGAATTTTCAGGTTTTAAAGACATATTAATGGGTTTTTCCTTTTATAGAATTTGGATAACGTAAAAGTCTATGTTTTTTTTCAAATGCCGAATAGGAGAACTACTGAATCTAAGGTATAGTAATTATACGTGTAATTAACGCATAACTTCCAACAATAATTTTTAAATACACAAAGTGAGGAGTTAAATAAATTCTGTAGAAAGGATTACACAAATATTAGAATATGACAATTTTAGTATATATTCGATCAGCTTCGAATCAATAGATATTTTAAATTTATAGTTTGGTTAAAATTTTGCTGGATTATTTAAAACCTTATACATGCCTAACATCTCAAATATGCAGGGTCAGCCAGCTAAACTTAATTGCAAATCTTCAAAAATAGCAACCTCTTACAGGGGCTTCAGTTCTATAGATCAGGAAATTGAAAGAGAAATAGCGATGCAATGGTTTACTTCTACTAATAAAAGCAGCTTTTCTCAAAGGAATTTTTTATTAAAGAAAGAAAGCCTGTAAGATTAATCTATCAGCTTATTCCGCATACCATACATTATTAACCCGGCTATAGTTTTAGCGCCAACTTTAGATTTCATATTCTGGCGGATGGTTTCAATGGTACGGGGACTTAAAAAAATTATTTTAGAGATTTCCTCTGTAGTTTTATCCTGCGCAAGCAGTTGCAGTATTTTTATTTCTTTCTCATTGAAGTTTATCGGTACTGTGCTTCCGTAATGCTGACGGACGTTTTTCTTTTGTATCAGCTTGCCCATTACTGCATTATTTACCAGGGAATTAAAATAAAAATCATCGTTCATGCAGGTAAGAATAGCCTCGTAAATCTCTTCGGGATCGGTTGTTTTGGTGAGGTAAGCATTTGCGCCCATTTCCATCATCTTGCTTATCATTTGCTGATCGTCGTACATTGTTAAAACAATTATCTTGATGTCCTCATATTCTTTACGCAACATTTCAATGGCATTTATACCGTCAATTTCAGGCATTCTAATGTCCATTAACAATACATCCGGCTTTTTTATCGCCACTTTATGCATAAGGTCTTTACCATCTTCAGCTTCCCAAAGCATTTTTAAATTCTCTTTTCCGGCCAGTGCCATTTTTATTCCGTCTCTAAAAATTTTGTGATCATCTGCAATAGCAATCTTAATTAAGTTGGCACTTGACATTAATGAGTTCTTTAGGGTTTAGTAATGTGATATTGATAACGCAATTTAAGCTTTGGTATTACTTATTACCATATTAATATTTTATAGCAGAAAATAGTAAAATTACAGCGTAAATATACGCAATTTTATTACCGTTATTATACGAGTGCCGATTGCATAACTACTTTAAACCCTGTAATAATTACATAAGTAAAATAGGGCAGTTCTGCGCTTTTATCATTTTATAACCAGGTCTATCTTTGTATTGTTGATTGACATTGGTAAACTGTATTTATCCAATATCCGAATATCCAATTCAATCCAGTTCTTAATTGTTTTTGTGCTTAATCAGTGTCAGTCAACATTTTTAAAATAAAAAACCCGCTTAAAATCCAAAAATAACCGACTTCAATTCGGTCATAGTTTAATACATCTCCACGTAATGGTAAAAACCCTATGGTATTTACCCTTTTTACTTCATAGTAATTTTACTATTTCTTTACCGTACATTTACCTTATTTTCCATCGTAATTTTATTTGTTTTTTTCGATAAGTCCTTTGCCTGTATTGAATTTGGTGAGATCCGCTTATTCTAATTTAAGTTCATACCTGTTGTAAAGGTCTTTTTTAAGTGGGAAGTTAGTAGTCTGGATTTTCTTAAAAGACCTTAAATACTAACAAAAAAAAACTTACAATTATGACACAACATGAACTCTTAGAAACCAAAACCCTTGCTGAAGTTGGTGAAGATATTGGCTTAGCTGAAGGTATTAAATTAGTAAAGGCTTTCACACAAGCTAATCCTGATGCAACAAAAGGTTATTACATTGGAAGAAATATTATTGATCAAATTTTATCACAACCCGGTTGTGTAGGAATTAACTTCCGTAAATGTTTAACCGAAACCAACGAAGAGCATTTAGTTTACACCGGCGTTGATGCAGATGGTAAAGACATCGTTGAATATACAGTTGTTACAACTACTGGCGATATTGTAAAACAAAATGCCATTGTTGCTGATAGAGTGTGGATCGTTCACGAAGAAACTGTATATCTTGATTAGTTTTTGATTTTAACTTTATCTGTTTTATATTTGGCATAAATAGCCAAACTATACTAACAGCTTTACAATATAGCGCAAGTTTTTCTGCCTTATTACCCTTAATCTTTTACTTCGTATTTCAAAGAAATAATCGGAGTAAAGAATTAAGGGTAATTTTTTTATACTTTGTATATTATCTGTTAAATGAAATTATCGGTTATTTCTTTTTTGTTATACTTAAAGTAGAGGCGTCTTATCTCAACTATCTATTTTCTATAGCTGAATTTTGTTTTTTTACATGGTATTTTTACCTGATTATTCATAATTCAACTATTAAAAAAATTTTACCTTCTATCACAATTGCATTTGTAACTTTTAGTCTTGTTGACTATTTTTTTCTCAGAAGCGATACTTCATTTAATTCAACCAGTGCAGGAATTGAAGCAGTATTGATAATTGCTATGTGTATATATTACTTTTTTGATCAACTGAAGCAACCGAATACGTTTTTAATCTATTCTTCTATTAATTTCTGGATTATTATATCTTTTTTAATATATCTATCGGGAACATTCTTTCTATACATTTATACTGATAGTATGATAAAGGATAAAGGATTTATTAGACAATATATAATAATCAATTCCTCCTTTATTATTTTAAAGGGAATCTTATTTTCTATTGCAATGCTTATGAAATCAAACAAACCTAATAATCAAACATTCTTTCCTGAAGACAAACTTAGTGCTGATTGGAATACCAACCAATCCTTACAAAACTTAAATTAATAGCTTAAATCCTAACATGTATTTTCTTCAAGTAAATAATGACTCTACAGGAATATCAACCGTTTTATTTCTGGGAACGCTGGGGATGTTTGTAATGGCTATTGGCATTGTTGTATTTGTTATTTTTCATCAGCGTAAGGTTATTCGCTATCAGCTACAAATGAAACAGCTGGAAGATGAAAAACAGCAGATCCTTTTACAGGCATCAATTCGTTTCCAGGAGGAAGAAAGGCAACGTATTGCTGCCGACCTGCATGATGATGCCGGCCCCCTTTTAGCTACAGCCCGTTTGTACTTAAATGAAAATCTTATTCACCAGGAACCTGCCATTCAGCTTCAATCAATTTATAATGCCAAGCAAATTATTGACGATGCTATACAGTTAATAAGAAATATTTCGCATAGCTTAATGCCGCCCACGCTTAAAAATTTCGGACTGGAATCTGCAATGACAGACCTGTTTCAAAAAATTAACGGATCGGGAAATTTAAATGCCACGGCTCGTTTTCATGATTACAGGCAAAGATTAAAACTGGAGCAGGAACTTTTGGTTTTCAGGATTATTCAGGAATTGGTAACAAATATTATTAAACATAGTAGCTCCGGATTTATACATCTAACTCAAAACACAAACGGTAATAATATTTATTTCCGCATTCATCATGATGGGCAGGGAATAATTCAATCAGAATTTGAAAAATTAAACCAGAATTCTGCAGGCTTAGGCTTAAAAAATATCCAAAGCCGGGTAAAGGTTTTAAAAGGAAGGATTTTATTTGAAATAGATACATCTCATACTTATTATAAGGTTACCCTGGAAGTTCCAAAAGACCCATTGATATGATTTAATTGTATCACTTACAATGCAAATAATTATCTTTAACTCGTTGTTTTAGTTATGGATATAATAAAAGTTGGAATTGCCGATGATCATCAGATTTTCAGAAAGGGAGTTATCCTTTCTCTGCGACAGTATAATAATATTAAATTTATATTGGAGGCAGAGAATGGAGAAGACCTTATTCAAAAGGTATCAGACAATGAGCCGCCAGATGTAATTCTTATGGATCTAAAAATGCCTGTAAAAGATGGCATTGAAACAACCAAGTATCTTAATAAACATTTCCCTGCTATTAGAATTATTATTTTAACTATGTACGAGGATGAAAGATTTGTGGGGCATTTAATGGATAGCGGTGCTAATGGCTACCTTTTAAAAAGTACAGAACCATCTGAAATTAAAAAAGCAATTACAGATGTTATGCGTACAGGTTTTTATCTAAACAATTTTGTAAACAAAGTTTTGATAAAGAAAAACTATGCGAAGCAGAAGTTTAATCCAAACTTAAATAGCGAAGTTGTTATAAGTGAAAGAGAAAAAGAAGTACTCACCTTAGTTTGCATGGAATATACTGCCCAGGAAATTGCTCAAAAAATGGAAATAAGTGCAAGAACGGTGGAGGCTATAAAAGACAGGCTGATGGAGCGTTTTGGTGTAAAAAATTCTGTAGGCCTGGTGTTTTATGCTATGAAAAATTCATTAATAGATTAAAAAATCTTTAGCACATATCATTTTACTTTTCTGACAATTTTGTAAAATAAATACACCCAAATTGTTGGTCCATACCTGAGCTTAGAAATCACAGCTTTTTTCACAACTTTAAAATCTTTATTAATCACGCTAACAATTGCTTTTTTAAGCAACTCAATTTCTATTGCCACATGAAGAAATGCATACGTCAAATAATTATCGGTCGGTTCAATATCAATTAATTCCTGACACAATACCGGCCCGGTATCAATTTTTTCATCCACAATATGAATAGTAGACCCGCAATTTGATTTATCATTATTTACTAATGCCCAATAACCCCCGGAATAACCTCTATATTTTGGCAAAATACCGCTATGTATATTTATAAAACATCCGCTTACTGATTTGAGAACATCACTTTTTATAATTCTTGTGGCATTTACAATTATGATGTCAGGATTAATTGATTGAATTAAAGCAATTGTACTGGCATCATTTACCGATTTTACCATAATTGTCTTTTCTATCGGAATTTTAGAAGAATCTAATTTGAACTTTTTTATAATTTCCTTAATTCGTGGAAAAGAAGATTTTATTAAACGTTTGATTATAAATTTATCAAATAACTTTTGTCCAATCACTTTTATAATACCAATTTTTTTAGTCCGTCGTTTGTAAATTATATCCGAACTCTCACTTTCTTCAAAAATAACTGCATCAATTTCAAACTGTTTTTTTAATCCATTATATATATATCTGATAAACTGCTTTTCACCTGACAATAGAATTATTTTGGGTTTCATCCGGTAATTTAAAAAATCATTTCAGGAATTTCTCCTTCCAGAATTAATCTACCCGCCGTTTTATTTTCTATTTCCTCTACCGTAACCCCGGGTGCTCTTTCCAATAATTTAAATCCATCTTCTGTTACATCCAGCACCGCTAATTCTGTAACTATCTTTTTTACGCACTTAACGCCTGTTAAGGGCAAAGTACATCTAGGTAATAACTTACTTTCACCCTTAGGATTTGTATGCATCATTGCAACAATAATATTTTTTGCACTTGCTACCAGGTCCATTGCGCCACCCATTCCCTTTACCATTTTTCCGGGAATCTTCCAATTTGCAATATCTCCGGTATCACTAACTTCCATTGCTCCCAATACTGTAAGGTCAACTTTGCCAGCGCGTATCATTCCAAAACTCATAGCACTATCAAAAAATGCAGCGCCCGGTAATATTGTAATTGTTTGCTTCCCGGCATTTATTAAATCAGGATCTTCTTCACCTTCAATAGGGAATGGTCCCATACCAAGCAATCCATTTTCTGATTGAAGAATTACATTTATTCCTTCGGGAATATAGTTGGCCACCAAAGTTGGAATGCCTATTCCAAGATTTACATAATATCCATCCCTTAACTCTTTCGCTATCCGTTTTGCAATTTGGTTTTTATCTAACATATTATTTAGCTGAGCTTCTTACCGTTCTTTGTTCTATTCTTTTTTGGTAATTCTCTCCTTTAAAAATTCTATGTACATAAATGCCAGGTGTATGAATATTATCTGGATCCAATTCACCTGCTTCTACTAATTCTTCTACTTCAGCAATAGTAATTTTCCCGGCCATCGCCATCATGGGATTAAAATTTCTTGCCGTTTCTTTATAGATAAGATTGCCTTTTGTATCGCCTTTCCATGCCTTTACGATGGCAAAATCTGCATCAAATGCATGCTCCATTAAATATTGCTTTCCATTAAACTCACGAATTTCCTTGCCTGTTGCCACTTCTGTACCTACGCCGGCAGGTGTAAATATTGCGGGCATTCCATATCCTGCGGCCAAACATCTTGTGGCCAATGTACCCTGCGGAATTAATTCAACTTCAAGCTCACCACTTAGCAATTGTCTTTCAAACTCTGCATTTTCTCCAACATAAGATGAGATCATTTTTTTTACCTGCTTTTGTTGAAGCATTAACCCAATTCCAAAATCATCTACTCCTGCATTATTAGAGATACAGGTTAAATACTTGATATTTTTTTTTACCAATGCTGCAATGCAATTTTCAGGAATGCCGCACAAGCCAAATCCTCCTAACATTAAAACATCGCCATCTTTTACACCAGCTATTGCATCAGCAGCATTTTTAAAAACCTTATTCATTTTTTATTTATTAATTACTTAGCACTATCCTTACCCCATTGTTGTTTAAGAGGGGTTGGTAAATAAATCTTTCTTGTTTGTTGAGCATTCAGGCTGTCAAACATCGTTCTCATTATATCCGGATGATGTGCGTAATAAGAATAGCTCTTTTCAAATTGTGCTTCAGTAATATTGTGAATTAAAAATACTTTCTTAGTAAGCTTAACACTTTCATCAGCTAATGTTTTAGACGAATCATGATTAGCCAATTGCTGTGAGAAAGCATCAGCTCTTAAAACATCCCATAATATCTCCTGCATTTTTTGGGGTTTGATAATTCCCGATGGCGTTGATTCTTTGCACGAATAAAATAAAACTGAAATTGAAATTATTAAAATGCATCTTATCATTTTAATCCTTCTTTATATTTAGATATGTTTGAGATATCAAGTCGCTGCAGATATTCCAAAGCTTTTAATTTCTCTGGCGGTGAGGCTTTAGAGAATACTTTTATCAGCTCCTGGGTTTTTCCCTGGAAAAAAAACTGGAGGATCATAGTATTTGGATTATCGGTATTAAAATTATTCAGCAAACTTAAAACATTTAAAATCTGATTTCTTGCTCCTGATTCATCTTCATATAATTTATCCATACCCATCCTGTAAAAACTATAGTATGCATCGTGCATTAGGTTATAACGGCTATTAAGCAAATTCTCCGTTAGCCAATAACGATTGCGGGTACCATCAAAGGCTTTCCATCCTGTAATGTTTCTTCCATCAGGGGCATTGTTTACAATATTTTGAGCTTTTTGAAAATAAATATTTCCTGCCCGTGGCGAAAAAGAATCGTAATCCAATCCAAGAATTAGATCGATATAATAAGCAATTACAGCAGTAAGATTAGCAACCAGCGGGTCTGTTCCAGCAACACGGTTCTCATTAAATTCCAATTGTTGAAATTCAGAATATTTAAAGATTATTTCATTATCCTGGAAATTAATTATGGGTGATAAATAAGATGAATTAAATACAGGGCGGGCCGATTGAATTGTTAATGATGCCTTATATACATTTGCATCGTTAGTAGATTCAAGATTTAATAAAAAGCTACAATCAATTTTTTCTTCAGGAGAAAAATTATCACTTGTCCATTTCCGGTTATTGATGAAGTTATTTAAAGCTGTTTGCAGGGTTTGAAAAGTTTTCTTATCCACATTTCCTCCCACCCGGTTTGATAATACATTTATCCTTGCACGCAGTTCCTGCGCATTTACAACGGTTACAAATGAAAAAATAATTATAACTAAAAATAATCTACGCATTTTTATATTGGATGATGGTGTTTACAATATCTTTAGCAACAAGGTTTTTAGATTTTTTTTCAAAATGAAATTCATTTCCGTGTTTATCAAAAATAGCAATTTTGTTAGTGTCTGTGCCAAATCCTGCGCCTTCATCATTTAATGAGTTTAAAACGATAAGGTCAATATTTTTCTTTTCTAATTTACATAACGCGTTTTCTTTTTCATTATTGGTTTCTAAGGCAAACCCAACTATTACCTGATCCTGGTTTTTTTGTTCTCCCAACTCTTTTAAAATATCATTTGTTCTTTTTAAGCCAAGTGTAAAAACATCCTCCGTCTTTTTAATTTTTCTGGAAGAAAAATTCTGTGGCATATAATCTGCAACTGCTGCTGCCATTACCGTTATATCTGCTTTTGCAAAATTGTTCATGCAGGCATCATACATTTCCCGGGCAGAGGTAACTTTTAGGGTATGAATGCCTTTACTGACATTTATATTGGATGGGCCTAAAATTAATGTAACTGCTGCTCCCCTGCGGGCAAACTCTTCAGCAATTGCAACACCCATTTTCCCGGAAGAATGATTGCTGATAAACCTTACAGGATCTATGGCCTCATGAGTAGGCCCGGCAGTTACTAATATTATTTTGCCTGCTAATTCTTTGGTACTAAAAAAAAAATCCCGCACATATTGCAGAATTTGTTCAGGCTCTGCCATTCTCCCATCCCCATATAAGCCACTGGCTAATTCTCCATTTTCAACAGGCATTATATTATTTCCAAAAGATTGTATTTTATTAATATTTGATTGGGTTGAAGGGTGATGCCACATATCCTCATCCATTGCAGGTGCAACAATTACCGGGCAGGTTGCGGATAAGTAAACGGCTAGTAATAAATTATCACATAACCCATTCGCCATTTTTGCCAGTGTATTGCAGCTTAAAGGAGCTATCACCATTACATCGGCCCATCGCCCAAGGTTAACATGATTAGCCCAGGAATTTTCATTAAAAAGATCAACTAAAACTTCATTTTTAGATAATGTAGAAAAGGTAAGCTGCGATACAAAATCTTTTGCTGAAGGAGTCATTATTACCTTTACTTCTGCACCGGCCTTTATTAATAAGCGAACTAATAAAATAGTTTTATAAGCAGCTATGCTGCCTGTAACCCCAACTAATATTTTTTTACCGGAAAGCATAAAATAAAAAACGACGATTAAAATAATCGTCGCTAAAATTATATTTTCTTATCTAAAAATTGATATAAAAGTTTATCAAATTTACTTCTGTTCATTAACTAAAAAGATCATCTTCGTTTTTACGATAATATACTTTGTCTTCCATAAACTCTGTAGTTGCTAATAAAGCTGGATTAGGCATTCTTTCGTATGCCTTTGAAATTTCAATTTGCTCTTTGTTTTCATGAATTTCCTCAAGACTATCAGTATGGCTTGCAAATTCTTCCAGCTTATTATGTAATTCTTCCTTTAAAGAGATATTAATTTGGTTGGCCCTTTTAGCAATAACAGCAATAGACTCATATAAATTGCCGGTTTTACTTTTAATATCGGTTAGATTTTTTGTTTCTACAACATTGCTTGTATTAGCGCTTTGTTGTCGTCTTAGTTTGCTCATTTTGTAATTCTTTTATGTGATTTGAACTTAAGTTATTATACTCCTGTGCGTCTTTTAATAATTTGCTTTCGGGATATCTATCTGTAAAATCATTAAATTCAGATATTACTTTTTCATATCTCTCTACTTGTTTTTCAATGATGCTTAATTTGGCGAACTGGTAAAATGATTTAATCCCCATCAATTTATATTCATCACCTTTAGTTGATTCCGGATAGTTGTTTAATAAATTAGTAAATGCAATACCAGCTGCCCTGTAATGCTGTAATTTATAATACAATTCTGCACTCTTATATTCCTTTACCTCAAGTTTTGCCCGGCTTTTATCAATAATATCAAATGCACTTTTTAATCTTGAAGAGCCTTGGTGTGTATTTATAAAAGTTTGCATCATACCAATTGTCCTTGCAGTGTTTGTTTGTTCTAACTCAATTTTGGGCGATTGGAGATAGTACGTATATGCATGCATATATGCTATTTCTTCTTCTTTTGGACTATTAGGAAAAACTTCTAAGAAGCCTTTGAAAAGATTTTCTGCATCCTCATAATTTTTTTGAAAATAGGAACAGTATGCATATTTATAATATAGGTCTTCAAATTTTTGCGTTCCTTTAAATACAGGAAACAACTCTATGTATAACTGTTCTGCCTGTTTATAATTCTTTTTATAAAAATATTCATCTGCCTTCTTCAGTTTGTAATCATAGTCTTTACTTTTAAGAACTTTCCCAAAATCACTTGAGCAGGATACAAGAGCAAAAGAGGTAATCAATAATATGCTTAATAATCTCATAAAGAAGCGCAAATTTACGTTTTTAAACCAGAATTTTTATAAAAATATCTTTTATTGGGCGTAATTAATCTCCACCCGTCACATAAAGAGATGATTTAATAATATATTATGAAATAAGCCCTCCGCTTTTAGTCGGAGGGCTTATCATTACATTAAAGTAAAATGTTATTTAGTGGTTTTTATATCAATTGTATTTGCATCGCCACCTCCGATTTCGCAATTAGTACTAATTCTGTCTGCGCTTACTCCTTCTTTCTCCATTAAATACTGTTTAATTGCCTGTGTTCTCTTACTACACAATGCCTGTGAAGCTTTAGATGCAGCAGGATAACCGGTAATAATGATGTTACATTGGGCATTTGTTTTTAATTTAGAAGCAACAGTAGCCAGCATAGCTTTTGCATCGGCAGTTAACGTACTTGTGTTTCCTTTAAATGAAATACTCGGCAAGTCTCCTATAGGACATCCCTCAGGCCCGGTAATGGTTGGCTGATTTTTACAGCAATCAGGTAATGGGCAATTACCAACACCATCCGCATCTACAGGTTGACAGTATGTGGGGGTAATTAATTCTTTATCATTACAATCAGGTACACCATCACCATCAGTATCCCTGCTTACGCCATGGGTATCTACAGGACATCCGGCAGGTGTATTAGGTTCTCTATCCAACTGGTCAAGTACCCCGTCATTATCAGCATCATCAAAGGTTGGCTTTGGAAGTTTCATGTGACGTGGGTTATTTAATTCGCTATAAACATAATCCAATGGATTCAACCACCATAATGGCTCAACAGATTTAGAACCGAGGTTAAAATTTAAGCCTATTGACGCAAAGTTATAACTATCAAACTCTGGGGTTAAAGCAGCATCACCAACAGTATATTCCTGCCATATTTGGCCATCAAGAAAATCATCTTTTACAACAGTATATTTTTCTTCAAATGCTAAATTTATACGCTTACTTAATTTGAATGCGACACCTCCTATAAAATGACCAGACGGTCTTAGAGTATTACTACCTAATGTACCACGACGCCTGCCCGGTGCCTGTGCTTCTGTTTCATAAGTATCGTCCATTTGGTCTTTTAAAGTACTTATTACATTTTTACGGTTACTATGGGTTTGGGCTGATAAAGGGATACTGCTAAACAATGATGTATAAGGTTGTCCACTTGCGTCGAGTGCATTAACCATTGTATGATATGCGGTCATGCCAAATCCAACACCTCCATAAATAACGATGCCAGATTTTTGTTTGTGAAAACGTATGTTATTAAAAGTAAGTATGCCTTGCAGGCTAAGGTCTTGTACTTTTGATCTGTAATTATAAAATACTCCTTCGGTAGGTCTGCCCGCGATGCTGCTGGCAAAGATGGCTTGTCCTCCCGGGGAGCTTCGTAAAACGGGAGCAGAATAAGCACTCCATGCAGGATTTTTAGCAAAGTTATACGATTCGTTCCACGCTAAACCCTTTGCAATACCATACGTATATTGCGCTCTGATTGAAAAAACATAACCCAAAGCTTTACGAATATGTATTGCACCACCTGGAGTAGGATTTTGTGAAGGAACATCGCCGCTAACAGAAAACATACCTCCAGATATTCCAATTTCCCATTGATTTCGTGGCTTTGCAGGAAAACTATACGTATTATTCCAGAATTCATTTTGCTGAGCCATTTTCTTCGGAGAAACAACACTTGAATCGTATACATCGTAAGTTCCACTTTGTGCATTGGAATTATATGCTGACAAAGAGAATATTCCAATTAACAATAATAAATGTAATACTAAGGGTAACTTTTTGCTTTCCATAACTTTTTTATTTCTAAGTGATTGATTTATATCTAAAAAGAGAATATTCTAATATGGCAAAAATATTAAACCAAGATTATAATCCAAAATTTTTTAGCATTTATTTAAACATTATAATCTTAATAAGTCTTAATAATTTTGTAAACCTATGACTTATTTCTCAACTTATTAGCTGCTTTATCTAATAAAAAAAGTGGGAAAAACAGTAAACCTTTCTATAATTTCAGTGATTATTTTATTTGTACACTATATTGCCTGCTTATCATTATGCAATTCCCAAAAAGTCTTATAGCAGAAGAATTAAAAACTTTTGAAAAAAAGTTTGAAGAAGCAGTTAAAAGCCAAACTTCTTTACTCGATCACATAATGAAATATATCATTAAACGAAAGGGCAAACAATTAAGGCCTATGTTTGTTTTTTTGAGCGCAAAACTTCATGGAACCGTAAATGAATCCACTTACCGGGCAGCTGCCCTGGTTGAATTATTACATACCGCTACTTTGGTGCATGATGATGTTGTAGATGAATCTTTTGAACGCCGGGGATTCTTTTCAATAAATGCTTTATGGAAAAATAAAATTGCTGTTTTAGTGGGAGATTATCTGCTTTCAAAGGGATTATTACTTTCAACCGAAGCAGGAGATTTTAAACACCTGCATATTTTATCAGATGCTGTTAAACAAATGAGCGAGGGTGAACTATTACAAATTGAAAAAGCCAGAAAATTAAATCTGAAAGAAGATATCTATTTCGAAATTATAAGAAGTAAAACTGCATCCTTACTTTCTTCTGCATGTTGCGTTGGTGCATGGAGCACAAGTAAAGATGAAGCTATTGCTGAAAAAATGAAACTTTTTGGTGAAAAAGTAGGGATCGCTTTCCAGATAAAAGATGATCTGTTTGATTACGGAAATGAAGACATAGGAAAACCCACAGGTAATGATATTAAAGAGAAAAAATTAACCCTGCCATTAATTTATACATTGAATAAAGTTGACCGGTCTAAAAGAAGAGAAATGATCTATATCATAAAAAATCAAAATAAAGATCGCAAAAAAATAAACATTGTTTTAGATATCGTAACAAATGAAGGCGGAATAATATATGCAACAAAAAAAATGAATGAGTATAGAGATGAGGCTTTATCTATTCTATATCAATTCCCTGAAAGTGATATCCGCAAAGGGCTGGAAGAATTAGTAAGATATACAACCGACAGAAAATATTAATGCTTTGCAAAAAAGATGGAACATATTATCTGCAGGTGGAGCAAAAGTTGATGCTTTACAACAAGCGCTGAATATTAATGCGGTCCTTTGTAAAATTTTAGTTCAAAGAACTATTGATACGTTTGATAAAGCAAAACAATTTTTTCGTCCGCAACTTTCAGAACTTCACGATCCATGGCTTATGAAAGACATGGATAAAGCCGTTGAAAGAATTTTATCTGCAATAGAAAAAAATGAGAAAATACTTGTGTTTGGAGATTATGATGTTGATGGTACTACATCTGTTGCCTGCATGTATAAATTTCTGCAAAAAATATCTCCGCCTCAAAATATTGAATTTTATATACCCCATCGTTATCGTGAAGGATATGGTGTAAGTAAGATGGGTATTGATTTTGCGAAAGAAAATAATTTTACTCTTATCATTTCACTCGATTGCGGAATTAAATCAATTGATCTTATTTCCTACGCTAAAACTTTAGGTTTAGATTTTATTGTTTGCGATCATCATTTGCCGGATATTGAATTACCACCAGCTATTGCTATTTTAAATCCAAAACAAAAAGATTGTAATTACCCTTATAAAGAATTGTGCGGATGCGGAGTTGGATTTAAGCTTATCACCGCGCTTTCGCAAAGATTAAATATTCCTGAAAGCGAATATCTTTCTTACCTCGATCTTGTTGCAACAGCAATTGCAGCAGACATTGTTCCGTTAACGGGTGAAAACCGTGTGCTTGCTTTTTATGGATTAAAAAAAATTAATGAAGAGCCATGCGCTGGTATAAAAGCGTTAATGCAATTAAGCGGTGTAAAAACCAAATTCAGCATAAATAATGTAGTTTTTATAATTGCCCCAAGGGTAAATGCTGCCGGCAGAATGGATGATGCAAGAAAAGCAGTATTGATGTTTGTTGAAGATGATTTTAATAAAGCTTTGGAATATGCTGAAATGCTGCACAGCGATAACCTTGATAGAAAAGATGCTGACAGCACAATTACTGAAGAAGCATTAGCAATTATTGATGATGATGAAATTTTAATAAAAAGAAAATCTACTGTTGTTTTTAGAGATCATTGGCATAAAGGTGTAGTAGGCATTGTTGCTTCAAGATTAATTGAAAAATATTACCGGCCTACTGTTGTATTAACACAAAGTGGAGAAGTGGTTTCCGGCAGTGCAAGAAGTGTTGTGGGGTTTAATTTATATGAAGCAATTCATGCATGCCGGGAGCATCTTATTGGCTATGGCGGCCATTTTGCTGCGGCAGGGCTAACAATGCTTCCTGGTAGTGTGGAAGCATTCAGCAATAAATTTGAAGAGACAGTTGAATCAATTATCGAACCTCATTTATTGATACCAGAAATAATAATTGATGCTGAAGTAAGTTTTAAAAATCTTACAAAAAGTTTTTACAATATCGTAACCCAAATGGAACCATTTGGCCCCGAAAATATGCGGCCGGTTTTTATTACCAAAAAAGTTTTTGATACATCATGGTCTAAAATTGTAAAAGAACAACATGTGCGATTTATTGTAAAACAGGATAATATTATTTTCACAGGAATAGGATTCAACATGGCCGATAAATTTTATTTATTGCAAATGAATAAGTTGGTTGATATTGTGTATACCCTGGATGAAAATGAATGGAATGGAGAAAAGCATCTCCAGCTTAAAGTGATCGATATAAGATTATCAGAACAATTTGACAATTCAACAATTTGACAATCCGACAATTCTTTTATTATTTCCGGTTGTTCTTTTTTATTGCCTTTAACTGGAATATAAGGCTGGCATGGTTTACCATTTACCATGAAATAAGAGGAGAAAAAAAATACCGCCTTGATACGAGTAAAATAGAAGATGCAAAAAAACTTTCTATAAAAGGAGATAACGTTAAACATGCAGAGCTTTACCAGGGCGCAAACTATTATTTACTGGAAAAAGTATTTGACCATCTTCAAACAATAGAAGCGAATCAAAACATTCTTGATTTTGGATGCGGCAAAGGACGGGTCCTTGCTGTTGCGCCTTATTACGGCTTTAGAAAAATAACAGGAGTTGAATTTGCAAAAGAATTATGCGAAGCGGCAAGAAAAAATATCGTCCCCGTTCAGCAAAAATTTCCTGAGAAGATATTTAATGTCATCTATGCAAATGCAGTTGATTACAAAATTGAATACGATACAAATGTCTTTTTCTTTTTTAATCCTTTTGATGAAGTGGTAATGCTGGCTGTTGCAAAAAATATCCTGGCTTCTTTAAAACTAAACACTCGTGAAGCGTATGTTGTTTATTTAAATCCTGTGCACAAAGAAATATTTATGAGTGCAGGCTTTGAACAAATATTTCACCTGCAAAAATTAAAATATATTGAAGCAAGTGTATTAATGTTGGATGTACAAAGTGAGAATCCAGACCTATAAGGTTTTTAAAACCTTATAGGTCTTTGTACTTAAAATTATACCTCCAAAATAATATTACTCTTTTTCCCTTCCATCATCTCTACACTCCTGTTTATAAAATTGGTAAGCTCACTGCCTTTTAATAATCCCTGTGAAAGCAAAGCCAGGTCAGCCAAATTTCTTACCTGCTTTTCCTGCTGTTCTTTATTTTCTTCGCTTAAAATATTTTTATAAACGGAGTGATTACCATTAATAGTTAATGTCACCTCTTCAGGCATATTTCCATAAAAACTTCCCATACCTCCTCCCCCATGCTGTGCCATATCTTTCATACGCCTCATAAATTCAGGACGGGTTGCAATTACCGGCGGCGTTTCAGGATTTAATCCTTTTACTTCAACTGATACATGCATTTCAGGGATCTCAACTTTAAACAATTCTTTTAATTTCTCTTCCTCATTTTTTGATAATACACTCTCCGCATGTTCTCCTTTATCAATAAGATTTTCTGCTATATCTGCGTCAACTCTAACAAACTGCATATCTGTCCACTTCATTTCCATGTTGTTAATAAATGCAGCATCAACAATAGTTTCAAGCTTTATAACTTTATATCCTCTTTTAATTGCCGCCTGTATGTAACTATCCTGTTGTACAGGATCAGTAGTGTAGAGCATCACCAACTTTCCTTCTTTATTTTTTTGTAAAGATTCTGTTGCCGTTCTGTATTCTTCTAATGTAAAGAATCTACGTGGTTCTCCTCCGCCGGGGGAGTTAAAGGGGGCTGCCTCTTCATAAATATTAAACCTGTTTGCTTTCTCTAAAAACTTATCATCAGTCATCATTCCGTACTTTACAAACACACCAAGGCTCTCCCACTTTTCTTCAAAAGATTTCCTGTCATTATTAAATATCTCTTCTAATTTATCAGCAACTTTCTTGGTGATGTGGGCATTGATCTTTTTTACATTCGGATCTCCCTGTAAATAACTCCTGCTAACATTTAAAGGAATATCAGGGCTGTCGATAACACCCTGCAGCAACATTAAAAATTCAGGAACAATATCTTTCACTTCATCAGTAACAAAAACCTGGTTGCTATACAACTGGATCTTATCTTTTTGAATTTCGAAACGCTCTTTTATTTTAGGGAAATAGAGAATGCCGGTAAGGTTAAAAGGATAATCAACATTAAGATGTATCCAGAATAATGGCTTTTCTCCGAAGGGATATAATTCTTTATAAAAATTCTCATAATCCTCCGCCGTTAATTCACTTGGCTTTCTGGTCCATGCAGGGTTTGTATTGTTGATCTGTTTATTTTCTTCATCCTCTTTTTTATCTTTCAGTTCTTCATTTTCATCTACAAAGAAAATAGGCACAGGTAAGAATTTACAGAACTTTTCCAGGATGGATTTAACCCTGTATCCATCTAAAAACTCTATGCTTTCTTCATTTATATGAAGAATAATATCGGTTCCCCTTTGTTCTTTTTGTGTTTCTTCCAAAATATATTCGGGGCTGCCATCGCATTCCCAACGCACAGGCTTTGCATCTTCCCTAAAGCTTTTGGTAACAACTTCCACTTTATCACTTACCATAAAAGAAGAATAAAAACCAAGTCCAAAATGACCAATAATATTGGCTTCGTTCTTCCCTTTATATTTTTCTAAAAATTCTTCCGCCCCGCTAAAGGCAACCTGGTTAAGATATTTATCAACTTCCTCGCCTGTCATACCTACACCCTTATCAGAAATTGTCAGTGTCTTTTTTTCTTTATTAACCCTTACTTCAATATTGATGTTTCCTATTTCACCTTTTGCTTCGCCTATGGAAGAAAGTGTTTTTAGTTTTTGCGTAGCATCCACCGCATTGCTCACCAGCTCACGGATAAATATTTCATGGTCGCTGTAAAGAAATTTTTTGATTATGGGGAAAATGTTTTCTGTCTGAACACGAATACTTCCTTTTTGCATATAGATAATTTTGTCGTGCAAATTTCAAATAAGGTGCCACATTACATTTGCTGCCAACATGACAACTAAGTATTACTGTGGAAAACTTTACAATAAATTAATGTTGTATAAGCCTTACTAAAAAAAGATATGGTTTAACTTGCTCATCAATTCCTGTTAAGAACCTCCCCAATTTTAGTCGCCTGTTATAACGTACCTATTAATGAACAAATACTTTTTTACAATTTATTTAGGGGATTCTATTTTTCTTACTCACTTACTTTTTTCATAAACTTTTATTCATAATCATTTTACAATTAAATTATTGTATGGGAAAATTATTTACACTTAGATATTTATTGCTTGCATTGATTTTAGGAAGTATTAATACAAGAGGTATATCACAAACATTCACTGAAGATTTTAATTATTCTCCCGCTAGTTTAATTACAGCTAATGGATGGACAGCGAATTCAGGTGCAGGTACAAATGCAATAACTGTAACTAGTTCTGGATTAACTTATCCCGGGTCCCCAGCCTCAGGTATTGGGAATGCCGTAACAATGGCTACCAACGGAGAAGATGATGCTAAGAATTTTACTCCTATATCTTCAGGAAGTATTTATACATCCCTGTTGGTTAATGTGACTTCTGCCCAAACCGGAGGAGATTATTTTGCAGGACTTATAACCGGAACCTCAGCCTCACCTGCTTTTGCTTTAAGAGTATATATAAAATCTACTACAGGTGGATTTTTGTTTGGATGTGCTAAAGGAACAGCAACGCCTGTTTATGAAACAACTGTTAGGAGTTTTGGCACTACTTATTTACTCGCAGGAAAATATATTTATAACACCGGTACTACAACTGATGATTTAATAAGTTTATGGATCAATCCTACTTTGGGAAGCACCGAATCCTCCCCAAATTTGACAGCCGGAAGTGGCACTGCCGATGCAGCGGCAGCAGGAATCAGCGGATCGTTTCTTCGTCAAGGATCATCTACCGCGGCTTCGGCACAGATAGTTGATGGAATAAGAGCAGGAACTACATGGGCTTCTGTTACATCCCTCGCTTTACAACCTACTACAACAGCAATTACATCATCTCTAAACCCATCTTTATCCGGACAAAGCGTAACTTTTACTGCCACAGTATCTGCAGCATCTGGTACACCAACGGGTACGGTAACATTTTTTGATGGCAGTACAAATCTTGGCTCGGGTAGTCTTTCAGGCAATGCTGCAACTTTTAGCACTTCAACATTAACTGCAGGTTCGCATAATATTACATCAACGTATAATGGTGATGCCAGTAATGCATCAAGTACTTCTTCTGTATTAAGCCAATCAGTTACAGCTTCTTCGGGAGTAACTTTATCATCTTCAGAAAATCCATCAAATGCGGGACAAAGTGTAACTTTTACTGCTACTATTACTACAACGTCGGGTACACCAACGGGAAGTGTAGATTTTTTTGATGGAGTTACAAATATTGGTTCATCTACAATCTCGGGCACTTCTGCAACTTTATCTACTTCAGCATTACTTGCGGGTTCACATAGTATAACAGCAACTTATAATGGTGATGCAAATAACACATCAAGCACTTCATCAATATTAACCCAGGTTGTAAAAGCTGCAACTAGTGTATCACTAATATCATCTGTAAACCCATCATCTGCCGGGCAAAATGTAACTTTTACAGCCACAGTAAGCACAGCATCCGGTACTCCTGCAGGCTCAGTACAATTTTTTGATGGAGTTACAAGTCTTGGCTCAGGTACATTATCAGCCAGTTCTGCAACTTTAAGCACTTCATTATTAAGTGAAGGTTCGCATACTATTACAGCAACATATAATGGCAATGCAAATTATACCGGCAGCACGTCCTCTGTTTTAACCCAAGTGGTAAATGCTGCCAGCGCACAAAAATTATTGGAGGATTTTAATTATACCGCCGGTACCACGCTTACATCTAATGGTTATATAGCGTTTAGCGGTGCAGGAACAAATGCAATTACCGTTACATCTCCCAGCCTAACTTATGCAGGCTCTCCATCTTCGGGTGTAAGTAATGCAATTACAATGACCACTTCCGGAGAAGACGCCTCACTAACATTTTCACCAACTATAAGTTCAGGAAATGCTTATGCATCCTTGTTTGTAAATGTATCCTCAGCCCAAAGTACAGGAGATTATTTCTTCTCTTTATATGATGGAAGCTATGTAACAAAAGTTTTTATTAAAGCCAGCGGTTCAGGTTTTGTTTTTGGTATAGCTAAGGCATCGGGAACTGTTTCATACGATGGTACAGTAAGGCCTTTCAATACAACACTTTTAGTTGTTTTAAAATATACATTTAATGCCGCCACCACGGATGACCTGGTGAGTTTATTTGTTGAACCTGTATTGGGAGGTACTGAACCTTCACCAACAATTCCTGCAATTGGTAGCGGAGCCACAGATGCCGGAACTTTTAATAGAATTGCTTTCAGGCAGGGATCAGGTACAGCAGCATCAGCACAAATTGTTGATGGAATAAGGGTAGGAACAACATGGGCTTCGGTCACACCTGTTTCTTCCCCTGCAACAACATCTATTTCACCAGACGCTGCTACAGCAGGTTCGCCGGGCTTTACATTAACTGTTAATGGTACCAATTTTATCAATGGTTCTGCAATTACCTGGAAAGGAATCAGCAGAACAACCACGTTTGTAAACTCAACACAACTAACTACTTTTATTGCTGCATCCGATCTATCCCCTGCAGGAACAGTTGCTATTGGTGTTACAACAACCGGCGCCGCTACTGTTTCAAACACACAAACATTTACAATTAATCCTGCAGTTGGGGGATACTTTACTTTACAATCCCCGCTTACAGATTTTGGAAACGTTTGTACTAATACCATCGCAGGTCCGTACTCTTTTACTATTGACGGCAATAGCATGGATGGCTCAAACAATTCAACAATTACTATCGCTGCACTTCCGGGATTCACTTATTCAGAAACTCCTGATGGCACTTATACAAATACGTTGGATATAACTTATGCCGGCGCTAGTTTTAGTGGCAAGGTTATTTATGTAAAATTTAATCCAACTGCAGTACAATCTTATAACGGGAATATTGTTTTGAATGGAGGTGGCGTAAGCAATTATCCTGTTCCTGCAACAGGTTCGGGTATTTATAATGCGCCAACTGTTACAACGGGTACCAGTTCTGCAGTTGCTGCAACAACAGCAACTTTGAGTGGAACGATAAGCAGTATTGGATGTGCACCCCTTACAACTTACGGAATTGAATATAGCGCTAATTCAGGTTTCCCTGAAGGCTCCGGAACAAAAGTGCCTTCCACCAATTTAGACGCAGCAAATAATTTCAGTTCGGATATTACAGGCCTTAGCCCTAATACAAGATATTATTATAAGGCATATGCTACTAACAGTATCGGTTCCACATATGGCACTCAACTGGCCTTTACCAATACGCCATTACCTGTACCAATGGCTTCGCAACCTGACCTGAGCTTTACTGAAGGTTTTGCAGACATTGCCAACTGGAGCAACTTTTTTATCTCAGGAGATGGTGCCAACCATTGGGGAGGGCTTTCTGCAAATACAACAGGTACAATTCCTGATGGCATAAAATTAACCGCTGCAACCAATTCTTTCCAGGGTGCAACATTTGGCTCTTCCGGCGGCGTTCAGAAAGGTACTGACCAGGCTCCGCCAACAGAATCAATTGTATTGTTATCTACCGGTTCACCGGATAACACAACATCTGCAGCCATAGATTTTTATATGGATTTTACAGGAGTAAATGCAGGAACATTAAGTTTCGATTATCAAACTATAAATAATTCAACAGGAAACAGAAATGGTTCAATGCGTGTATATGCAACTACTGACGGAACAACATTTACTGAATTACCATTTGCTGATGTATTGGATTTTACCAACAATGTTTCTGTAAGCGGTTCAAAAACCAACATTGCTTTACCTGAATCATTTAATAATAATTCCCACGCAAGGCTTAGATTTTATTATCACAACGGCAGCGGAAATACCGGTAGCGGATCAAGACCTAAAATAAGCATAGATAATGTAACGGTAACTGCAGTAGCTACTACACCATGTACTTCACCAACTGCCCAACCAACTTCAATAGTTTTTGGAACTGTAAATGATGTTTCAATACAGGGAAGTTTTACTGCTGCAAGTCCTGCACCTGATCAATATCTTGTTGTAATGAGTACCAGCAATAGTCTTACTTCTAATCCAATCGATGGACAGATCTATAACCTAGGGGATAATGTTGGTGATGGTTCAGTAATATCAAGAGGGAGCAGTACAACATTTACTGCATCAGGATTATCAGCATCAACAACATATTACTTCTTTGTTTTTTCAGTGAATGGAGTTTGTACCGGTGGTCCAAAATATCTTGTAACAAATCCGCTTACTGGCACTACAAATACTGCGGCAGGCTTACCTCCATGCAGCGCTCCTTTAAGCCAGGCAACTGATTTGGCTTTTACCAATGTGAGCACAAATACAATACAAGGTTCTTTTTCAGCAACAACTGCTGATGAATATTTAGTATTAAAATCCACATCATCAACGCTAACAGTTAATCCTGCAAATGGTCATATTTATAACATAGGAGATGTTGTAGGAAATGCAGAAGTTATTCATAGAAATAATACCACATCATTTACTGCATCAGGTTTGGCTGCTGAAACAACTTATTACTTTTTTGTGTTTAGCATAAACTCACAAGGCTGTATTAACGGTCCTGCTTATAATATAACAAATCCATTAAATGGTTCTCAGCAAACAAGTCCTTTACAACCTTGTGTAGCTCCTTCTTCTCAACCAACATTACTCACACTAACTCCATCAAACAGCTCTATCAGTGGAACATTCAATGGGTCTGCCACTGCAGATAATTATTTAATTGTTAGAAGCACTTCTGCAACATTATCTGCAACACCTGCTGATAATACTGACTATACTGTTGGCTCATCTTTAGGTGGAGGAGTTGTAGCAGGAAACAGTTCTTCAACAAGTTTTCTTGCTACCAATCTTAGTCCGTTAACTAATTATTACTTTTTTGTTTTTGCTTCTAATAAAAATTGTTCAGGCGGAACAAAATATTTAACGGCAACTCCATTAACAGGAAATGCCGCAACCAATAATGCAATTGTATATAATTATTATTTCGGAACTCTTCACTCCCACTCAGATTACTCTGATGGCAATAAAGATCATCCCGGTTATACACCTGCAGATGATTATAATTATGCGATCACATCAGAATGCATGGACTTTTTAGGAATATCAGAACATAATCATTACTCAACAGTTAACAACCCCGGCAATAGCATTACAGACTTTCACAAGGGATCAGTACAGGCAAAGGATTTCAATGCCGCAAATCCAAATTTTGTAGCGCTATATGGAATGGAATGGGGTGTTATCTCCGGCGGTGGACACGTTGTTGTTTACGGAGATGGAATGGATAAACTTTTTGGATGGGAGTCCGGAAGTGGTGGATGGGGACCTACAAATAACTACGATGTATATGTTCCCAAAAGCACATACACAGGCCCTGCAGGATTATTTAAAACTGTAAATGATTTTGCAGACCAAAATACTTTTGCAACACTTGCACATCCAAATTCAACTGATTTTAATAACATTGCCAATACACCATACAAAGACACGGCAGATAATGCTATTACCGGTGTTGCTGTGGAAAGCGGACCTGCTTTTTCAACTAATACAACTTATTCAGATCCCACAACAATGTCTTACTTATGGTATTATCAAACACTGTTAGCTAAAGGATACCATTTAGGCCCAACAATGGATCATGATAATCACAATACAACTTTTGGGCATACTACCCGTGCAAGAACTGCTGTACTTGCACCTTCTTTGTCTCAAACAGAAATTATTAAAGCAATGCGTGATATGCATTTTTATGCAACAGAAGATTGCGATACCAAAGTTGATTTTACTATCAACACCAAAATAATGGGTTCTGTTTTTTCTGACAGAAACGCTCCATCCATATCAGTTAATCTAACCGATGCCACTACCAATACTTCTTCAGCAATTATAAGAGTTATGTATGGCAAACCGGGAAGTGGAGTTATGGCTGCTAAAATAGATTCAGTGATTGGCAACCATCTTTATTTTGTTGATAATAATTTGCCTAATGGAGAAACCGGTTATTATTATATAGATATCACTAATGGTACTTCACGTATTGTAACATCGCCTATCTGGTATACCAGAACCTGCAGCGTTTCAGGCGAAACAACTAAATATGCATGTAGCAGTTATGATTGGAATGGGCAAACATATACTGAGTCAGGAACTTATACAAAACCTGGGTTTACAACCAGTGCAGGATGTGACTCAACAGATATACTGCATCTTATAATAACTACTCCCACTACAGGAGATACAACTGCAGTTGCCTGTGATAATTTTACGTGGTATGGAACTACTTACACAGAATCAGGAACACCGACAAAAGTTTTAAAAGAAAGAGGAGGATGCGATTCAACAGTAACCTTACACTTAACTATCAATCACAGCACAACCACTGATGAAACAAAAGTTGCCTGCGATAGTTATACATGGAACGGTAATACTTATACAACTTCAGGAGACTATACTTTTGAATCAGTAAATGCTGAAGGTTGTACAAACACAGCAACGCTACACTTAACCATCAATCACAGCACAACAACTGAAGAAACAAAAGTTGCCTGCGATAGTTATACATGGAATGGTAACACTTATACAACTTCAGGAGACTATACTTATCCATCAACAAATGAACAAGGTTGTATCAACACAGCAACACTTCATCTAACTATCAATCACAGCACAACAACTGAAGAAACAAAAGTTACCTGCGATAGTTATACATGGAATGGCAATACTTATACAACTTCAGGAGACTATACTTATCCATCAACAAATGAACAAGGTTGTACCAACACGGCAACGCTGCATCTAACCATTAATCACAGCACAACAACTGAAGAAACAAAAGTTGCCTGCGATAGTTACACATGGAATGGTAACACTTATACAACCTCAGGAGACTATACTTATCCATCAACAAATGAACAAGGTTGTACCAACACTGCAACGCTGCATCTAACCATTAATCACAGCACAACAACTGAAGAAACAAAAGTTGCCTGCGATAGTTATACATGGAATGGCCAAATATATACCACATCAGGTGATTACAATTTTGAATCAACAAATGAACAAGGTTGTATAAACACTGCAACACTGCATCTAACCATTAACCACAGCAGCACTTCAAGTGAAACACAAACTGCTTGTGATAGTTACACATGGAATGGTAACACTTATACAGAAAGTGGTAATTATACTTTTGAATCTACAAATGCGCAAGGTTGTACAAACACTGCAACCCTTCACCTAACCATCAATCACAGCAGCACTTCAAGTGAAACACAAACTGCTTGTGATAGTTACACATGGCATGGAACGACTTATACAGAAAGTGGTAATTATACTTTTGAATCAACAAATGCGGAAGGTTGTACAAACACTGCAACCCTTCACCTAACTGTTAACCCCAAACCAACTGTTACCATTCCAACAGTATATGTTTTGCCACAGGGAGTTACTGCAAATACAGTTTATATTGGTTACATACCAGCAGCAACCTTAACAGTAACAGCAAATCCTGGTGGAGGAACACCATTTGCAACTCCTGCTGCTTATACTTATAGCTGGACGGCAGGTTCAGGATTAATAATTACAGGTGCACACAATCAAAAATCTGTAAAGATCTCTGCTACGGGTTTAACAACTTCTTCTACTGTAACTGTAATGATTACTGATAGTAACGGCTGCACGGCAACTGCCTTTATAACAGTTGATATAAATGATGTTAGTTGCGGTTCTAAATCTGATAAAGTAAATGTTTGTATTTTAAGCAAAGGGAAATATAGCACCAGCTGTATTTCACCTAATGCCGTTGCAGGTAACCTAACAGGCAGTAATTATTTAGGAGCATGTAATACGCCATTGAGAACCTCAAATACCAGGACCAATACAGGTATTGAGGTTAGTGCCGCCAAACAGGCAGTAATTAATTCCTTTGAGGTTACTGTTTCTCCAAATCCAAGTGCCACTGATTTTAAATTGGTGATACAAAGCAATAGTACAGAACCTATCAGCATCAGGTTACAGGATGTTTCAGGAAGGGTAATTAATACGATAAATAAAATACAGAGAAATGAAACGGTAACGATTGGAAATAGTTTAATAGGCGGAACTTATTTTGCTGAAGTTGTTCAGGGAAAGAACAGGAAAGTAATTAAGCTGATCAAGCTTTAAGAATCTTACAAAATAAATTAAAGAGGCTCCTAACCAGGGGCCTTTTTATTTTTCTGCCTCCACAGACCCACTTCCCGATTTGTGAATTTCCGGTGTTGTGGGATTGCCGCTGTATAAAATATCACCGCTGCCGGTAACTTTCGCAAGTAAATGTACACTGGCAAACACATGTGCAGTGCCGCTGCCCGTAACAACCGCAGTAGTGTTTTCACTTAATAATTTACCGCAGTTAAGATCGCCACTGCCACCAATACTGCAGTTAAAATCTTTCGACCTTCCCTGTAGTGTTATGGTTCCTGATCCGCTGATATCAGCAGTAATTGAGGCTGCATCTGCAAAGGCATCAATATCACCGGAGCCCGAAACTTTAAACGCAATCCGCTCAGCATCTTTTAAAATATCTTTTGAAGTAATGCTGCCAGAACCTGAAACAGTTAGCTTTGTTAGTGAAGGTGCACTCACATATACTTTTGCATTTACATTACGATATGAGAGATTGGATTTAAAATGCACATTTAGTATTCCATCCTCAACGTTAGTAATTATATAAGGCAAAATATTATCATCCGCCTCAACCTTTACCAATTGATTTTGCTCATTCATTACTTCAATGTCTATTGAGCCGGAGGCCCTCACACCATCAAATTGATTTAGATGTCTTGTTTCAGTAATAATATTTCCACTGCCGGTTATTGACTGGCACGAACAGAAAATAATGGCTGATGCAATTGCAGTTAATAATCTTGTCATAAAACAGTTTTAATAAAGCTATGAATTAAAAGAATGTAAATTTGCAGCCCATGGCAGAAAAAATTTTGATCCTCGATTTTGGCTCTCAATATACCCAGTTAATTGCCCGTGCTGTAAGAGAAGCAAATGTGTATTGCGAAATTATTCCTTTTAATAAAAAAATTGATTTTGACGGCTTAAAAGGTATCATTCTTTCAGGCTCTCCTTTTTCAGTTAATGAAGAATTTGCACCCGAAGTGGACATAAAAGCGCTGGCAGAAAAATTGCCTGTTCTTGGACTTTGTTACGGCGCACAATTAACCGCAAAAAGTTTCGGCGGCCTTGTAGAAAAAAGTGATAAAAGAGAATATGGCCGTGCAGTTTTAAAAATTATACAGAAAGATAATTTATTAAAAGATGTTCCTGAAACATCCAATGTGTGGATGAGCCATTCGGATACTATAAAAAAATTACCGGGTGGATTTGAAATATTAGGCACTACCGAAAGTATTCCTGTAGCTGCTTTTAAAAGCGCTTCTTCTTCGGAAATAATTTATGGTTTACAGTTTCATCCCGAAGTATATCATTCTGCCGAAGGCAAAAAAATAATAAAAAATTTTTTAGTGGATATATGTGGCTGTAAACAGGACTGGACGCCGGCACATTTTATCACAGATACAGTTGCAGCAATAAAAAAACAGGTAGGCAATGGAAAAGTTATCATGGCATTTAGCGGTGGTGTTGATTCTACCGTAGCAGCCACATTAATTCATAAAGCAATTGGTAAAAATCTTTTTGGAATTTTTGTCGACAATGGTCTCTTAAGAAAAGATGAGTTTGAACAGGTTTTATCCAGCTGCAAAAGTTTAGGATTGAATATTAAAGGCGTAGATGCAAAAGATCATTTTTACACTAAACTGGCCGGTAAAATTTTACCGGAAGAAAAACGAAAAGCCATCGGTAAAAGCTTCATAGATATTTTTGATGAAGAGGCGCATAAAATTACAGGAATAGATTTTTTAGCACAGGGAACTATTTATCCTGATGTGATAGAATCTGTTTCTGTTCATGGACCGTCTGTAACCATTAAGTCGCATCATAATGTTGGCGGACTTCCTGCCACAATGAATTTACAGTTGGTGGAACCGCTGCGTTCCCTCTTTAAAGATGAAGTAAGAAAAGTGGGAAAGGAATTAGGTATCCCTGGTGAATTATTATCACGTCACCCTTTTCCGGGGCCCGGTTTAGGAATAAGAATTTTAGGAGAAGTAACAGAGGAAAAGGTACAATTATTGCAATTAGCTGATGCCATATATATTAATGGTTTGAAAAAACATAATTTGTATGCAACGGTTTGGCAGGCTGGCACCATCTTACTGCCGGTGAAAAGTGTAGGCGTGATGGGTGATGAAAGAACGTATGAATTTACCGTGGCATTACGGGCAGTAACCTCAGTAGATGGGATGACGGCAGACTGGGCGCATTTGCCTTATGAGTTTCTTGCAGAAGTATCCAATGAGATAATTAATAATG
>JAQBNL010000003.1 GCA_028288585.1 Chitinophagaceae bacterium | reverse complement strand
TGATTTTTGATTGAAGATTTTGAACCTTCATTCTAAACCCTGAACCAATCCTACTTCCGACTTACAGGATATCTGGTGTTGATTCAATTAATAGTAAGTCTTTAAAAATTAAAATCCTTTCCCCCTTTCGGGGTTAGGGCTTATTATTTCTTAGCTGCCTTCTTTTTACCGGCAACTGTTTTACGTTTTCCTTTGCGTGTACGGCTGTTGGTACGGGTACGTTGGCCACGAACAGGCAATCCTTTACGATGTCTTAAACCACGGTAACAGGCAATATCCAGCAAACGCTTAATGTTTAGCTGAACCTCACTGCGTAAAGCACCCTCCGTTTTAAATTCATTGCTGATTGCATTCCTGATAGCAGTTTGCTCATCATCATTCCATTCATTCACTTTTTTATCGTAACCAACACCTGCTTTATCTAAAATGTAGCGGGCAGTTGAGCGACCTATACCATATATGTATGTTAGTCCAACTTCACCTCTTTTATTTTTTGGTATATCAATACCGGCAATACGAGCCATATATTTATTTTAATTTATAAGTGCTTCTAATTTGAATTGGCAACATGCAATTGGCAAATTGCGTATTGCTAATTGCATGTCTTTTTACCCTTGTCTTTGTTTAAAACGGGGATTCTTTTTGTTGATAACATACAATCTTCCTTTTCTCCTCACTATCTTACAATCAACACTTCTTTTTTTTATCGATGCTCTAACCTTCATTGTTTTTGTTTTGTGCCGAAATTTCGGCATTATTTATATCTGAAAATTATTCTTCCTCGTGATAAATCGTATGGACTCATTTCAACTCCCACCTTATCTCCGGGTAAAATCCTGATGTAATGCATCCTCATTTTACCTGAAATGGTTGCCAAAATCTCATGACCGTTTTCAAGCTTTACCCTGAACATTGCATTGGATAAGGCTTCCAGGATTGTCCCGTCTTGTTTAATCAATGCTTGTTTGGCCATATAGTTTTTGGGAGCGCAAAGATAAGAGTAAATTATTTATTTTTTGCAAAAATGGACTGCTTTCTTATCTTTTAGCAAAATGTAAAGTATAATAGCTGCAAATATGCTATTAATTGACCAAAGTGGGGCACAAACTCCTTAAAAAACTTCATCAGTAAGATGAACTTTGGTCATCTCCAGGTAATGGTTTTGTAACTGGTGAACCGAAATTGGCTGCATAATCTGTCTTTTTTCTTCCCTGTACCAGATCTCAAACTTTGAAAAATCGTCTTTATGGGGAATAAGTATACGGAATGCTCCTTTTTTATATTTTACTGAACCATCTTCAAGTTCTTCTTTTTGAAAACCTAATTTCATTAATTGCTCTTCATCCAAAGGCAGTGGACTTAATTCCTCAGGCTTGAACCAGAATTCCTGTACGCCATTATCTACGCAGATCTCTTTTTCATCGCCATTTAAATTGGTTACCTCGCCTGCCCATGTAGTTCCATCCTGCCGGGCTAAAACATAATCTCCTTTTTGTATGTCCTGGAATTTTATCATATTCAATCGTTTTTTATTGCTAAGAGAAAAAAGAGAAATAAAACTAAGAGAAAAAAGAGATAAGACAAAAAACATTTAGCATTTTACTCAGCCCAGCTCATTACATAATTCTCGTCTTCAATTTCCAAAGCTTCTTTAGTAAGTTGTAAAGGATGAAATGTATCTACCATAACAGCCAGTTCTTTGGTTTCTTTTGCGCCTATACTTTTATCAACAGCCCCCGGATGTGGTCCATGAGGAATGCCGCCGGGATGTAATGTTATCATACCTCTTGTAACATTTTTACGGCTCATAAAATCTCCATCAACATAATATATCAATTCATCGCTGTCAATATTACTATGATTATAAGGCGCCGGAATTGCCAGGGGATGATAATCAAATAATCTCGGAACAAAAGAACAGACAACAAAATTATGTGCCTCAAAAGTTTGGTGTACAGGTGGTGGCTGATGAACCCGTCCTGTTATCGGTTCAAAATCATGAATTGAAAATGCGTAAGGATAACAGCAGCCATCCCAGCCAACAACATCAAAAGGGTGATGCAGGTAATGTATGCCATACATCATTCCTTTCTTTTTTGTCATGATAAGAAAATCTCCTTTCTCATCTATGGTTTTCAAATTTTGTGGCGCCCGGATATCTCTTTCACAATAAGGAGAATGTTCAAGCAGTTGCCCGTACTTGCTTAAATATTTTTTTGGAAAACGAATGGGGCTGAATGACTCAACAATAAACAGCCTGTTATCTTCATTAGTAAATTCTATTTGATAAATAGTGCCACGGGGTAGCATTAAATAATCTCCATAACCAAATTGCAATTCGCCGTATTGTGTTTTTAAAACGCCGCTTCCTTCATGCACAAATATCATTTCATCGGCATCAGCATTTTTAAAGAAATAATCTTTCATGCTTTCCTGCGGAGCAGCCAACACAACATGGCAATCATTATTAACCAAAACAGGTTTGCGGCTTTTTAGATAATCTTTTTGAGGTTTTATTTTAAGTCCCTGGAAACTCCTGTGCTTAAGCATTTTTTCTTCGGCAACATTCGGAGAAACATCAAAAGGTTTTTCGGTTTTTGTTATTTGTGTTGGCGGATGATTATGATATAGTAAAGAATAATCTGATGAAAATCCTTCGGTTGAAAATAATTGTTCTGAATAAAGTGTACCGTCAGGCTTCCTGAATTGTGTATGACGTTTATGCGGAATAGAACCTGCTTTATAATACTGTGGCATATAGCAATGTTTGATGTACGATGTAAGAAGTACGATGTATGAAATCCTCTGTAAATTTAATTAGTTTTATCAATCTTGCTTCTTATCTCTTACTTCGCACTTCAATGACAAAAATCGGGCTTATATCAGACACACATCATTACCTGGACGAACAAATTTTTGAGCACTTTAAAAATTGTGATGAGATATGGCATGCAGGTGATTTTGGCACAAGTGAAATTGCAGACAAATTAAAAAACTTCAAACCATTAAAAGGCGTGTATGGAAATATTGACGGCTATGATATCAGGAGTGTTTATCCTGAAAAACTAAGATGGAAATGCGAGGGGATAGAAGTAATGATGATACATATTGGCGGCTATCCTCCCAAATATAATTCTGCTGTAAAAAAAGAATTGATTGCAAACCCGGCGCAACTTTTTATCAGCGGTCATTCGCATATTTTAAAAGTGATGTACGATGCTAATCTTGGATGCCTGCATATGAACCCGGGTGCGGCTGGTAAACAGGGATGGCATAACGTGAGAACAATTATCCGCTTTGCCATTGATGGAAAGGAAATTAAAGATTGTGAAGTGATTGAGTTAGGTAAATAAAATCTGTTGTAAAAAATTAGCCGCTTAAATTTGCATGATGAAAAGAGTTTTTCCTGTCTTTTTTTCTGTCATAATTGTAATCTGTTTTTCATGTAATAATAATGAAGTGCAAAAGCCTGCACCATCTTCTAACGAAACGCAACAATTGCAGCAATTAAAACAGGAGATTTCAAAATATCCCGACTCCCTTTTACTGGTAGAAAAATTAATTCAATACTACAGGGAAGCTGGTGTTTATGATTCAGCACTTGCTGTTACTGATAATGCAATTAACAGGGCTCCCAACATTGCTGCTCTTTGGGATATAAAAGCTACCCTTCATTTTGAAAATGGTGATACAGTAAATGCTATAAAGTCTTTTGAAAATGCAATTCAAATATATCCCTTGCCTGAATACGTTATGTCTTTAGGAACACTATATGCCCAAACAAAAAACCCTAAAGCATTAACTATGGCAGATGCGCTCACATTTGCTGATAAAGCCAAAGCCGGAAAGGAAGCCTACTTTATAAAAGGATTATATTATAATTATACCGGCGATAAAAAAAAGGCAATAGCTTTATTCGACAGTTGCATACGGTTGGATTATACTTATATGTTTGCCTACCGGGAAAAAGCAATTGCTTTGTACGACCAGGGAAAATATGAAGAGGCTTTAAAAGTGTTGGAGAAAGCAGTGACTATTCAAAATAATTTTGATGAAGGATATTACTGGATGGGAAACTGCTACAAAAAATTAAATAAGAAAGAAGAAGCGATCCAGAGCTATCATACGGCATTGATGTATGATAAAGATTTTATTGAGGCAAGAGATTCATTAAAAACACTGGAATGATATGCAGATGTGCTGATATGTAAATGTGCAGATGAACTACAAACCATAAACTATAAACTTATATGGCCTTAATCGCTCCGTCATTATTAGCCTCAAACTTTTTAAAGCTTGCAGATGAATGCCAAATGCTTAATGAAAGTGAAGCAGATTGGTTTCATCTTGATGTTATGGATGGCGTTTTTGTTCCCAACATAAGTTTTGGGATACCGGTAATTGAACAGATAAGAAAGACCACTTCCAAAATTTGCGATGTTCATTTAATGATAGTTCACCCGGAAAATTTAACGGAGGCATTTAAAAAAGCCGGAGCAGATATTCTTACCGTTCACTTTGAAGCATGTAAACATTTGCACAGGAATATACAGCAGATAAAAGCGCTTGGTATGCAGGCTGGAGTTGCTATTAATCCGCATACAAGAGTAGAGCTGTTACGGGATGTATTGGCTGATATAGATGTGGTTTGTTTAATGAGTGTTAATCCTGGTTTTGGCGGACAAAGCTTTATTCCACACTCATTGGAGAAAATAAGAGCGTTGCGTACCATGATAAATGAATTGAATGCGCATACTAAAATTGAAGTGGATGGAGGCGTAAGTTTAGAGAATGCCAAACAAATTATTGATGCAGGTGCAGATGTTTTGGTGGCAGGCAATGCCGTATTTAAATCCGCTGACCCAAAACAAACGATTCATCAATTGAAGTCTTTATAAGGATTTAGATAACTTCTCCATCATCTCCATCACTTTCACCCCCTCTTCAGCACTGCATGGGTTTGGACTTTCATCTAAAAAATAATCCACCACTTTTTCAATCATCGGTTGTTGTACATGCTGGAGAGTATCAAATAAAAAATTTTCTTTCTTCCCTTCAACAGTCATAGTAATCTTTGGCTCTCCAAAAATACTAAAGCTTATTTTCCCTTTGCTGCCAACAATTTCACAATAGTCTTTCTCTTCATTTTCATTTACAGTAAAACACCATAATCCGTTAAACAAAACACCGGTTTTAAATACAATATTTCCAGAAACAATATCATCGGCATTGTAAAGCTTTTCCTGGTTCAATGCAATGCCATTTATTGTATCAGCTTCTCCAAAAAAATAATACATCAGGTCAAGCTGGTGTGGTGCAAGGTCATGAAACAAGCCGCCGCCGGCAATTGCAGCGTCTACCCGCCATGCAGTCTTAGGAATTTGCAGTTCTTCTTTTGTAAGCGGCTTTTTATAAAACTCAAGCCTTGCAAAACGTATATCGCCAATTGTTTTCTCAGCAAGTACTTGTTTTATCTTTTTAAATATTGGCTGCTCACGCCGGTAATGTGCAACAACAAGCTTTACATTTTTATCTTTCGCTGCATTCATCATTCTTTGCGCAGCAGCAGCGTTTACTGCCATTGGTTTTTCTACATACACAGGTTTGCCTGCATTTAATGCGGCAATAGTATATTCTTCATGAGAGGAAGGTGGTGTTGCTACATAAATTGCATTTACTTCAGCATCATTTATCAAAGCATCAGCATCGTCATACCATTTAGGAACATTATGTCTTTGCGCATAATCTTTTGCCTTTGCTCCTTCTCTTCGCATAACAGCAATCAAAGAAGAATTTTTTACTTTATTAAAGGCAGGCCCGCTTTTTACTTCGGTAACATCGCCACAGCCAATAATACCCCAGTTTATTTTATTCATGTTATAGGTTATAGTTTTTTTGTAAAACTAAATGAAATAATTGCTGCATATTGTGTTGCATTAATTTTAAAAATGAACAGAATTAAAAAGGTATTTACCAATCTTACTTTCTGGGTGCTTGCTGCAATTACTGCCGGTATTTTATTGGGAACCTTCGCCCCGGATATTGCTGTAAAAATGCAGTTTTTTGGAAAATGGTTTATTGAAGTTGTAAAGCTTTTTATTTATCCAATTATATTCTTAACCATTACGCTTGGCATAAGCGGCATGAGCAGTTTAAAGAAAGTGGGAAAAGTTGGAGGCAAAGCAATTCTTTATTTTGAGATAGTTACAACGCTTGCTTTAATTATCGGTGTTATAGTGGTTAATGTTATTAAACCCGGCATTGGCGTGGTAACATCTGCAGTAAAGGGCGGAGACATTACTCAATATACTGAGCAGGCGCAAAGCTTTAGCTGGTGGCGGTTTCTAAAAGATAATATCACCATCCAGGTATTGATAGCTGCTATTTTGTTTGGAATATTTTTGAGTAAATACAAAAGCAAAGAAAAAATTATTCAGCCGCTTGCTTTTGTCTCTAAATATATTTTTAAGGCATTGCATTTTGTAATGATATTGGCGCCAATAGGGGCTTTTGGCGGCATGGCTTATACTATTGGTAAATATGGAGTGCATACATTACTTCCGTTAGGAAAGTTGATGCTTACAGTTTATATAACTATGGCGCTGTTTATTTTTGTTGTGCTTTATTTTATCCTGCGGTACTATAAAGTAAGCCTGTGGCAGTTTTTAAAATATATTAAAGCAGAGATATTAATTGTATTTGGAACTTCCTCATCTGAATCAGCCTTGCCATCATTGATGGAGAAACTGGAAAACATGGGATGTTCAAAACCTGTTGTTGGTTTGGTGGTGCCTGCCGGCTATTCTTTCAATCTTGATGGAACAACCATTTATCTTTCTATGTGTGTATTGTTTTTAGCACAGGTTTTTAATATTCATTTAAGCTTTAGCCAGGAATTAACGATCATTGGAATTTTGTTCATCACCTCAAAGGGAGCTGCAGGCGTTACCGGTAGTGGCTTTGTTGTATTGGCTTCCACACTTACTGCAATAAAAGTTATTCCTGTAGAAGGACTGGCATTACTCTTAGGTGTAGATAGATTTATGAGCGAGGCAAGGGCTATAACCAATTTTATTGGCAATGGTGTAGCCACCATTTTTCTTGCCAATAATGAAAAAGAATTTGACAGGAAGAAAATGAAGGAAGCGTTTAACAAGGAAGAAAAAATTAATCTTTAATGAAATACCTCCAACTGCTTATACTTATCTCAATTCATTTTTATGCGAATGCGCAAATTCCTTCTCATTATAAACAAAGCAAATCCTTTAATGAATCCTTAAAAACAATTGTTCACGAAGTTGGCTTAGACAGTACCTGGGATGTAGGTGAAGATGGTAAAGAACAAATATCTTTTGCTGTGATCGATCTTACAGGAAAGAAGCCTGTGCTGGGAGGCGTAAATTTTACCAATTTTATTTATCCTGCTTCTGTTTACAAAATGTATGTAGCAATGGAAGTATTAAGGCAGGTAAGCAATAATGAGTACTCATTGTTCAGGCAGTATATTGTTAAGCCGCCCAATGATGTTGACAGGTCAAGAGAGATTGGGTTTGACCCCCGGCCCTTATTAAAAGATGGGGATACAGTTACCGTAAATTATTTGCTGGACCTGATGATAACACGAAGTGATAACTCGGCAGCCAATTGTTTAATTGATATTGCAGGAAGAAAGAATATAAATCAAACTATGCATGATAATGGCTGGTATGGCAGCGAGGTTACAAGAAAATTCTTAAAAAGAAAGTTTGAAGATCCGGGTTATGATACGGTAAAGTCAACAGAAACGAATGCTTTACATGCAGCAGATTTTATGTATAAAATTTATAAGAATGAACTTGTGAATCCATGGGTGAGCATGCAGCTAAAAGCTTTGATGGGAAGGCAATTGGATACTACTAAACTTTCAACCGGATTGCCCAATGGTGCAATGTTTTATCATAAAACCGGGTGGTGGAGTTATTATACCAATGATGTTGGCATTGTTGATGACGATAAAGTGAAATACATTATTTCTCTTTTTACGCCTGTTACAGAAAATAAAGTAAGACCAACATTAAAAGAGCTTTCACGAAGGGTTTATGATCTTATAAAGAATTTACATCAATAGAATTTCGGGCATTAATCTGAGGATAGACTAAGGATAATAATTTATTTTTAATGATGATTTTTTAACTTTTTCAACCACGTGTGTATAAGTAATTTAGCAAAGGTATTTTTCAGTTTTTATATTTGAATAATACAGTTGAAACTTCCGCAAAGACGGGAGATTGTGAAACATAAAATGAAAACTATTGACAGACACTATCATTAACCTTGAGACCGTTAATCCGATTGAATTTTTTGGAGTTAATAATGGAAAATTAGATATCCTGAAGAAAAAATTTCCCCGCCTTAAAATCCTGAGCCGAGGCACACAAATTAAACTTAGCGGCGCTCCCGAGCAAATTGAAGATGCTAAAGAAAAGATTGGACTTGCTGTTCAATATCTTGAGCGCAATGGCCACATGAGCGAAAATTATCTTGAGCAGATACTGGGTGGAGATGATGAGGCTGTGATAGATAATTTTAAAGAAAAAAATCCTAACGACATTTTGGTTTTTGGCCCTAATGGTAAAACGGTGAGGGCAAGAACACAGAACCAGAAAAAGATGGTTCAATCCATTGAGAAAAATGATATTGTTTTCGCCATTGGCCCCGCCGGTACCGGTAAAACATATACAGCCGTTGCATTGGCTGTAAGGGCATTAAAAAATAAAGCTGTAAAAAAGATTATTCTTACCAGGCCTGCTGTAGAAGCCGGGGAAAACCTTGGTTTTTTACCCGGAGATCTTAAAGAAAAAATCGATCCGTACCTGCGCCCTTTATACGATGCGTTAGATGATATGATACCTGCGGATAAGCTGGGATATTATATGACTACCCGTACCATTGAAATTGCGCCACTGGCTTATATGCGGGGCCGTACGCTTGACAATGCATTTATTATTTTGGATGAGGCACAAAATTCAACCGATGGCCAATTGAAAATGTTTTTAACCCGTATCGGCGGTAATGCAAAAGCAATTATTACAGGTGATGTTACGCAAATAGATCTGCCGCCGAAAATAAAAAGCGGGCTGGAAAAATCAGTAAGGATATTGAAGAATATAGAGGGTATAGGTCACGTGGAACTTGATGAAGAAGATGTGGTTCGCCATAAACTGGTTAAGGCAATTATTAAAGCATACGATAAAGAAAAACATAAAGAAATGGAAGAACAGAAATGATAAGCCTCACCTCTCTTCCTCCTCTCCCATAGAGAGAAGGCGGTACTTTAGAATAAATCCAAACATTTTATCTTCCACCTCGGTTTTAAAAATCTATTATCATTTTACGAGTTGCTAAAAAAAAATAAAATTATTTCATTCCTAAGTTCTCCCTTTAGGGAGAGAGAAAGTAATACAAATTGGAGGTGGCTTTCGGGCTGCCTTTTTGTTTTTATGGCGGCCTGTAATACTCCTTCCATATACAACCCATTAAAACTTAACGCTGTTGATTCTGCTGTAATCAAATTAAAAAATGAAAGAGCGTTTGTATCAATTGAAAAAGAAAAACCATTAATACAACAGGGAGATATGATATTAAGAACCGGGAATGATTTTACCAGCGAATCATTAAGGCAGCTTTCTTTTACAGATAAAACATATTCTCATTGCGGCATAGCAAGTATTGAAAATGATACTGTATTTGTTTACCATGCATTGGGTGGTGAATGGAATCCTGATGAAAAATTAAGAAGAGATCCGCTGGAACTTTTTTGTAATCCTGAAGAGAACAGGGGCTTTGGCATTTTTAGTTTTAAGTTTAATGCATCACAAATAAATACACTGGATAGCCTTGTAAAGGCATGGTATAAAAATGGCCTTATGTTCGATATGAAATTTGACCTTGCTACAAATGACCGCATGTATTGTGCAGAATTTGTAAGCAAAGCTGTCAGCCAATGTACCAACCATCGTATTAATTTCTCCACTTCCAGAATAAATAACTTTGAATTTGTTGCTGTTGATAATCTTTTTTTAAACCCTGACTGCCTGGAAAAAAAACGTGTCCGGTACCAATAATAACCCTGTTATTTTATGACTGTTTAAAAAATAAATTTACATTTGCCCATAATCAAAATCAAAACTATTATGAAAAAAATCATTTTATCAGCAGCAATTCTTTTAGCTTTTGGAGTAATTGGCTGTAACAGCAACAGCAGCGATCCCAGGGGTGTGTTAATGAGCTTTATTGATGCTCTTGCAAAAAAAGATATTGAAGGCGCAAAAAAATATGCCACCAAAGACAGCGAGGCTATGCTGGGTATGATACAAATGGGTATGTCTATGGCTCCCAAAGATGCAAAAGACAGCACCTATGATAAAAACAGTATGGAATTTGGCGATGCTAAAATTGAAGGTGATAAGGCAACCGTTCCTGTGAAAAATAAAAAAACCGGGGAGGTAACTAATTATACTTTGAAGAAGGAAGGCGGTGCATGGAAGGTGGCATTTGACAAAGCTACAATGACTCAAATGGGTACTGATAAAATAAAAGAAAAAGGAATGGATATGAATAATGGAATGGATTCAGCAGCAAAGATGCTTCAGGATATGAACAGGATGAACGATACTACCAGGTCAATGCAGGATACAATGCATTAATATTAAAATATTTTTAATGAAAAGCATTCCCGGCAGGAATGCTTTTTTTATTTGCAGTTATTACATATGAAATATTTACTTGCTTTTTCCCTTGTTCTTTTATTAACGTTTTCATTGGTGGCGCAAAAGAAAAAAAATATTGATTTTAAAAAATTAAATGGCAGTTGGATATCTGTGGATGATAAAAAGTACCGGATAACTATAAAAGGCTCAATAATGCAGGAATATTATGGCCGGGAAAAAACGGCTGTTCTCAATTTTAAAGTAAATAAAAATATGCTTACAGCAATTGATAATCACACCGGGGATATTTTTAAATATGAAATTGTTATATTAAATAACCACCAGATGAGCCTGATCTATCTTGATAGAGGTAATACGCTTAACTTCAAAAGAAAATAATCTTATTTAAGAGGCAGGCAGTACAATGTTATTACAACTCCATGTTCTTTATTACTTCCTTTACCATCTTTTTAAAAGAATCAAGTTCGCCTAATTGCTGCTGGATAAAACTATTGTCTTCTATTTTACCAATTACTTTTTCCATTTCTTTTTTGGTATCGTACACCATTTTACGAAAAGGATTTGTGTAATCTTTTTCCCGTGATTCATAAATGCCTTTGCACATCCATTCTTTTATAGTAACAGCATTTTGCAAAACGTTCTTAAATGTACCCGCTGTAAATTGTTTTGAAGTGATGTTTAAAACTTCGAGAAGGGAAGTATATGCATGTTCCAGTTTATCGGAAGAATAATCGGTGCCTAGTTTTTTATACACTTCATGCAACTGGGGCCAGCTTTGTATCTTGCCGGTTTTTATTTGTTGTTTTAGTTTGTCTACATCTGTTGTTTTTATTAATTGCCCGCCAACATTTATCCATTTGCTTCTGGCTATTTTAGCGGGAATGCTCTTTTTTAATTCTTCAAAAGAAGTAAAATTATTTTTTTGGATGTGTTCCAAAAGTTGTGTGCCACCATAATAAATTAGCAGGTCGGTGAATAATTTCAGGGATTCAGGTAACTTGGATATTTGCGCCTTACGATTGCTGTTCTCAAATCCATCAATATAATAACAATCGTCTTCTTCAGGAGAAAGTTTACTTAGGATTTTTATTGCATCAAATATTTCATTTATTGTATCCGGTGCCAGGTAATCATATTCTATGGTTTGAATTTTTTCCGTTCTCCTGTCCCTGTCAATATACTTCCAGGTATTGCGAGACAAAGCATACATGTTATACATGAACCAGTATCCCGGCATTACAACCAGCATATCATTAGCAACATCATTACTAACCAAACAAAAAGGGATAGGAATATTAAGCTCAGCCGGAAAATCTGCCTTGGCTAAAATAGTGAACATGGCAAATTTGGAGTTGTGTTTTAAACTTACGCAAAGGCCCGGCCAGAACCCCCGTCCGGCAACCATTTCACCGTCTGCACTCCTGCTGTTGTGATTGCTCCCAATGGTAGCTCCTGCAGCAATATTACTTTGTCCCAATACGAGAGAGGCACATAAAAATGAATTATTATGATGTTGTTCATGTGCCGGGAAAATAAGAGAATTTAAAACTTCGCAACAGGAGATAGTAGAATTATTGCCAAGATAAGAGTTGATAAGGCGGGCACCATATTTTAATTGCGAATGTGAAGCCATTACAAAACGAACAGCCTTTACGCCATAAAAAATGCGGCAGCCATAACCCACTATGCCATTCACCAGTTCACATCCTTCGCCTATTTGCGATGTGCGTTCTTCATCACTATTGATGGTTAAATTCTTTAATTTATTTGCACCCTTAAGATATGCATCACTGCCAATGCGAACGTCTTTTATGATTTTACAATTTTTTATTACTGTTCTGTCGCCAACAGTTCCATAATACCCTCTTCGTTTATCAAATTCTTTTTCAGTAAGCTGGACTAATTTTTTTTGCAGTTCATCATCATCAACATACTTACTCCATAAGAAGGCATCTCCGGGTAACATACCATCAAACGGTAAAACTTTTCTTCCGCCATTTTCATTACACAATTCCATCCAGACTCTTACATTCGGGTCTTCTCCTTCCTTAAGTATTCCATTTCCGAATTTTGCATAATCTGTAGTTGCCAATTCATTTACATTAGCGATCATTACTTCATTTCCGATAATGTAATGGCTTAAGTAAGATGCATTATCAATGCATATATTATCGCCAAAATCGCAACTGATGATGGTGCTGTTATATAAGCCTACAGGCATTCTCAGGTTATGAAATTCAAGATAGAAAGGTTCTAATTTGCCGATGCGAATTAACCCAAAGAATTTACAATTTTTTACCAGCCCGGGATCAAATGCTTCAGATACCAATATCTTACTCCAGTCATCAGAATTATTTCCGTTCCTTATTAAAATTTCTTTTTCTGAGCTAGTAAGCCTGCGATAGGTAACCCCGTTTTTATTTTGAAGGTTACGCAGGTAATATTCATCTTTATCTTTAGGAAGATATTTTTCATCAATAAAACCGTAGCCTAAATTATTTACCGGGTGTTTTATTATTATATTCATACCCAACCCCTAAAGGGGCTATTAAGTTTTAATTTTTTGTAAGATAAATTTATTTTCTTATTACCATTCAGGATTACTCCACCGTTACAGATTTTGCAAGATTTCTTGGTTTGTCAACATCACAGCCTTTTGCAACACCGATGTAATAGGAGAGAAGTTGCAATGGGATTACACTAATCATCGGGGCAATTATTTCATCCGCCGGGGGAACAACAAATACATCATCTGCCATACCAGGGATAACTTCGTCACCTTCTGAAATTATTGCTATTACTTTTCCTTTGCGGGCTTTTATCTCCTGGATGTTACTTACAATTTTGGCATGATAAGCATCTTTGGTTGCAACAAAAACAACGGGTAAATTTTCATCTACCAATGCGATGGGGCCATGTTTCATTTCTGCAGCAGGATAACCTTCTGCATGTATATAAGAAATTTCTTTAAGCTTTAATGCGCCTTCCAATGCAACAGGGAAATTATATCCCCTGCCGAGAAATAAGGCATCTGATGCTCCCTTATATTTTTCTGCAATTACTTTTATTTCATCCACATTTTTTAAGAGCGCTTCTACCTTTTCCGGAACATCTTCCAGTTCAAAAAGTAATTTGGAATAATATTCTTCGCTGATAGTTCCTTTTTCTTTTGCAATTTTTAAGGCTATCATCGTTAATACTACCAGCTGCGCAGTAAATGCTTTTGTAGAAGCAACTCCAATCTCGGGGCCTGCATGTGTATATGCACCGGCATGTGATATCCGTGCAATAGAAGAGCCCACTACATTCACAATCCCGAAAATTATTGCGCCATTTTCTTTTGCTTTTTCTATTGCCACCAATGTATCTGCCGTTTCACCGCTTTGCGAAATAGCAATAATAACATCTCCCTTGTTAACGATTGGATTGCGGTACCTGAATTCAGAAGCATATTCAACTTCAACGGGAATCCTGCACAGCTCTTCTATTACATACTCAGCTATTAAGCCAGCATGCCAGCTTGTTCCGCAGGCAACAATAATTATCCTGTTTGCATTAATCAACTGTTCAATATTATCCTGAACGCCTTTCATTGTTATCGTTCCCGCTTTAGCATCTAACCGTCCACGCAGGCAATCATAAATGGTATGCGGCTGTTCAAAGATTTCTTTTAGCATGAAATGATCATAACCGCCTTTTTCAATTGCTGCCAGTTCCATATCAAGCTTAGTGATATAAGGCGTTTGCCTTTCATTACCTAAATTTTTAAGGATGAGTTCATCTGCTTTTACAATGGCAACTTCATAATCGTTTACATACACAACTTCTTTTGTGTATTCAAGCATGGGGGTAGCATCCGAGCCGAGAAAATGCTCTCCTTTTCCTATACCGATTACCAAAGGGCTTCCTTTTCTGGCAGCAATAATTGTATCAGGGTTATCAGCATCAAGCACTAAAATAACATAAGCCCCGGCAACTCTTTTTAAAGCAATCCGTATTGCTTCTTCTAAAGAACACTTATTATTTTTCTTTATCTCCTCAATAAAATTCAGCAGTACTTCCGTATCGGTTTCACTTGTGAATGTGTAGCCTTTATTAAGAAGCTCCTGTTTTAATTGTCCATAATTTTCAATGATGCCATTATGTATCATGGCCAGTTTTCCGCTGGCACTTGTATGCGGATGTGCATTGCGGTCACTGGGTTCGCCATGTGTTGCCCAGCGTGTATGGCCAATGCCAATGTGAGCGCTTAAAGGTTTGCCCAGTAACGATTCTTCCAACTCGGCAACTTTGCCTTTCTTTTTATAAACCCGCAGGCCATCACCATTTATCAAAGCCACACCGGTACTGTCATAGCCCCGGTATTCCTGTCTTTTAAGTCCTGTAATAATTATCGGGTAAGCTTCTCTTGGTCCGATGTATCCTACAATTCCACACATAATTTTATTTTTTCTTTGTTAGCCAGTTTTTTTACACAAAGAACTTTGCGTAAACTCTGCATTTTTTTCTCTGCGGTTAATCTTATACACAAATAAAAATATTATCTTATTTGAATATCCTGTTTCAATGCTCATCATTTATTTAAGTAATGTACCCTGTAAAAACATATATGCAACTGAAAAATAAATAAGCAACCCGGTTACATCAACCAATGTAGCCACAAATGGTGCCGAACTTACTGCAGGGTCTGCACCCAGTCTTTTTAAAATTATCGGCAGCATGGAACCGCATAATGTTCCCCAAATTACAACACCTACTAATGCAATTCCAACAGTTAATCCTATAGCTAAAAAATGAATTCCATAAACATTTGGGAAAATATTTGACCAAACAATAACTCTTATAAAACCAATTACACCTAAAATACTGCCCAGCATTAATCCTGAAATTAGTTCCCTTCTCATAACTCTCCACCAGTCGGCAATGGTAAGTTCACCAACGGCCATTGCCTGGATAATTAATGTAGAAGCCTGTGAGCCGCTGTTACCGCCACTTGAAATGATAAGGGGGACAAACAAAGCAAGTACTACGGCTTTAGCTATCTCATCTTCAAAATAACCCATTGCTGTTGCGGTAAGCATCTCACCAATAAATAAAACGACCAGCCATGTAATTCTTTTTTTAAATAATTTAAAGATGGGCATTTCAAGATATGGCTCATCCAATGCTTCAGTACCACCTATCTTTTGGATGTCTTCACTAAACTCTTCACTGGCTATCCACAGTACATCATCAATAGTTATTATTCCCAGCAAAACATTTGTATCATCAGTAACAGGCAGCGCAACGCGGTTATTCATTTTAAAAACTTCATTGGCAATTTCCTGGTCATCATTTACTTTTAAAGATATTACACGGCCGTCCATCAGTTCAGAAACTTTTGTGTGCGGATCTGCTAAAATAAATTCACGAATCCTAATATCATCCAGCAATTCCCCTTTATCATTTATCACGTAAATAACATCAATCGTTTCACTGTTCTTTCCTACATGCCTTATTATATTAAGAACTTCTTTTACAGTATCGCTTTCATGTACATAAACATAATCCGGCGTCATTAGCCTGCCCACACTGTTTTCAGGATATCCAAGTAAGGAAAGGGTGATCTTTCTTTCTTCAAGATTTAAAGTTTTTATTAATTCCCTCACCACTTCATTTGGAAGATCTTCCAAAAAAGAGGTGCGGTCATCGGGCGGCAGTTCATTTAAAAGTTCAGCAGTTTTTGATGGAGGAAGTTCCTGGATGATCTTTTCCTGTGTTGCATGTTCTAATATTTTAAAAAGGCCAGCGGCTCTATGAACAGAAAGGCTGGATAAAATATATGCTTCCCGGTCTTCATTTTCATAGATAAGGTCAGCAACATCGCTGATATTCTGCTCATCCAAAAATTGATGTATACGCTCATCATCACCGGATGCAAATACTTCTTCAAACTCATCCTGCAGTAATATTTTATTAGCCTCTGTTGACATCCTCTCTTATATTTTACCAGTGGTTTAGATTATTTTGCAAATTAATTTATTTTAATTTACCCATCCGGTTAATAATATGATAAAGCCCTGGCTATATTTAAAAAGAACCGAAAATAAAGGTAAAGCTGTATTTACAAGAGAAAGAATTCCTGCCCATACAATTATTGAAGAATCACCTGTGATTGTTATGAATAAAGAAGATAGAATTCATCTTGATAAAACTTTATTGCATGATTATATTTTTGAATGGGGAGAGGAAAAAGATAAATGCTGTATGGCACTTGGTTATTTAGCGATGTACAACCATAACTATAAAAGTAACTGCGAATACTTTATGAATTTTGAAGAGGAAACCATTCAAATAAAAACCATCAGGGTAATTGAAAAGGATGAAGAGTTAACTATCAATTATAATGGCGAATGGAATGATGACAAAAAAGTTTGGTTTGATGTTGTCTGACGGTCACTGTCAGACAAATTATTAAAAATTCAGCAGTCAGACCGGGACAGTCAAGCTGCTACATCTCTCCAACCATTCCTTTACCGGCATCAGCCATATCAGGGATTTCTTCTGCCCTGTAAGCCCCTGCATCTAATTTTCTTTTTGTTTCCTCAAAAGCGTTTAATGTTAACTCTGTGTCTTCATCACTGTGTGCGGCAGTTGGTATCAGTCTAAAAATTATTTGTCCTTTTGGTATAACAGGGAATACAACAACAGAACAAAAAATATTATAGTTTTCCCGAAGGTCCATCAACATTCCTGTAGCCTCCGGTAAATCGCCTTTCATAAACACAGGTGTAACAGGGCTATTGGTTGTGCCAATATCAAATCCTTTTTCTCTTAATCCTGTTTGAAGTTTGTTTACATTATGCCATAGTTTTTCTCTCAGCTCCGGCATAGTTTTTAGCATTTCCATTCTTTTTATCATGCCTTCTACAATAATCATGGGAAGGCTCTTTGCAAAAATTTGAGACCGTACATTATAACGCAGATAGGTCATTACTTTTCTGCTTCCTGCAATAAAAGCACCTATACTTCCCATACTTTTTACAAATGTGCTGAAGTAAAGATCAACACCATCCTGGCAACCCTGCTCTTCATCTGCACCTGCGCCTGTTGGCCCCATTGAGCCAAATCCATGAGCATCATCTATCAGCAATCTGAAATTATGTTTTTGTTTAAGTGCAACAAGTTCTTTTAGTTTTCCCTGGTTGCCGCTCATGCCAAAAACGCCTTCCGTTATTACTAAAATTCCACCGCCATTTTTTTCCGCCATCTTAGCAGCACGTACTAACTGTTTTTCACAATCTTCAATATTGTTATGTTTATATGCATAACTATAGCCAACGTGCAAACGAACGCCATCAACAATACATGCATGGCTTTCTCCGTCATACACAATTACATCACGCCTGTTTACCAATGCATCAATACAACTCATTATCCCCTGGTAACCAAAATTCAAAAGCATAGCATCTTCACGCTTAACAAATTCGGCTATCACTTTTTCCAGCTCTTCATGTTGCGTGCTGTTCCCGCTCATCATCCTTGCACCCATTGGGTTTCCCATTCCCCATTTTGCTGCGGCTTCAGCGTCAACTTTTCTTGTTTCAGGATGGTTCACTAACCCTAAATAATTATTCAGGCTCCAAACAATTTTTTCTTTACCTCTAAAGAACATGCGGCTTCCTAATTCACCTTCCAGTTTTGGGAATGCAAAATATCCATGAGCTCTTTCAACATGCTGGCCAAGAGGGCCGCCATCTAATTTTTCAAACACATCTACCATAACAAAAATTTAATATTAAATGCTGCGCAAAAATAAGTCATTATTAGTAATGTGACTTAGCTTCGCTGCCACTTAAATAGGGTCAATTTTTTTTACATTTAAAAAGATATCACATTAAAATTTTTTTTCTCTGCATGCTGTTTATTGCTTACTATATTGCACCCACCATCGTTGTGATGTTGAAAATACAAATGCCCAGTGGATGTATAGGAAAGGTTATTGAGGAAGTGATGAAATAAAGTAATCCGGTTATTATTTCTTTTCCAGGCTTTTTAAATAAGTTACACCTGATTCTGTAACAATGATACACAACAGGCGCTTTCCATTAACGTCCTGGATTTTTGTATCTACAAGTCCCCTTTTATATAAGGCTGCAAGAGATCCTTTCAGGTCTTCCTGTAAACATGGATTACCACCATTTTTGGATTGCTTGTCGTGACAATCACGAAGCTTTTCAATCATTATTTTGGTTAGGGGTCTTTGACTTATTGGCATAGCAACACAAAATTTTTATCACTGCAAGGTATTAACAATTTGGGTATTTTTTTTCTATAGGAATCTTTTAATGACATTTATAATTACCGTTATCGCTAAACTTAATAACAGCATAGTGGTGATTGGGAAATAAAATCTTAAATTCTCTTTTTCGATTCTTATATCTCCGGGTAACTTTCCTATCCAGTTTAATTTATCATGAAAAAAATAAATTAGAACACCGATAAAAATTATTATCACTCCAATTATAATTATATATTTTCCTGTTGCATTATTCATATGCAAAGTTTGAAGCTGTAATCTAATAAGTAGTAAATGTAAAAAAATAATATGGGGAGCTGATCAGGGTTTGTCTATTTTTTTTAGATCTTCAATCGGAATTTCATCAAATAATCCTTCTAAAGATTTTTGAATTTCAGCCACTCTGGGTTTATTTAAAAAGTAGTAAACATTTTTTCCTTTTTTTAAAAATGTTACAATTTTTGCCTTTCGTAAAATATTCAAATGTTGAGAGATTATTGTTTGTTCTTCACGTAAATTGAAAACAATATTTGTAACCGTAGCGGTTTCATTTTTTAATAAAAAGTCGATAAGGCGTTTTCGTAATGGATTATTTAATGCCCTGATAATAACAGCGGCTTTTTTTACATCATCAAAATTTATCAGTTCTTTTTTATCCCCGGGTTTAGCATCACTTACCTTCAAACTCATGGTTTGAAGATAAAATAGTATTATTTATTATTTATATATATTTTCAGTTCACTCATAAAAATCACAACCTTATATATTAATATAAATTTTATACATGCACTTTATATGCATATAAATTATGAATAAGAAGTAAAAAGAAATTTTAGGTATGTATTTTTTAACCAACCAGGTCTTTTATAAATTGATTGATGGTACCAATGCGATCATGATTAATTTTATAAAAAATGAATTTACCACTGCGCTCTGTTATAAGAATATTTACTTTACGTAAAATAGCCAGGTGTTGAGATGCTACAGATTGTTCTATTCTTAATTGTATATAAAGATCAGTAACACTGATCTTCCCTTTACTTGCAATTATTTGTACTATTTGTTGCCGGAGCTTATGATTTAAAGCTCTTAAAACCAATGATGATTTCTTTAGCATTTGATAGTTAATGTTTAGCGGGTTTTCACTTTCATTAACTGTAACCTGACTTTTAGTTTGTGCGTTTGATGACATATAAAGTGTATTAGTATCTATAATTCAAAGAAGATTAAAGTGCAGGCTTTCAAATAAAAAGCAAATTCAAAAATCTGAAGTTACTTAATTAAACTTATCCGGTAGATTTTTTAAAATTTGAAATAACATATTAAAATAGTTATTCATAATAACTTTTATCACATATTTTTAAAGTTATGATCTAACCCGCTTTATCCTTTCTTCAAAATTCTCAGTATGAAATATTTAAAAATTACTCCCGGAAAGGTGTGTCTTTTTTTTGTTCTGTTATTATCAGGCATAGTTGTAAATGCACAATCCGGGCAATTGGATAAACTTTTTATGGAATCTTCTGAGGCATTTGGTAAAGGTAATTATGAGCAGGCATTACTTCCATTACAACAGGTATTAAACATAGAGCCAAACAGTCTTAAAGCCCTTGATGAGATCTCATCTGTATATGGTAAATTAAAAAATTACCAGGCAGCCGTTTACAGTTGTAAACAACTGGTAACCCTGCAGCCGGACAATGCAAATCACTGGAATAATACCGGTTGGTTTTTAATGCTCAATAAAGAATATACCGAAGCTGAAAAATATTACCTGCATGCTTTAACGCTTAATGATTGTTCATACTCTATTTACCTTAATCTTGGCCATGTGTATGGTTTTCTAAAACAGAAATCCAAATGCCTGGAATTTTATAAAAAGGCAGCCTCTTATATACCTAACAGTAATGCATATGAAAAAGGCATATTGCCTGACTTTGATCTCCTGGAAAGAGAAGGAAATTTTCCATATAGAACGGCACCATATAAAAATATGTTTGTGAATTATTTTACCACTCAATATTTAAGTAAGGCTTATGGCAGTGATATTCTTGATTCAATTTTCCAGCTAACCACTTTTAAAAATTATTCAGTTTACGACGAATCAATTACAGCCTTGAAAGAAAAATTTCTGAAAGAAGAAATTAAAAATGAGCATAGACGGTTATATGTTATGCGTGATTTTTTCTGGAGCCTTGGGTGGCTGCATTATAACAGGGATAGCAAATTAATTGCTATGGAAAAATACTTTATGAATGTTATTGAGATATCAAATGACTTAAAAGATACCAGTTTTATTATTGACGTATTATACAAAATAGGTAATGCAAATGAAGGAGGCGTTTTTTTAATGAAACAGGCGGTAAACCTGGCGATCCTGTCAAATAATGTTGATAAACAATATACTATTAATCTGCTGCTGGGAGATAAAATGAGGGAAAAGAATAAAGAAGATTCAGCGCTTTATTATTTCAGAAAAAGCTTCTATTTGGCAGATATAGTAGCGGTACCAGGCGCAAAAAATGTTTCAATAAACAGGTTAATGCTGGTATTTGGTGAAATGAAATTGATCGACTCAGTTAGTTATTATTATGCTCTTTCAAAAACAATTAATACCGGTAACGTTGTCAGTTTAGAGGATCAGTTTATTGACGATCTGATTTATTGTTCTCTTTTAAGAACCTCCGGAAAGCCTGCAGAATCTGTTTTAAAAGGGAAAGATTTTATCCAATTGTATAAGAATGAAAAAAGTATCAATGTATCGGATATATATGAGAAAGTTGGGCTTGCCTATTACCAGTTATCCCAACAGGATTCTGCCGTCGTTTATTTTAGAGAAGCTATCAGGTTATATGTTACTTATATTCAAAATAATCCAAAGGTAGATCACGAATTTCCTCTTAAAGAGAGAAGCCAGTCATTTGTCTATTTAAAAAGAATGGCTTTGGAGAAAAAAAATATAAATGAATTGTTCGATCTGTCCGAGCAATCAAAAGCTAATATATTATATCCCACTCTTACCGGTAATAAGTATCCTGCCAAAAGTATCAGTATTAGTGCGGTGGCAAAGGAACTTAAGGATGATGAAGTGGTAATAAGCTATAGTAATTCTTATATGACGAAGGTGGGTTTTGGAATTGCTATCAGTAAAGATGCTAACCTGTTGATTGAAGAAGATCACACCTTGTTGGATAAATTGATGAAAGGACATTCGGAAGTAGCGTGGGACGAAGTATTGTATAAAGTACGGGCAGCATCACAAGCTAACCAATCCACATTTGAGCCTGGGGAATTCAGAACCGGTATTACTCTTCTAGGCATCATCGGTACTAACTTGAACAATATGATGCAGGGAGGAAATACCCGGGGTATTATAACGGAAACCAGCCAAAGCAGTAACTATAAGGCGGAAATGCTGGCATTTAATGATGTGTTGTATCAAATATATATTAAACCTTTTGAGAAACTGCTTGCCGGTAAAAAAACGATTTACATTTCCGCTGATGCCGGCACTACGCTAATTGCATTTGAGACATTAAAGAATGATAAGGATGAATATCTTGGAGACTTGTATAATATTATTTATGTTCCTTCATTAACCAGCAGGGCTATATTAAAATCTACAGCAAAACCAGGTACAAAGCGAATGCTGGCTTTGGGCAACCCGGTATACACCAGTTTTCAGCCACACAACATGACGGGAAGAGCTTACGATCTTTCACGATCAGGTTTGGATAACTGGAATGATTTGCCAGGAACAGCAAATGAATTGACATCCATAAAAAAAGATGTTCCTTCCGCAATGGTTATAGATAAAAATGACCTTACCGAAAGCAGGGTAAAAGCATTAAGCAATTCAGGGGAACTGGCTGCCTATGATATTTTGCATTTTGCAGTACATGGAATGGTTTCAATGAGTGATTATCGTGATAATGCATTAATTATTTCGGAAAATATTGGAACATCCGAAGATGGGTTTCTACAATTTAATGAGATTGCAAATCTTCACTTAAATGCAGGGCTGGTATGTTTATCAGCCTGCGAAACAGCTGCAGGCATTCCAGGTGATGGAGAAGAAGTAAAAAACCTGCCGGTTGCATTTTTTTTAGCAGGCGCCAAATCTGTTATTGCTACCTGGTGGAAGATTGATGATGAGGTTACAGGCATCTTCATGTCTTCTTTTTACAAACTTGTATTTAAAGAAAACAGGAGTTATTCAGAAGCATTACACCTTACCCGGCAAAAATTTATTAAGGGAGAATTTGGAGAAAAATATAAAGCTCCATATTACTGGGCAGCTTTTAAATATTTTGGATATTAATTTTGAAATGATGGTTGTCCCACGAGGATTCGAACCTCGACAAACAGAATCAAAATCTGTCGTACTACCTTTATACTATGGGACAAAAATGATTTGCAAAAGTAAGGGTATAGAAGAAGTTTGCAAAACGGTTTTTTGATGTGAGGTGTGAGTAGTGAGTTACCAGTTAAATGATCAGTAATCAGTAATTCAACATTAATTAATCTTTAGAGCTTCTTTACAATTCACGACCTGTCTTCATCTTCCTTTAACTTTTTTATAAACTCAATGGTATCAGGGATAACATCACACATTATAGTTATTATCGCTCCGGATTTAACGTGTTTATAAGCATATAATATCGCTTCCTTCTCATCCGGAATAATAGTAACAGGAATATCTTTAGGCTTAGTTTCATTAATACCTTCTACCAATAAGTTTATTATTTCATCAGCAGTTCTGCCACGCAAATTTCTATCCTGGCGGATAACTATTTCATCAAAATTTTTGGCAGATATTCTACCTATTTCACGAATGTCATCATCTCTCCTGTCGCCGGTGCCACTAATGATTCCTACTTTATAAGTACTGTCAAGCTGGTTTACAAAGTCGCATAATAAGTTTAACCCTGCAGGGTTATGGGCAAAGTCAACAAGGAATTTAAAATGCTTAAACTGGAATAAATTCAATCTTCCCGGTGTTTGGGATGATGAAGGAATAAAGGTATGCAGGGCAATACGGATATCTTCTACTTTAATATTTTTAAAAAGATAACAGGCAAGTATTGATGGCAGTGTATTCATAATATTATGTGCTGCCTTGCCGCCAAATGTGATGGGTATTTCTGTAACCTTCTCAATCCTTATTTTCCATGTGCCTTTCATTATGGTAACATATCCATTTTCATATACGGCTGCAATACCACCTTTTTTACAATGCTGTATTATCCGCTTATTATTTTCATCCATGCTAAACAATGCAACGTTGCAATCAAGACCCTTTTTCATTGCATATACCAGGTCGTCTTCAGCATTTAAAATGGCAAAGCCATGTTTAAAAACGGTTTCCGGTAATACTGATTTTACCTGGGCCATTTGTTCAAGGGTTTGAATACCTCCCAAGCCAATATGGTCTGCTGTAACATTGGTTACAATAGCTATATCACAATGAGAAAATGCAAGCCCGTTCTTTAAAATCCCACCTCTGGCAGATTCTAAAACCGCCATATCAACGGTAGGATCTTTTAGAACAAATTCTGCGCTCTTTGGGCCGGTGCAATCACCTTTCATCATCATCTGGTTTTGAATATATACTCCATCAGAAGTAGTAAAGCCTACTTTGTAGCCGGCTGTTTTACAAATGTGTGCGATAAGCCGGCTGGTGGTGGTTTTGCCATTGGTACCGGTAATAGCTATAATAGGTATTCTACCAGTTGTACGATTTGGGTACATCATATCAACTACAGGTTCAGCTACATTTCTTCCAATGCCTTCTGATGGCTCTACATGCATTCTAAACCCCGGCGCTGCATTAACTTCAAGCACAGCTCCGCCATTTTCCATTAAAGATGTTTTAAGATCGATTGCCATTATATCAATTCCGCAAATATCCAGTCCGATAATTTTTGCAATACGTTCTGCTAAAAAAATATTTACAGGATGAACCTCGTCTGTAACATCTGTGGAAGTTCCGCCGGTTGAAAGATTTGCTGTTGGTTTTAATAATACTAATTCCCCTTTTGCCGGAATGGTTTCTAAATTATATCCTTTATCGTCCAGCATTTTTTGTGTGAAGCTGTCAATTTTTATCTGGGTTAAAACTTTCTCATGTCCGTATCCCCTGCGTGGGTCCTTATTTGTTTCATCTATCAGCCATTGAACAGAGTGTTCTCCATCACCTGTAACAGCAGCCGGTGTTCGCAAAGCAGCACAAATAAATTTATAATTAATAACAAGCACCCTGAAATCAAAACCTGTAATATATTTTTCGCAGATAACATTGCGGCCATATTGCCGGGCAGCTGCTAAAGCTTTTTCTGCCTGCTCAATAGTGGTAATATTTGTTGTTATACCTTTTCCATGATTGCCATCAATGGGTTTTATAACGAAGGGAAACCCTACAGCATCAACAGCATCCTGTGCCGTTTCATCACTGTAAATTATGCTGCCTTTTGGTACCGGGATTTCTGCAGCGCCCAATAAATTTTTTGTCTCTTCTTTATTGCCTGCAATATCAACTGCAATGCAGGAAGTAGAACCGGCTATGGTTGCCCTAAATCTTTTTTGATGAATGCCATAACCAAGCTGGATAAGGCTTTGATTATTCAACCTTATATAAGGAATACCTCTTTTTTCTGCTTCTTCCACAATGCTTGCAGTAGATGGGCCTAACCGTGTCTGTTCTCTTATCTCTCTTAATTTTTGTACATCTTCATCAAGGTTATATTCACTGTTATCTATTAAACTCTTCACTAAATTGTAAGCAGCCCTTGCCGCATATACACCTGCTTCTTCTTCCATATAATCGAAAACAACAAAATATTCTCCGTGTTTTCCTGTAGTTCTTGTACGCCCAAAACCCGTATCCATTCCTGCGAGTGTTTGCAGTTCCAGGGCTACATGTTCAATAATATGTCCCATCCATGTTCCATCGGCCACACGTGAAAGAAAGCCGCCATGTACACCTTCACTGCACCTGTGTTCGTATAAGCCAGGTAAAAGTTTTTCTAAACTTTCTTTGAACCCTGGAATTTTATCAGAAGGCTTTTCTTCCATTTCTTCCAGGTCTAATTTCATCTGGATGAGCTTTGGCCTTCTTACGCTCCAGTAATTCGGTCCTCTTAAAACTTTTATCTCTACTATCTTCATAAATAAATTGAGTTGATGAAATTAATTGTCTGGAAATTTCAAGGTAGCAAAAAATAGCTATCATAAAAAATACACGCTGTATTACAATTAATTTTTATTCAATTGCGTTACATTTGTATAGCAATTTTTTTTGAACAGCATTGCATGCCATAAACTAATTAGAATAGAGCATTGTTGTTTTCACGAAAATTAAATTCATGCACCCTCGGGGAAAGCTTTTTGCAATAGGTGGCGCAGAAGATAAAGGCGTTGACCTTGAAAAAGGAGAAGTGGTTCGTAGCAATCTTAACTTTTTTGAGTTAGGCATTCTTCGCAGAATTATAGAAGAAGCCGGCGGCCCCGACAGAAGAATGGAAGTAATTACTACAGCTTCCATGATACCTTACGAAGTGGGAGAAAATTACCTTAATGCTTTTGGAAAAATAGGCTGCACCAATATTGGTATTATGCCCATACGCAACCGTGCTGATGCAATGAACACAGAATACATTGAACGCATCCGTAATTGCGGGGCTGTTATGTTCAGCGGCGGAAACCAATTGCGATTATCTGCAACATTTGGCGGCACAGAAATTTTACAAATTGCTTTAGAAAGATACGAGGAAGAAGAAAATTTTGTGGTTGCAGGAACGTCTGCAGGCGCCATGGCAATGAGCAATACAATGATATATGAAGGCAATGCAACAAGAGCGCATTTAAAAGGGGAAGTGAAAATTACAACAGGGCTTGGCTTTATGGATGACGTAATTTTCGACAGTCATTTTGAAAAGAGAGGAAGGTTTGGAAGGCTGGCACAGGCAATTGCAACCAATCCCCAATGCCTTGGAATTGGGTTGGGAGAAGATACTGGGATGCTTATTACCGAAGGAAATAAAATGGAAGCCATCGGCAGCGGCTTAGTAATTATAATTGATGGACATGATATCCGCCATAATAATATTGCTGATATTCCTGAAGGAAACCCCATCAGTATTGAAAATTTAAAAGTTCATTTTTGTGAAAAAGGGAATGGATATCTTTTAAAAGAAAGAACTTTTTTACCGCATGCTGAAGTATCTACATTTATAAGAAATAAGGCAGTTTGATAAGAGATAAACATTTATTTGCTATTGGTAAATTGAATTAAGTCCCAAAGGTTGCCATATAAATCTTCAAAAACTGCTACTATTCCATATGTTTCTGTCTTTGGTTCTCTCTTAAATTTAACTCCTTTGGTGAGCATTGTTTTATAATCCCGCAACAGGTCATCAGTTTTTAAAAATAGAAAAACCCGCCCGCCTGTTTGATTGCCTATCCTGCTTCGCTGTTCATCACCAACTCCTTTTGCAAGCAGCAGGCAGCAGCCTTCTGAACCTTGCGGAGCTACCAAAACCCATCTTTTTGTTTCACTTAAAACGGTATCCTCTAAAAGATTAAAATTTAATTTTTCTGTATAGAATTTTATGGCATCGTCATAATCATCAACTACCAAAGCTATGTGTGCTATTTGTTGTTTCATTTAGATTAATGGGTTGTTGTATTTATTATTTCAGAAAGAAAAGTAATCAAAAAGCGTGAGGGATATTTTTTTATCTTTCCTGTATGAAAAAGATTTTGCCACTGTTTTGTTGTATGTTATTAATTGCGTTTACTATGCAGAAAAAAAAGAAGATAATTTTTTTTGGTGACTCAATAACAGAGCAGGCAGTTAATCCCGGAGGATTTATTGTAAAGATGGATTCGATGCTCCAAAAAAATAATTTAAAAGATGACTATACTCTTGTTGGCGCAGGGGTAAGCAGTAATAAAGTTTATGATCTGTACTTAAGACTGGAAGATGACGTACTGAATAAAAACCCTGACATTGTTATGATCTTCATTGGGGTAAATGATGTGTGGCATAAGCGCACAATGGGCACCGGCACTGATGCTGATAAATTTGAAAGATTTTATTCCGCCATTTTAAAAAAGCTGGCAGATAAAAATATTAAAGTGATTATTTGTACACCTGCAGTAATAGGAGAGAAGATAGATTTTAGCAATGAACAGGATGGGGATCTTAATAAATACAGTAACATTATCAGGAACATGGCTATAAAAAATAACCTCCCATTAATTGATCTCAGGAAGGCATTTTTAGAATATGATCTCAAAAATAATCCCGGAAATAAAGACAGGGGAATATTAACAACCGATGGAGTGCATCTTAACAATGCCGGCAATCAATTAGTGGCTGATGAAATGTGGAAAGCGATCTCTAAATTATAATTTGCTTTTTACAATACCCGAAAGTTGTTGGGCATTCATAGCGCCTGATTGCCGCCATAGAACTTTACCTTTTTTAAAAAGTATTAAGGTCGGAACCCCCTGAATATTAAATTGCTCAGCTGTTGCCCTGTTCTTATCTATATCTACTTTTAAAACTCTTACCTGTTCTTTATGGGTATCTGCAAATTTTTTTAATTCAGGGGCCATCATTTTACAGGGTCCACACCATTCTGCATGAAAATCTACCAATACCGGCTTTTCATCATTTAATATCTTACTGAAAGTTTCCATAACTTAATATTCTGGTTACAAATAGTAAACCACTAATCCGGAAATCATGTAAAATCTTAGCTTTTCATTGCAAAATTATCAATATAATCCCTTACCTTTGCCCTCCGAAAAAAAGGAAATTATATGGCCAGAGTATGTCAGGTTACAGGTAAAAAACCAATTACAGGAAACAAAGTTTCTCATTCTAATATTAAAACAAAGAGAAGGTTCTTACCTAATCTGCAAACCAAGCGCTATTTTTTAGCTGAGGAAGATAAATGGGTAACCTTGAAAATATCTACTGAGGGCATTCGTACAATAGCGAAAAATGGTTTATATAGTGTAGTTAAGGAATTAAGGCACAAAGGTTCCAAGATATAATTTTAAAAATTACTAATATGGCTAAGAAAGGAAACAGGGTTCAGGTAATTATGGAGTGTACAGAGCATAAGACTTCAGGTCTGCCTGGTACAAGCCGTTATATTACCACAAAAAATAAGAAGAATTCCCCAGAGCGTTTGGAGTTGAAAAAATTCAATCCAACATTAAAAAAAGTTACTGTTCATAAAGAAATTAAATAATCATGGCAAAAGCAGCTAAAACAGCGATAAAAACCAAAGATCAAAAGGCGGCATCCGAAGCTAAGAACTGGACAAAAGTTGTACGCACTGTTCGCAGTCCTAAAACAGGCTCTTATACTTTTAAAGAAAGTATAGTGCATAAGGATAAAGTGAATGCTTTTTTGAAAAGCTAAATCTTGCAGTAAAAATTATTTATAAAGCTATTCCTTACGGAGTGGCTTTATTTGTTTAATACCTTTACCACTTATATATATACGATGGGAATATTTGATAAACTCTTAGGCAAAAAGGAACAGAAACAATCGCTAGATGAAGGGCTCCAAAAAACAAAAGCGGGTTTTTTTGACAAGATAACAAAAGCAATTGCAGGTAAAAGTACGGTTGATGAAGGCGTACTGGATAATTTGGAAGATGCTTTGGTTAGCGCTGATGTTGGCGTAGATACAACCGTTAAAATAATTGATAAAATAGAAGCAAGAGTTGCCCGGGATAAGTATATAAATACGGCAGAGTTAAATTCTATTTTAAAAGAGGAAATCCAGTCACTTTTGGTTGATTCTCCCGGTGATACTTCTTATGAAAATTATAAGTTGCCTTCCGGCCATAAACCACATATAATTTTAGTAGTTGGTGTAAATGGTGTTGGAAAAACTACTACCATTGGAAAATTGGCGCATAATTTTTCACAGGCGGGTAAATCAGTTTTATTAGGCGCTGCGGATACTTTCAGAGCAGCGGCAGTTGACCAGTTAACAATATGGAGTGAGAGAGCGAACGTACCTATTGTAAAACATGGAATGGGTGCTGATCCCAGTGCTGTTGCTTTTGATGCGGTACAAAGCGGCATTGCCCGGAATGTTGATGTTATTTTGATTGATACAGCAGGCCGTCTTCATAATAAAGTTCACCTGATGGATGAGCTCAGTAAAATAAAAAGAGCAATAAGCAAGATACAACCCGGTGCACCACATGAAGTGATACTGGTTTTAGACGGCAGCACAGGACAAAATGCTGTGGAGCAGGCTAAACATTTTACTGCTGCCACAGAAGTTACAGCGCTTGCCATAACAAAGCTGGATGGAACGGCAAAAGGCGGTGTAGTACTGGCTATTGCAGATCAATTTAAAATACCTGTAAAGTTTATTGGTGTTGGAGAAAAGGCAACTGACCTTTTAGTGTTTGATAAAAAAGAATTTGTAAATACGCTGTTTGACCGTGACAATTAGTTAGTGATGCGGTTATTTTCTTCCTCTAAACCTAATTTACGTTGTCTTGCTGCCTTTACCTGGTTATTCCCAAAGCGGTAAGTAAAGTTTATTCTTAATTGTGTGCTTTCGCTCCGGCCGCTTACATCTAAATAAGCGCCTCCAAAATCACTGATAGCCCTGAATTTTCGTGTTT
>JAQBNL010000083.1 GCA_028288585.1 Chitinophagaceae bacterium | reverse complement strand
GGTTGTGATCTTAAAAATTTCATTTTACTTTAATGCCTGGTCTTTTTCTTTTACTAAAAAATTGGATTCATCTCCCAATCCATCTCCCTGCCATTCAAGCATAGCTTCGTCAGGCACTGTTTCCAGTGGAACAGTACTGCTGCCTGATGGCTCATTGTATGGAATATTAGAACTCCTGTTATATACAGAGATCAATGACCACCTGGAGTTATTGGAGAGATTAGCTGCTGATCGGTGCAAAGTGTTGCTATGAAAAAATAGTGCATCGCCGGGTTGCAATTCTACGTATACCAGCTCCATAGTTTTTAATGCCAGGTCAACATAATGTTGCGATGCGCCAACCTGCTCACCGGCGAATCCATGTTCTATCCTTCCCATCTTGTGCGAACCTTTTATTACCTGCATGCATCCATTTTCTTTATTCGCTTCGGTAATGGCGATCATTATCGAGAGCATTTGTTCGGGAAATAAAAATTCATTCTTATACCAGTAGCCATAATCCTGGTGCCACTCCCATGCGCCACCAACTTTTGGTTCTTTCTGCATCAGCTTACTGTGAAAATGGCAAACCGATGCATCTCCATCCATTAACTGATCTGCGGATTCAACCATTCTTTTACTTTTTGTGAGCAGGCCGTAGGTATCATTTCCGGGTGTATACCATAGAGAAAGTTTTGTTTTTTTTCCTGCCTGGTCATTCAGATCAAAAGCATGTTTTTTCATTGTGTCATCTTCAATAGCAATTGTATATAGCTTATTTGCTTCTTCATCTGATAGAAATTTTTTTACAATAAGATAACCATCACGATGATAGTCGCTGATCTGTTGCGGAGTTAATTTAAAGTTTGTCATGATTATTTAATTTTTATAAACTGATCCCTTGTGGAAATGCTATATGGTCAGACCGGGACGGTCAGACCATGGGCCAGGGAAATTTACTTTTTAATTTCACTTTCATACCTGTTGCTGATGATCTTCTTGCAGCTTCCATTATTTCCAGCACATGCAAGGCATGCTCTACATTAATCCTTGGCTCAATGCCCTTTACAATACTTTCGCCTGTAACCCTTGCGCCTTCCTGCCATTCATAACCGCCTTTGTCGGTGCTCATTAATTTTGGTGGTTGGGTCTCTGCTGTATCGAGTACTACTCCATTGGTTTCCCAATCATAGCCGATCAACCGCATGTTTCCTGCATCTCCAAAAACCTGGATAGAATGCAAGGTTTGGGCGCCTGCTTCATGCCCATGCGTATCAAAAAAATTAAAGCCACACATTACATGGCTGATGATATTTTTATCATGCTCCAATAAAATATGTGCATTGTCTTCGGCTTCCACTTTTATTTTTCCTTTATCATCAACAGTACGTTCGGGTTTTACAATACTCAGCATAGCCATTACTGATCTTGCAGGGCCAAGCAAACCCGTTAGCGTAGCCATATTATATACACCAAGGTCCGGCATACTGCCTCCACCTTTTTCATAAAAAAAAGCAGACCATGTTGGTCCTGTATGTCCATACTGTCCATGGGCACTTGCAACACGGCCGAGCTTTCCTTCCTGGATCGCTTTACTCATGAAGGCAAACTGCGGGCTATTAACCACTGCCGGCGCTCCCCATAATCTCAGCTTTTTACTCTTAGCTAAATCCAGCAAAGCCTTTCCTTCAGCATAAGTATTAGCCATCGGTTTTTCACTCCATACATGTTTGCCTGCCAGCAATGCTATTTTATTTAACTCGCCATGTACCTGCATATCTGTCAGCGTGACCATCATATCGAATGGAACACCTTGTAACATTGCATGAATGTTAGGATATGTTTTTGCATTTACATTGTACTGTTTGTTTTGCGCCAAAGCCCTGTCATATTTGATATCACAAAGGCTTACTACTTCTATCAGTTTTGATGATTGCAGTTGTGGCAGGTAACGGTTGCTTACACTTCCGCAGCCAATAACTGCCACCTTTAATTTTTTATCTGCTTTAGTTAATGCAAAACTCTCAAGTGAAGAAAGCAATACTGCAGCACCGGCCATAGCTGTTTGCTGCAAAAATTTTTGTCGTGATATTGAGTTGCTCATAACTATTGATTTACTATTTATTATTTAATTCATGCAAACTCTTTAGGCTGTTAAGCTTATACACTTCATACTGTCTTTACATTTTCAATCATATGGTCTTCCACCGATACTATTCTACGCTTTCGTATTTTATTTAGAAGGAAATCCTTACTTGTATATCCTAACTCCGGATTTTCTTTTATAAAATTGGCTCTTACCGTTGCGGCCGTATGCTCAACACTTTCGGGACTCCAGCCCGGGGGCTTTACCATAAATAAAATTTTATTTTTTAACCCTTTAGCATTTCTTACATCTTTATACAGCAGAAAACATTCCCCGAAATAAAAATCCACAAAATTGGTAACATCCATTTTACGGGTAATACCATATTCTATTTTTATTTCTTTTTTCTGTGGTTGAAGGGTACCAAATAACCAATCCCAAAATGGAAGAAAAGAACAAAAATTTCTATCCATGTACAATGGATTTTTGGCATGATGTACACGATGATGAGAAGGTGTGATCAAAATTTTTTGCATAATTCCAAAGCGGCCATCTTTAAAAGATCTTTCACCTGCATGAATAAATGTTCCCCACATTGTTTCAATAGACATGATAACAAGGAGCATTGCCGGCTGAACTCCGAGGAACATTAAGATCACTAATTGTACAGCAGCCGAGTAATATCCTTCTGCAAAAAAATGCACCCAGGCCACGGTCATATTGAGTTCTTCCGGAGCATGATGTGGCGAATGCAGGCACCAGAAAAGCCGGATCTTATGAGCGCCGTAATGCCATGTCCACATGGAAAGCTCCCATATCAAATAGGCATAGATCCAGCTATACCATTCAAAATTAATTGTGAATAATGAAATTTTTTGAAAGTAAGGCAGCAATATCCAGAAGACATCAAGCACAATTAATTTTGTAAGAAGTTCTCCAAAATAACTTGAAAGGAAAGTGGGTTGGTATCTGTGACGCACCTCTTTGAATACATTGAACAGCCTGGTACGACTCCATTTAATATTCTTTTCTTTTTTCAATACCTCTATAAAAAGTTTGCCTATTTCCCATAGATAATAAAAAGAAGTAAGTAAGCCGATGACAGATAGAAAACATTTATAAAATTCTTTTGTATGTATAGGATTAGTGAAGTCATAAATAAAACCCTTACCTGAAAAAGTTGCCCAGGAATATTGAGAAAACCCCGTGATCAAATAATAAAATATATAACCAAAAACGAAGATAAAAACCAGGTTTTCTAAATACTTCCAACGCCGCAAAGTTGTTTTTGCAAAAGTCATTTTAATAAATCATTTAATTCTGGGACTACTAAAGCCTAATTTCTTTAATCCATTCTGTATGTCCGGTATCTTCATAAATAAATTCCATAATAAGCCGGTGCGGTAATTTTCTATCATCACCACAATCGGTCCCTGGTCAATTGCCAAATGGCTTTTTGCATACCAGTTATGATGAATACTGAAGCCATCTACAAAACCATATTTGCTCCATATTTTATCGCCCAGGGTATAATAGAAATAACGCAATGCTTCCATACTTTCCTTCGGTGTGTAAGGCATAGAAGATATGGCTGCTGTGGGTTGTATAACACCACGATCATTCTCAGGACTGTGCGCCACATAACCTTTGTAACTATCTCCGGCTGTTAGTCCCCAGCATGTTGAACTGTAACCTTTAAACTTATTTGGATTCTCTATACAATAAGCCCTGTTGATAAGTGTATGATTTTTTCCCTGCATAAAATAATCATTACCCAATGAGTCTTTCAATCCCCGGGGATCAATACCCTGGAAAGTATATTGTTCAAAAAATAAAGGACCGCCTTTATCCTTATCATAATTTCCCAAAGGCAATTTATATCCATAATATTCCCTGCCATTTTTAAACCCGGCGCTTCCTGCCCATGTACCATCATAAACACTTTTAGCAATGCTATGGTTGGGAGAAGATGCTGACATGATATAAGTGATCAGACATTCATTATAACCCCATACAGGGAAATTCATATCAAAGCCATTGTTAGGGCTCCAGTGCCAGAACAATTTATTTTGATTATTCGTATGCCAGTTCCAGTTGGCAGCGCCCCACATCTGGTTAATGCGTTTGCGTAAGTAAACTTCTTTTGGAGTATTTCCATTAAAATATTCTCGTGCACACAGAAACCCCATTAAGAGATAAGATGTTTCTACGATGTCTGCACCATCATCAAGCCTGTCGAATTTAATTGTTTTACCTGTTCTTCCATTCATGAAATGTGGGTAGATGCCATGATAGCAATCTGCATTAATTAAAAAATCTGCAATTTTTATTAACCGTCCAATAGCTGTATCACGTCCTATCCATCCCCTGTTTACTGCAACAATGGTACTCATGATACCAAAGCCTGTACCACCAATGGCACCTGCATCAGGGCCGAAAGGCGTTTTGCTGAAGTTGGGTTCATCCCATGCTTCATTAATATAATCCCAGTAATGTTCTGCCAACACAGTATTGCTACGTTCCAAAGCAAGCCCGCTTACAGGATGTGCGCCATGCCAGAAAAAACGAAAAGTTTGTCGTTGTATAACATCGAGCAACGCTGAGTCTGAGAGATCTTTAATAATACCAACTACCGGGATAGAATCAGGATAAGTATGAGTCGATTGCTTTAATTTTTTTTGTGCCAACAATAAAGAGCTTGCTGAGATAGCAACCGTGGTAAAAATAATTTTGCGAAACATAATCAACGTTGAGATTAATTTTTTATCCATGGACTTTGAAAGCCCAGCTTTTTTAACCCATTTTTTATTTCAGGACAACTCATAAATAATTTCCACAACAAACCGCTGCGATAATTTTCCATCATTACAACAATAGGTCCCTGGTCAATTGCAAGATACTTTTTGGGGTACCAATTATCAGTCTCACTAAATGCATCATAAAAACCATATGTGCCCCACAATTTATCTTTCATTTCATTATACCAATGTCGCATTGCCTGCATTGAATATTCAGGTGTATAAGGCATGGATGAAAGTGCAGCCGTTGGTGAAATTACTCCAAGATCATTTTTATCTCCCGGAGAATGCGCTGCATAACCTTTTACTGAATAGCTGGCAGTAAGCCCCCAGCTATCATTCCCATACCCTTTAAATTTTTTTGGATCATCAACACACCAGTCGTGATTTATCAAAGCCTGGTTTTTATTTTCTTCCCAGTAATCTGCATACTCATCTTTTAATCCCTGCGGATCTAACCCAAGATAAGAATAATGTGTCCAGAAAAGAGGGCCACCGTATTCCTGCGCTCCATTATGAGATAAATGTAATGTATGCCCATACTTTATTGTAGAGGCTTTTATCTCACCATTTTTTGCCCAGCCTTCATGATACACTTCTGCAGGGATAGAATGAGTGGGAGAAGATGCGGCGAGGATATACATTATCAAACATTCGTTATAGCCTGTAACAGCAAAATTCATTTCCCAATTGTATGTGGGACTCCAGTGCCAGTACAAAACATTTTTGCCATTGCGGTACCAATCAAACTCTACTTCTCTCCAAAGCTTATCAATTCTTTGTGCAAGATTTTTTTCTTCTTCATTTCCACTTTGAAAATATTGTCGTACACAAAGTAATCCCTGCAGCATAAAAGAAGTTTCCACAAGATCACCGCCATTATCTTTCCGGCCAAATGGTTTTACTTTTCCTGTTTCACCATATATCCAGTGAGACCATGCGCCATGAAAGCGATCAGCTTTTTCAAGGAAGCTTACAATTTTTTCAAATCTTTTTCTTCCCTCATCCCTTGTAATAAAATTTTGGTTAATGCCCGCAAGTATTGCCATTACACCAAAGCCGCTGCCACCGGTTGTAACTACATTCTTATCATTGTCAGGATAAATACCATCTTCATGAAAACGTTCTCTGGCCATACCACTATTTGGTTCAGCACCTTCCCAGAAGTATTGAAATGTTTGCTTTTGCACCAGCGTATATAATTCTTCATCCTGTTTTGAGAACTGAACTTTATTTTTTACAATATGTTTATTGTTACTGCATGCTGCAATTGCAAACAAAAAAATTATAAAAAGAAGAAGTTGATTTTTTGTAGACATAATAATTATAAATATGGTGCAGTAAATCCCAGATTACGCATACCTGTTTTTACTTCCGGACAACTTGTAAATAAATTCCACAACAAACCTGTTCTGTAATTTTCTATCATAATAATTATTGGTCCCTGGTCAATAGCAAGATAGGAATCTGCAAACCATACATTCTGCAAACTGAATGCATCTTTAAATCCATATTGTCCCCAGAGTTTATCGCCAAGCTTGTAATAGAAAAATTTTAATGCCTGCATAGATTCTGCTGGTGAATAAGGAAAAGAGGAGAGAGCGGCAGTTGGCGCTATTACACCAACATCATTGGTTGGCGAACTTGCTGTATACCCGTTTTGAATATCACTGGCTGTAAGCCCCCAGCAGTCTGCACTGTAGCCATAATAAGCTTTCGGATTGGCTTTGCAATATTCGTAATTGATCTTGGTATGGTTGATTGTTTGTGACTGATAACTGGCATATGCATCACTTAATCCTACAGGATTTATTCCTAGGAAAGAATAATGCGCAAAGAAAAGAGGGCCGCCATAATCAGGGCCTAAAGGCAATTGATAACCATAAAATGATTTATTGTTTTTCATTGCACCATTTTGTGCCCAGCCATTATCATAAACTATTTTTGGGATGGCAGAAGTTAGAGAAGACGTAGCCAATACATAAGTAATTAAAGCCTCATTCCATCCACGGATCTGGAAATTCATATCCCAATTATAATTTGGACTCCAATGCCAATACAAAACATTTTGATTGTTTTGCCGGAACCAGCTCCACTCAACTCCATCCCATAATATATTTATATCAGTTCGTAAAGTTGTTTCAGTGGCATCTGCCCCATTAAAAAATTGCCTTGCTGTTAAAAGCCCTTGCATTAAATAAGATGTTTCTACCAAATCGGCTCCATTATCTTTTGTGCTAAAAGGAATAACAACACCGGTGGTTCCATTAAGCCAATGCGGAAATGCGCCATGAAATTTTTGAGCAGTATTTTTTAAAAAATTCACAATCATTTGCATCCGTGCAAGCCCCTGCGCTCTTGTAATAAAATTCCTGCTGATGCCTGTAACAATAGCCATGATGCCAAATCCTGATCCGCCACTGGTAACAGTTTCACCAGAAGTATTTCTTTCTCTTGCCAAACCACTTACAGGATGTCCAAAATCCCAGAAATATTTAAATGTTTGTTGTTGTACAAGATCGAGCAATGCATTATCTGATAACAAAGGAAATTTATCAGCAGGATCAATAGCTGTAAGAAGATCTACATTAAGAGGAGTCAGGAAAGAACCTCCTGCCGCAGATTTAATATCCGTTGTTACAGATAAAGAATATTTCGAAAGATAACCAAGCGGTGAAGAAGGTTGTATAACTACAGTGTTATCGCTGTTTTCGTAAGAGACATTATATGCAACCGTTGCGCCGCTACTATTTTTTAAAATAAATGAAGTAGCGACAGTAGAACGGTTTACAGGGGCGGAAAATGTAAATTTTATAACAGGCGTTGTATTAATTCCATAATAAGTAAAACCTGTAGAAACGCCATTAACACTAACGGTTGTAAATGTAAGTGCTGATGGGGCAGGAGGTGGTGCAGGTGGAGGAGTTGGTGTGCTACCGCTGTTTTTACTACAACTGTGTAACAATAAAATCAAACACGCCAAATAAAAATATCTAGTCGTCATTAAACAATTTATTTTTTCAATCCATAAAAAACCAGACTGTCATTATTTTTTGCACCCACTAAAATATCTCCATACTTACCAGTATGCAACCATTTAAGATCTCTTACTTCTCCTTTTATATCCAAAATTTTTGTTTGATTAACAGTACCCTTATTATCTGTATTAAAATATAATAATGACGAAGCATCATACCGTCCTTCATAAGGAATTACACCAAAGAAATTTCCCCCGGCAAAAAATGAATTTGTATTTCCTAACCGTTGAAATGCAAATAGCGGGGCCAATTGCAATTCCTGTGGTAAATCTCTTCTTGTAAAATTTCCTTTGCCGTCATTAATAAAACAGGATGAGCTGAGGGTTTCTGCCTGCAGTTCTTTATAGTCTTTAAACAAATCGTAAAACATATATTGTACTGTTTTGCCTGCCACTTCATCGTATTTCAGATAAGCTTTTTTTAATACAGGTAATGCTCTTTCCAACTCATCTTTTGCAAGAAATGTATATTCTTCACCATTGAGGGTATAGCACATTATCTGTTCAATAGAACCATTGTTATCAAAATCTTTTATGTAAAGCTTTACAGGCCCGGTTTTGCCTGCAACCAATTTACAATTCTGTCCCCAGTTACCTGCCAGAAAATCAATAAAGCCATCACCATTAACATCAGTAGAATATATAGTTTGCCAAAGACCGGTTGAATGCGGAATATCAGTTTCAGTATATTTTCCTTTGTTATTAATAAATATTTTTACCGGCATCCATTCCCCGGTTACAATTAAATCCTGCCAGCCATCTTTATTAATATCGGCAAAAGAAGAACTGGTAACTATTCCCAAATTATCCAGCTTTATCACTGATGCATCGGGATGTGTAAAATTTCCCTTTCCATCGTTTAACAATAAATAGGAGGGCTGTGGTATTCCATATTGCTTAGCATCTGCGAGGCCGCCCACAAACAAATCAATGTCCCCGTCATTATCAATATCCGCAGCACTTACGCAGGATTTATTTTTAAGTAACTGGGGGAAGGCACTTCCTGATTCAAAGAAATTTCCTTTGCCATCATTAAGGTACAGATGGTCGGAGAGGCAAGGATTTCCATCTTCATATATATTTCCACCACTTACCACATATAAATCAGGATAGGTATCGTTGTTAGCATCAAAAAATAAAGCATCCACTTCTTCTGTAATATTTATCCAGTGTTTTATATTAAGTACAGTGGTTATAAATTTCCCATCTTTGGTTTGCATCATTAATGCTCCCTGCTGCCCCGATGCACCGCAGACATAGAAATCATCCAGGCCGTCTTTGTTCACATCTGCTACTGTAATTTTTGGACCGCGGGTTGACTCTGCATGAGGAATTAAATACTGCACATTGTAATCGAAAAAATCATTCTCTTTATGTTTCCAGTTTACATTTATATCGTGGCTGATATTTGTAAACAATACAGGTGAAGGTTTAACCAGTGAACTATAACTAAAGATACCTGCAGCATTTTTTTGGTATACCGTTAATTGTTTATTAGCAGTAACACTTTTTATTACCTGGAATTTTTGATTAGGCCAAATAATTAATAAGCTATCTATGGTATTTATAGAATCTAATCCAAAATGCAAACGCAGATCCGAAGAAGATTCAAAACCCCGGGTAGCCATTAATTGCTGGTATTGCATTTTTCCTTTTGAAAATAGATATGCTTTGGCACCTATACCAAACGTATTTAAACTATCATCCCTGAAAGAGATAGAGATATAATTTTTCTTTGGTGAATTATTTTTTAAAATTACTGCAGGTGCATTCAGGCAATTTATTACCAGGTCAAGATTTCCATCATTGTCTAAATCAGCATACGCAGCTCCATTATAAAAGCCTTTCATTTTGCCTGTGCCCCATTCAATACTCATATCTTTAAAGGAAAGATTCCCATCTCCTTTAAATAAAAAAGGGTGGGAACTGCCTTCGGGCATAGCCTCTATCGCGATATTATCATACTTATCAGTTCTATCCATTCCTTTTCCTTTTAGGGATGAAACAAACCTGACATAATCAAGGTCTACAGGCCGCTTTACTATGCCACTTGAAATGAATAAATCTTTATTGCCATCATTATCAAAATCTGCAAATAAAGGGCACCAGCTCCAGTCTGTGGCCGCTACCTCGCTTATTAAACTTGTTTCGCTAAAGCTGCTGCCATTACCGTTATTACGTTGCAAACAATTTTTTGAATATTGGTTTTGATAACCCTGCATTTCTAATTTTACTTTATAAATATCCGCGTTTTCATCGCTGCCGTATGTTTTTAAATTTCTTTCATCAGGCGGCAACATATCAACTGTAATTACATCCAGTTGCCCGTCATTATTATAATCCGCAACATCATTTCCCATACTAAACCTGCTGTAATGATTAAAATGTTTGGCGCCACTTTCTGTAAACGTGCCATTGCCATTGTTTATATAGTAGTAATCGTTTTCATGAAAATCGTTACCAATATATATATCATCCCATCCATCATTATTTATATCAGCAACTGCAATGCCCAATCCATAACCAAGTTTACTTTGATAAATACCTGCAGTAGCAGATACATCGGTAAATTTCCCCGTGGTGCTAATATCATTGCGGTATAACCTGTCTCCTGAAAGAGAATCATATTTACGCCTGTTACTGGTATCAATAACATTAGCATGTGCCTGGTGAGATTGATTCAGGATATAACAATCCAGGTCGCCATCATGATCAAAGTCGAAAAAAGCGGCTTGCGTGGTAAAGCAGGACGTGTTCAATCCATATTGAGCAGATTTTTCTGTAAAGGTTCCGTTACCATTATTAATGTATAATTCATTGTGGCCAGTTAACCCATACCTGTTACTTACAGTAGAAACATAAATATCTAAAAATCCATCTCCATTTATATCTGCAATGGTAGCTCCTGTACACCAATCCGAAACACCTCCCACGCCGGCTTTATCCGTTATATCTTCAAATTTAAAATTGCCTTTGTTTAAATACAGTTTATTATTCCCTTTACTATTAGCAGTGAAATAAATATCTGGTAACCCATCGTTATTGATATCTCCCGTTGCTACACCTCCGCCATTATAATAATATAAATAATACAGTATGCTGAATAAATTTTTCTCTATTGGCTTATTGGTAAATGTAATATTTGTTTCAGAAGAGGATAAAGAAGTAAACAATTTATCCGGCCTGTTACAGGATATAAAAATCAATGCAGATATGGATAGTAAGAGGGTATTAATTTTTAATTTATTCATTTATAATTTTTTCTTGATTGGGCCTTTAAGATAAGCTAAAACTTTTTTTGTTTCCTCAGGATAAATTTTTATAAAATGTGTGCGCATCAAAGCAGGTGTGGGTGCAGGTGATCCCTGTAAAAAAACTGATACAGCATGAGATGGTTGTTTTGGCATATGGCAATCAATACAATTTTGGGTTATTGCAGGGCCTATCTCGGCAGTCATCTTACATAATTTTACATGTCCTTCAGTATGGCAGGTCATGCAGCGTTGAGAAAATAAGGCAACCTTTCCATTTTCATTTTGATGTGTATTATGACAGTTGATACACGTCATATTACTCATGATAAAACATTTACTCAACGACAATAGTCCCATTTGATTTCCGTGAACATCTATATTGGAAGCATTAAGCGCAGCCTTATTTCGTATAAAATATTTGGAAAGTGAATCTCCCGCATGGAACTGGAATGATGGTTTTATTTTTGCCAACTGGCCACCGCCATGGCATAAAGTACATAAATCCAAAACCTGTTCTCTGGTAAGTTTGCGTGGGTTAACAATAAATTTTGCTTCTTTTATGCCTGGGTTTTTAGATTGAAAATCAACATGCATAGCGCCAGGGCCGTGACATTTTTCACAATCCACGGCATATATTATTTTATGATGATCGAATTGTTCAAGTTCAATTGCAGGGTCAGATATCTTTTCAAAATAGGTGCTATGGCATTCTAAACACCTTGATGTAATGGGCCTGTTAAAAACAATTTTATTGGGAGGGTATCCCGGGCTATTGCTCCATTGAGCTGCCGGGGAAAAATAGGTTATCGGTAGTTGTACAAGCCGGTTGTTTACCCAGGTTAAATAACTCTGCCCTTTTCTGCCTGAACCAACTACCATATCAAACCTGCCTTTTCTTATTTCATTCCCATTATTATATTCTACCTGGAAAAAGCCGCTATCTCTTTTCTCCATGGTAATATTAGTAACATCATCAAAGGCAAATACATTCTTGCCTTTTTCAAAACTTCCTAAGATGTTTTTTTCGGTGGGTGGCGCTAATGTGAGGTAATGTTCAGTAAGGATATGTTTATCATAAATATCTTTATGACAACTTGCACAAACCTTTGACCCGGTATATTTTTTAAATTCATCCCTGGCAGTTGCTTTTTCTTCTGAGTTCCCGGAATCTCCTATGCATCTTGTTAATAAAAAAATGCATGAAGCAATAAGGATAATAATTATTGTAGAGGGCCTGATTTTTTTAATAATTCTCATAATAAACCAGTGAAAAAGCTAAAACATAATTAAAATTTTTAAGGAGAATTTAAAAGGGCTGAACAATTTGTCAGCCCTTTTATTTATTTAAAAAGTAATTAATTCTTACAATTTGCTATTATACAACGCCTGTACTTCGGAGGCAGTTAATGCCTTTCCATACAACCTGAATTGATCCATAGCCCCTTTATATGTTTTTATCCAATCGTCAGTAGGGCCTTTAGCATTCCCATGTTTATTCCAGCCTGCTAAAATCAAACTGCTGGCTTTTGTAAAATCTATCTTGCCTCTTGGGCTACCTCCATTTGTAACATTCGTTTGTGTTGTGGTCATCCCTGTAACAACGGCACCATCAAAATAATATGTCATCTTGGAAGTTGTTTCATCATATACATACACCATGTGGTGCCAGCTTCCGTCAAAAAGAGGTTTATTAAATGTACCTTCAAGCCATTGGTCCATCAATCCAAACTTCATGGTAGTATTTGTTGCCGTTTGGTTTTCAACCAGTACAAAAGCAGCGCTATTACTCCAGCCATACGTTTCATCTACTAATGAAAACAAAAATTCAGTGCGGCCGGCCTGGGCTGTATTTTTCATCCAGAATGAAATACTGAAACTGGTTGAAGCTGCGAAATCATTCGCCGATGAATACAGTATAACTTTATCGTCTGCGCCCTGAAATCCTTTTCCGCGAACTCCATCAATGGAAGCAAGTGGATTAGAACTGGGAAATTTTGCTCTAACGCTGTCTACTGCATTCATTAAAGGATTGGAAGTGGTACCATCAAATGCCACGTAAAATTTTAATGGACCGCCTGGCGGGTTAGCATCCTTAGGGTAATCTCCCAAGGCAGGTCTATGCATTTTTTGACAACTAACAAAAACCAACATAAAGAGTAATCCTAAGCTGATATATTTTGATAGATTATTAAATAATTTCATTACTAAAATTTTTGAGTGGATAATATAATTTAATGACTTGCTTTTTTATCACCATTAATAATCTGGGTTTTGAACTAATTTAGGATTGGCTGCAATGGCAGCAGTTGGTAATGGGTAATAACGATTTTTATTTTGATAGCCTAGTCCGCTAAGAACACTGGTGGCATCGCCCCAGCGTACTAAATCAAAAAATCTTTCGAATTCCATTCCAAATTCAACCCTTCTTTCTTTTTTAATAGCATCACGCATTTGAGCCTGATTTACGTATGCAACAGGAGGTAATACATTGCTGTTGCCCCTTGCCCTTGCTCTTACTTTTTCCAGCATTGCAGCTGCAGTTGTGCCATCACCAGTTTCATTGGCGGCCTCTGCAGCCATTAATAAAACGTCGGCATAACGCAGCAGGATACAATCTACAAAAGATGCGCCATTAGGCTCTCCTGCAGCCTGCTGCTGTGCTACGCTAACATAGGTTTTTTTGTTCCAATATATTGCATTGGTATACGGGGGTAAAGTACGGCCATAACCTCCATTTGCAGGATCATCAGACTGACCAGAAAATAGTATAGTAGCCGGCTTTCTTGGGTCACCAGGCTCATAGGCATCAACTAACTTTTGCGTAGGTGTATTCCAGCCCCAGCCTAAATTCCATCCATCGGCATCTGCTCCTCTTACACCCTGAGCTGTTCCAAACCAACTCCAATACAAACCACCATCACCTGGTTTTTCAGATGCCTGTATTTCAAAAATGGATTCCTTATTTAGCTTATTTTCAGGTTTCCAAAGTAAGGCATAAGGTGTAAATAAATCATATATACCTGAATTAATTACTTCTTTACATAATGCCAATGCAGCTGCCCATTGCTTATTCCATAGTTTTGATTTAGCAAGTAAAGTTTTTGCAGCGCCAGATGTTAACCTGCCATTGAATTTCGTAGGCCATGTAGGAGGCAAAGTAGCTGCAGCAAAAGTTAAATCGCCATCAATCAAAGCAAAAATATCTGTTTCCGGCGATTTAGCGATATTAGCATCAGTTGCTTTATATATCCTGAAATCAATTTTTGGTATTTGCCCGTAATCTCTTACCAGATCCCAATAAGATAAAGCCCTGAAAAATTTTGCTTCAGCAATATTAATCTGCGATCCTGGGTCGGCCAATTTTAGTGAGTCTGCAGTTTGTAATATTGTATTGCATTGTCCAATTAAAAGATAATGTTTATCCCAAACCTGCTGGCTACCCCAATCATCTTTGGCATACTGAAATAAATCGTATGTAGAATGCCAGCCTGCTGCACCGGGATCCGACACAATTTCCTGGTCATCCGATCTAAAGCCATTCATTCCAAGCCATGGAATACTTTGAAATCCATCTCCTATATAGGGGTCAGATGCTGAATTTCTGATAGAGCCGTATAAGCCCAGTGCCTGGGTTTCAAGGCCACCCTGGTTTAAGTCATCTAAAGTTGAGGTTAATGGCTTCCTGTCTAAAAATTTTTTGCAGCCAAAATTTAGTATGCATATTGACATTAGCATAGCTAATCCAAATACAACCTTTTTTATTTTAGTCATTTTTATATAATTTTAAAATTAAAAAGTAACATTAATACCACCCGTAAATACACGTGGCAAAGCGCCATATGCATTACCCCTGTCTATTCCAAATGAATAAGCATCGCCTCCATATTCGGGTGAGTAACCAATATTATTCTTCCATGTTTTTAAATTTTGAACATTTACAAAAACTTTAAAGTTTTTTATATGTGCTTTTGACAATACTGATGAGTTAATATTATAGCCTAACTGAAGATTTCTAATACGGAAATAGCTTCCATCCTCTATAGCATAAGTTGAAGGTACACGGTTAACAGTATGCTGAGCATCTACTATAGGTACCCAATTAGAAGTGCCAGCTCCATTCCATCCCTGTGTATAATACGCCGGATAATTATAGACAGAATTTTTTTGTTCTGAAGTACCCCAATATCTGTAAATCTCGTTTCCATAAACACCACCAACGTCTACTCCTAAATCAAAACCCATGTAATGAAGAATAAGACTAGCACCATAAGAAAAGTCAGGAGTTGGATTGCCTATCATAGTTTGATCTTTATCATCTACGAAGCCATCACCATTTAAATCCTTATACTTAAAATCTCCGGGAGAAGGAGATGTTCCGGTACCTTTATAAACAGGTGATTTTAGAATGTCATTGTAGCTTTGATATAATCCCTCTACTACATATCCAAAAAAGGAGCCAATAGGATATCCCTCTTTAGCTTGATTAGGAATTTGAGGGTCAAGATTTGTAGGATAAGTTAATGATATTACTTTATTTTTATACGTGGTTAAATTGCCTGAAACAGTTAATGATAAATTCTTACTAAAGCTTTGATTCCAGCTTGCAGAAAATTCAAATCCTTTATTAGAGATTTCTCCTGAATTAGTTAGGGTTGGCGATACTCCGGAAGGCTTTAAGAAGGCTAATAAATTTTTGGTTCTTTTATTATAATAATTAATATCTCCATGCAACCTGTTTCCAAAAGCACCAAATTCTACTCCAATCTCTTTACCGCTTACCTGCTCCCATCTAAGATTTGGATCTACCAAATAGTTTGGATTGGCAACCGTTACAGTGTTTCCTCCAAACTGTGCATTGGAGTAGCCCAGGCCAGGATAGGCAGGATAATCATTTCCTAATGTATTGAAATTTCCTAACAACCCTATTGAACCTTTTAATTTTAAAAAGTCGAATAGCTTTTGGTTTTCCAGAAAAATTTCTTTGGTTAGTTCCCATGCAGCACCAATTGCCCAAAAATTTTGAAACTTTTTGCTGTATACACTATTAATTCCGCTGGCACCATCTCTCCTAAACGAGCCATTCAGGAAATATTTAGATTTATAATTATAAAGAACTCTTACTAAGCCCGATACAGTAGCATATTCATGTTGTGCTGAGGTTGGGCTTGATGGATTGCCAAAGCCGGAACTTATGTACCAAAGCCTCTCGTTGTTTGGAATTGGAATATCCCCAGACTGTTGCAGCGTTTTAGCGGTAGTTTGAAAAAATCCGAAATAATAATGAGTAAAACCAGCAGTTGCATTAAATGAATGGTCTCCAATATTCTTCTTATAATTAAAAATATAATCTCCCTGGAATGACCTGGTATTATAGCCATCCTGCACAAAAGAAGTTGTTTTATTATAAAGAGAAACTTGGTTGCTACCACTAGCTGACGGATTATAAGAATAATAAAGAGGGGTGTATCTTCTTTTATCTTCGTTAGAAATATCAGCGTATACACTTGCCTTAAAGCTTAAATCCCTGGTTATATTATATTCTCCATAAAGGCTGGGTACGAAGCGCCATTTAATGTCTTTTAATTTATCCCATTCATTTTCTATCACCATTAAAGGATTATGTTCTGTATTTTGAATTACGGGAACACCTTCATAAATATTATAGTTTGTTGAATCATTCCCATAAGGGTTTTTGGCAAAAATTGATTTAGTGTCAGAATTAATTATTGGAAGTGCCCTCCTTGCATTATCTAACTGATCACTTTCATAAGGTAAATTTTCCCTGGATGCAACAAGGTTAAACCCAAACCTCATCTTCTTACTTACCTTTATTTCTTCATTTATATTAAAATTTATACGCTCGTATTTAACATGTTTTACAATTCCTTCATCTCCAGTATATCCGGCACTGAGGTAAAATTTATTATTCTCAGTAGCACTGGCAACACTAATATTGGTTGCATTAAAATTGGCAGTACGGGTTAGTGCATCAACCCAATCTGTATTTCCAGTCCATTTAGGTAATTCGTTTTTAAGGAAATCAGTATTTTTTTGTCCTATACTTGGGTCGGGGTCATTTAATCCATTTTGAGCTTCCTGTGCTAAAATCGATCTGAATTCGGCCCCGCTTGCTAATTGAATTTTATCAACTAATTTTTTTGAACCGAATGAAGTATTAAAATTTACAACAAGCTGACCCGCTTTTGCCTGCTTGGTAGTAATAGCTATTACACCTGAAGCACCTTTAACTCCAAAAATGGCTAAGGAAGATGGGTCTTTTAAGATTTCGATAGATTCAATATCATTGGGATTCAAAAAATCAATATTGTCATTAAAAATACCATTAACTACATACAGCGGGTGAGTAGAACCAATACTAACTGTACCACGAATACGAATGTCCGGTGCCTGGCCCGGCACACCATTATTTACAACAGATAACCCGGGAACTTTGCCCTGCAATGAAGAGATGGGGTTAGTATTAGGTTTATCAGATACTTCTTTGCCACTTATTTTTACAATAGACCCGGTTAAGTCTCTTTTGTTGGCGGTACCATAACCAATAACTACAACCTGCTCTAGTTGGGTACTGGCAGTTGCTAAATTTATTTCTACATTATTTCTGCCATTAAGAGCTACTTCCTGCCTGTCATAGCCTGATGAACTTAGAACAAGCGTTGCGTTAGAATTTACGCCGGTTAAAGAAAAATTTCCATTGTTGTCAGTGGAGGTCCCCCTTTTGGTACCCTTTATAAGAACTGATACACCTGGCAAAGGGTCGCCGGTAGCAGATGTAACTCTACCGCTAACTACATTTCCCTGACCATATGCCTGAAAGGATGTGGTAAAGAAAAAAGCTAAAGAAAACATTAATAGCGGTAAGAAAAAAAATCGTTTTGTTTTGAGAGTTGTTAAAATAGCAATCATACTCAATAGATTTAAGCGTTAATATTCTCAATAAAAAAAACATGTAAATTGTAGCAATCCCTAATATAGCAATCCTTAATAATTATAGCAATCGGCTGTAGTTATCTTTTTATGGACACACAACGTTACGAAAAAGATGCATGAAAAGTAAATTTTTTTTAAAAAGGTATGTGCATAAAAAAAATAAAGTATCCGGCAACCCGGATACTTTATTTTTTTTTGTAAACTTCTAAAAATTTATAACACCAAAGTAGCTATAGAATGAGCCAAACTTGTTACCTGCGCAGCTTTGCCATTATTCCATAAAAAATAGGGAAGATTTTTATTACCCTGATTCATTATTACCACTACAATACTTCCATCTTTATTTTTAAAAGCTGTACTTAGCAAAGGGCTTCTGCTGGAGGAGCTTACAATTCTTTTTGCACCGGGCCTGATAAATTTTGAGAAATGACCAATGTAATAATATGCATTCATATAATATACCTTGCCTGTTTTGGTATCTGCATGAATTGGTGCGAAGCAATAATTTTGTACATGATTAGGACCGCCAATTTCATCTAGCAATACATTCCAGTCTGTCCATCCAACGGTGCCGTTATTAAAATCATTAATCATGGAGCGGCCATAGCGTTCTCCCCAATTCCAGTCATTTATCTGTTTCATGTTGAATGGGCCATTACAGCCTTCAGTAAATAAAATATTTTTTGCAGGGAAACTTTCCTGTACTCTTTTTATATTGTCATATACCTGGTCGCCTCCGCTCCAATCTTCATACCAGTGAAAGCCTAACCCCCATGCATATTTGGCGGCTTCAGGGTCACTGAATATTGTTGATGCCCGTTGGTATGCCAGGTCGCGGTTATGATCCCATGCAATTATTTTTTTATCACTTAATCCTTCTTTATTTAAGGTTGGCCCTAAATATTTTTTCAGAAAATCTCTTTCTTCTTCTGCAGTAAAAACACACGATTCCCATTTTTGGGTAGCCATGGGTTCATTTTGGATGGTAAGCCCCCATACCGGGATCCCTTCCTTTGCATAAGCCCTGATAAACTTTACATAATAATTTGCCCATGACTGGTAAAATTCGGGTTTTAGTTTTCCTCCATGCAGCATATCATTATTATCTTTCATCCATGCCGGCGGGCTCCATGGGCTTATAAATAAAGTTAACTTTCCGCCAGCGGCGGCAATAGCCTGCTTAATAAAAGGAATACGATATTGCTCATCGTGGGCAACACTAAAAGTTTTTAATTCTTTATCGCCATCCGCAACATAAGTATAGCTACCGCTGGAAAAATCGCAGCTGTGTATATTGGTTCTTGCCAGTGTATAACCAATTCCTTTTTTTGGATCATAGTATGCCTGTAATATTTCTTTTTGTTTTTCTTTAGGCAACATGGCAAAAGTTTCTGCTGATGCATCAGTTAATGCCCCGCCAATGCCTATAAATGTTTGAAATGTTTTTGTAGGGTCAATAAATACACAGGGCTGGGTTTCTTTTGGCTGGCCCATATAAGTGAACTGCAAAGTATCTGTTGATGTTAAACGATAGTTTGTATTTTCTGCAGTTGTATAAACAATAATTTTTTTCTGTGACTGCACACCATTTGATAATAGCAAAATGATAGCGGCTGTTAAAATAGTTTTCATATAATCTTTCATTTTTTATCTTTCATTTTATAAACACGAATATAATCCACTTCCATTTGCTTAGGAAAAATAGTATCATCCACTCCATACTTTCCACCCCAGTCGCCACCAACAGCAATATTTAATATTAAAAAAAATGGTTTATCAAAGGGCCAGTAGCCATGGCCTTTAGTATTGTTAAGATGCTGAAAAATTTTTTTGCCATCAATAAAACCTTCTATCCCTCCAGGTGTCCAATCGATCCGGTAAATGTGAAATGCAGCCGTTGCTGTTTTTACAAAAGCTACTGAAGTAACTCCATTATTTTTCATCCAGTTCTGTTCATGGGTGTGAGTACTTATATGAACCGTATCAGGTGCATAGCCAACCTGCTCCATAATATCTATCTCACCTGATGCAGGCCATCCTCCATAATTTTCTTTTACAGGCATCATCCATATAGCAGGCCACAAGCCCCTGCCCGTAGGGAGTTTAGCTCTTATTTCAAAACGTCCATACAAAAAATCTGCCTTGCCATTTGTTACCATCCTTGCCGATGAGTAGTCCATTCCATCTATCTTTTCTTTTTTTGCGGCTATTACTAAAACCCCGTTTCTTACCATTGCATTTTTTGCATTTGTATAATATTCGATCTCATTATTTGCAGAACGACCGGTTTCATAACTCCACTTAGTTGTATCGGGTAATCCATTATAATTAAATTCTTCCCGCCAATAAGGAACAGAAGAAAAGCTTCTTTGTTTTAGTTTTGCTGTTTTTTTGTTTTGAGATAAAACAAATACAGGTAGCAACATTATTATTGCTACCTGTATTATTCTATTCATAAAATTTATTTGATTCAATTCTTTACCACACATAAGTGCCAACTGCCCCGCCATCCAATACTGTGCTTACCCATTTATTATTAAACCTGATATTAAAAAAAGCTGATGTGGTTCCATCATTTTCTACGATCAATACTTTTTTTCCGGCAGGCGTTTTAAAAGCTACATTCTGCAGGCTACCTGTTATATTACTTTGTATGCGAACAGAACCGGCCGGAACAAATTTGGATGCATGTGCAATAATATAATAAGCCACATTACGGATAACTGCTCCTGTGCTGGTTATAGTTAAAGCTCCTTTACAGGTATTGCATCCACCAGGTGTGTGAGGATTAAAAGATTCATCGTTTGCTAAATTCCATTCCAATGCATTGCGGCTCCAGTTACGCATAGAACCAATGACAACGTTTTTTAAATGCCATTTAAGATCACCGGCAAAGTCACCGTTGGATGCGGTGTATTGTTCTGTAAAATATACATGCTTATCAGGAAAGGCATTATGAACCTGTGTAAGAGCGCTGATATCTCCTGCATACAAATGAAATGCGGACCCATTTACAAACTGTCTTGCAGCCGGATCGGCTAAAACAGTAAGTGGATAATCAGGACGATCGCAATTATGATCGTATGCAATAATTTTTGTAGCTATACCGGTAGCCTGGAAAGCAGGGCCAAGACTATTCTTAATAAAGTCTGCCTGTTGCAAAGCAGTCATAAGCAGGCTGGGATTATTGCCGGGATGAAGCGGTTCATTTTGAGGTGTGATTGCATCAATCGTAATTCCTTCGGCCTTCATCTGCTGAATGTACTTTACAAAGTATTGCGCATATACATTATAATATTGCGTTTGCAAGCTTCCTCCAATTGAGCTTCCATTATCTTTCATCCATACCGGGGGAGACCACGGACAGGCTAATATCTTAATGGAAGGATTGATTGCTAAAATTTCTTTTAGTAAAGGAATAACATCTGTTTTGTCAGGATTAAGACTAAAATTGGCAAGATTAATATCTGTTTGCCCCGCCGGCATATCATCATAACTGAAAACAGTAGCATTTAGATCTGATGCGCCAATACTAATGCGCAAATAACTAATGCCAATTGAGTTACTACCGCTGCCAAATAATTCCTGCAATAAGTTTGCTTTATTAACCGAGCTTAATTTGTTGATAACATAAGCGCTGCCGCCTGTAAGCGTATAACCAAACCCATCAACGGTTTGAAGTAATTGTGTAGTATCTACATCAATAAAAGAGTATGTATTGGTTTCTGTGCCAAAAGAAAGTATTGCTGTTTGCTTTTGTAATAATGAGGATTGGTAGGTTAGCCAAAAATCAACATCATTGGTAAGTACTACTGGTGGTGTTGGTGGTGGGGGAGTTGTTCCGCCTCCTGTATTGGATGTATGTTTGGAACAGCAAAATGATAATGCGATCATGCAGTATACAGAGGCAATAACTGTAAATTTTTTATGTATCATACTATTAATAAATAATGGTAAAGGTAATTGTAATGCGAGTATTCTTTTCTGTGGGAATTAGTTAAAAAATCTGTCGGAAAAATATTTATTGGTTTAATTCCCATTCAATTCAAAACTTTGCTTTAATCTTATATCATCAGAAGAACTTCCAATCATAAGATCAAATTTGCCAGGCTCTGTTATCCATTGCAACTTTTGATTATAGAATGAAAGTTTTTCTTTGTTAATTATAAACGTAACCTGTTTGCTTTCGCCCGGCTGTAAGAAAACTTTTCTAAAATCTTTTAATTCTTTTACAGGCCGAACCACGGAAGCCACTTCATCTCTCAGGTATAATTGTACTACTTCTTCGCCGCTGTATTTGCCTGTGTTGGTTAATGTAAATGATACATCAATAGTTTTGCCATCTTTAATTGTTGCGGAACTTAATTTTAAATTATCGTATTTGAAATTTGTATAACTAAGACCATAACCAAAAGGAAATTTTGGGTGAATAGAAAGATCAATATAGGCAGAGCGGTAAAAGCGGTCCCTGTCATTTTCAGCAGGGCGGCCCGTATTAAAATGGTTATAATAAATAGGAAGTTGCCCTTCCGTTAAAGGAAATGTCATAGGTAATTTACCCGAAGGATTATAATCTCCAAACAACACATCGGCAATTGCATTACCGGCTTCATCACCCAGCCACCATGTATATAGTATAGACTGAACATGGTCTGCCGTCCAGTTAAAAATGAGCGGCCGCCCTGCACTTATTAAAACAACAACCGGTTTGCCAGTGCTGTAAATTGCTTTAATTAATTCTTCCTGCACGCCCGGCAAATGAATATTGGAGCGGCTTTTAGCTTCTCCGCTCATATCTCTTTTTTCACCAACGCTTATAATAACAACATCTGCCTGTTGTGCTATTGCAATGGCTTCATCAAACCCGTTACGTGAGGAATCTTCAATTCCACATCCGCGGGCATATAATAATTTGGCGCCTGTACCCAGTTTGTTTTGTAATCCCTCATATTGAGAAACTATATAATTACTGTCCGGCCATCCTGTTGACCAGAAGCCAAGCATTTCCATTTTTGATTTTGCCAATGGACCAATAACCGCAATTGTTTTAATATTTTTTGATAAGGGCAGAAGATTATTTTCATTCTTTAACAATACAATGCTTTTTTTGGATATATCTCTTGCAATTTTTTTATGCTCAGGATTATTTAATTCCTGCTGTTCTCTTTGCGCATTACTGAATTTATACGGGTCGTCAAATAATCCCAATTCAAATTTTTTCTTTAGAATTCTTTTTACGGCCTCATTAACTACTGCTACAGGAACTTTATTTTCTTTTACCAGTTGTGCCAAATGGTTCCTGTAAGCACGGCTTTCCATATCCATATCATTACCTGCTAAAACCGCTGCCAGTGCTGCTTCATAATTATTTTTTACATAACCATGCTTAACCATTTCTCCCACCGATCCCCAGTCGCTGACAATAAAACCTTTGAACTTCCATTTGCCTTTTAAAATATCTTTTTGCAGGTAACTGTTAGCCGTAGCCGGTATACCATTAAGATCATTAAAGCTGTTCATAAAAGTTGCAGCGCCTGCATCTGCCGCTGCTTTAAAAGGAGGTAAATAAAATTCCCAGAGTGTTCGCTCACTCATATCAACTGAATTATAATCTCTGCCGCCGATGGCTGCGCCGTATGCAGCAAAATGTTTGGCACATGCCATTACTGCATCAATATTACCCAACCCCTTTCCCTGGAAGCCTCTCACTCTTGCTCCTGCGATTTGCGACCCGAGGTATGTGTCTTCGCCGGCACCTTCCATTACTCTTCCCCAGCGTGGATCACGGGCAATGTCAACCATGGGCGCAAACGTCCAGTGAATACCCGAAGCTGCTGCTTCTGTTGCAGCAATTCTTGCAGATAATTCTATTGCCTGTAAATCCCAGCTGGCCGCTTCTGCCAATGGAATAGGAAATGTAGTTCTGTATCCATGAATAACATCCTGCCCGAACAGCAATGGAATTTTTAACCTTGATTGCATGGCAATTTGCTGAAGTTCCCTTGTATGCTGCACGCCATTTATATTTAATAAAGAACCCAGTTTGCCTCCTTTTACCTGTTGTAAAAAATCTCCCTGCTCAGTTATGGGCCCGGTATGTGCCCATGGCCCTGAGTACTGGTTCATCTGCCCGACTTTTTCATCAAGTGTCATCAGTTTTAAAACGGAATCAATTTTTTGATCAATGGTTTTCTTTTGCGAAAAACCTGCAACAGTTTGCAATGTTGCAAAAAATAAAAAACACGAACGGAATAAAAATGTAAGTCTGTACATAAGAGATTAAAGCTTTTTAATTTTTATATTTCTGAACCAAACATCAGCGCCATGATCCTGCAAAGCAATTTTTCCTTTTTTAAAAGTTCCAAAGCCGGGCATGGTTTTAAACTTTGTAGCGGCAATTAATTTTTTCCATGTGTCATCCCATAATGTTGTGGATAAAACATGCTGACTATTCATGTAAAGATTTAGTTTTCCTTTATCAGCTATTATTTCTACCTGGTTCCATTGCCCTGCCGGTTTTACAAATTGTTGAGATGATGAAGCGACAAGATCGTACAGGTCTCCGGCTCTTGCTTTATCTATTTTTCCATCTTCGTTTTTTTCATTATCACATACCTGGATTTCAGGGCCACTTTCCCATGCATATTTATATTTCGAAGTGTCTTCATGTACATAAAACATAATGCCGCTATTTTCTCCTTCTGAAATTTTCCATTCCAGCTTCAGGTCAAAGTTTTCATATTCATTGTCGGTAACAATATCTCCGCCATCTTTTGTCTGCCAGCCTTCTTTTGATGCATCTAAATGCAGTGTACTATCTTCTGCCTTCCACGCTTTCCCTATACTGTCTTTTCCATAAGTATGCCATCCGGTTGTTGTTGTGCCATCAAATAATAATTCCCATCCATTATTTTTTTCTTTTGTATTATCTGTACCCGTTGTTTTTTTATCAGAAGAATTGCATGCTGATAAAATAAATATTGCCATGAGCACAGATATTGAAAGTGTATTTATTTTTTCCATTGAATACAATATGCTTTTTACAAATTTCCCTTTTTCATTTCATCAACAGCATAATTAGCAGCCCGTGCAGTTAATGCCATATAAAGAATAGAAGGACTTTGATTGCCTGTGCTGGTCATGCAGGCGCCATCGGTTACAAATACATTTTTGCAATGGTGCATTTGGTTATGACTATTTAATAAAGATGTCTTTGGGTCCTTACCCATCCGGCATCCGCCCATTTCATGAATATCAAGCCCGGGTGCCTGGTGGTTGTCGTGTTGCTGGATATTTTTTACTCCCGCCTTATCCAGCATCTCGGCACTCTGTGTTAAAAAATCCTTTATCATTTTTTCACTATTGTCATCATAACCAACGGATGTTATTAACAGGGGGATGCCCCATTGATCTTTTTGATCTTTGCTTAACCTTACATGATTTGTTTCTTTAGGAATTGTTTCTCCCTGCATATACATATAGGTACCCCAGCCCCCAGGTTCTGCCGAAGCATCTTTGTAATCACCGCCTATCGCTTCCGGCAATGAATCTTCATTGATACCTCCGCGGTAAGCACCCATAAAAGTGGTGAACCCCCCGATATAGTCTGTGTCCTGTTTGTATAAATTCCGGTAGTTAGCTAATATAGGCTCAGTAGGATTTTTTCCATAGAAATATTTGTCTTCCATTCCATCTATCTGTCCTCCTACAGATGCCCTGTAATTATGATGAGCAACGTATTTTCCCAGTAAGCCATTATCATTTCCCAGCCCATTTGGAAAACGATTGGAAGTTGAATTAAGTAAAATGAGATTACTGTTTAAGGCAGCCGCATTAACGAAAATAATTTTTGCAAAATAATCAGTTGACTGTTTAGTGTTAGTATCAATCACTCTTACGCCAACAGCTTTTTGTTTTTGCTCATCATATATTATTGAATGCACAACAGAGAATGGACGAACTGTAAGGTTACCTGTATTTTTTGCCCAGGGTATAGTAGAAGAAACAGAACTGAAATATCCTCCGAACGGGCAGCCACGCATACAAAGATTCCGTGCCTGGCATTTAGCTCTTCCCTGTTGAAAATGAATTTCTTTTGGTGCGGTTAATTGTGCCCATCGTGCATGAACCAAATGCCTGTCTTTATAATTAGCGCTTATTGATTGCTGGATATGAGCCTCTGCACAGTTGAAATCGAAAGGAGGAAGAAACTCTCCATCAGGCATTGCATCTATTCCATCACGTGTTCCGCAAACGCCGATAAATGTTTCCACATGCGAATACCATGGCGCCATTTCATCATAGGTTACAGGCCACTCAATTCCATATCCATAGCGTGCCGGTGCAGTAAATTCATATTTGCTCCATCGCTGGCAGGCACGTCCCCATGTTAATGACTTGCCGCCAACCTGATAACCACGTATCCAGTCGAAAGGCTTTTCCTGTATATATGGATGGTCTTTATCTTTTATAAAAAAATGCGCTGTGTCTTCTGCAAATCCAGCCGCCTTACTTATTAAAGGATTCTCCTGCAGAAATTCTTTTGTCATTTGTCCGCGGTGCTTGAACTCCCAGGGTTTTTTTGTTGCTGTTGGATAATCTTTGTTATGCTCTACATTTCTTCCTCTTTCCAGTAACAAAGTTTTTATACCATGATCACAAAGTTCTTTAACTGCCCATCCGCCACTAATACCAGAGCCGATCACAATAGCATCAAATGTATTTTCTTTTACTCCTTTAAGAAGGATATTTGCACTCAAAGAATCTCCCGGCATAGCAATCAAAAAGTTAGAATTACAGTATATTGATTTTAAAATTAAAACTTTTACATGGTAGTGCAATAATGGCAGCAATCTAAATTAAGGAATGCTTTAAAAATAAATTTCAAAAGTGACAAAAGCTGGTGACCTTCGTTTTAACTACCAAGATGGCGCAAGACAATTATTTCAAATAATTCAAAACAGGTAATGGAAATTTTTATTGGCGACACATATCAAGCCGTATCCAAACAATCCGCGGATGCTGTGATACAATTAATGCACTACATTAAAAGTCCCCTGCTATGCCCTGCATCCGGCGATAGCCCTGCAGGTTTATACAAAGCGTTTGTTGATAAATTCAATAAAAACCAGCTGGATACTTCAGACTGGTATTTTGTTGGCCTGGATGAATGGGCAGGGATGAATGGCAGCGATGAGGGGAGTTGCAGGTTTCACCTGGATAATCAATTGTTTAATCCTTTGCAGATAAAGAAAGAAAGGATTTGCTTTTTTGATGGAAGAGCAAAAAACCTGGAATTGGAATGTATAAAAACTGAAAAATTTATTGCCGAACATGGAGGTATTCATGTAGCTATTGTTGGGCTTGGAACAAATGGCCATGTGGCAATGAATGAGCCGGGCACTTCACCTGCATTGCGTTCTCATGTTGCTGCCATTGATCCTGTAACACAGCAGGCGGGGCAAAAATATTTTAAAGAGGCGAAACAAATTTCACAGGGAATTACATTAGGATTAGCCACGCTTATGGAAGCCCGCCACATTATCCTGGTGGTGAATGGCGCACACAAAGCAGAAATAGTGAGAAGATTAATTAATGAAGAAATTTCTGAACAATTGCCAGCAACTTTATTGCGCCGGCACCCTTCATTTAAAATTTATCTTGATGCCGAAGCTGCACAATTGATAAATGGTGCAACAAAATATTAACTTCAATGTTAATAAAAGGGTATGGACAATGAAACTGTTATAGGAATTGATATGGGCGGCACCAGTGTTCGTGCCGGCCTGGTAAGCAACAATAAATTATCATCTCTCCTGTCTCAAAAGATAACCTCCAAAGGTTCTGTTGAAGAAGTTTTGGAAGACCTGTTTACCCTGGCAGATAAATTAATTACCACTTCAATAAAAGCAATTGGCATCGGCGTTCCGGGCCTGGTAGATGCAGATGAAGGAATTGTATTTGACCTGATAAACATTCCTTCATGGAAGTCAGTGCCTTTACAGCAACGGATGGAAGAGCGTTATAAAGTTCCTGTTCTTATTAATAATGATGCAAACTGTTTTGCGCTGGGTGAATATTATTTTGGAAAAGGTAAAGATTATCAATCTATGATCGGGCTTACTATTGGAACAGGGCTGGGATCAGGAATTGTTCTTAATAAAAAATTATACTCCGGGAAAAATTGCGGTGCCGGCGAGTTTGGAATAGCAGATTATCTTGATAAATATTGTGAGTATTATGCCAGCGGGCAATTTTTTAAAAATGTATATGGAATTGACGGCGAAACTGTTTTTGCAAATGCAAAAAAAGGAGATGCTGCCGCTATAAAAATGTATGAAGAAATGGGCGCTCATCTTGGCAATGCAATAAAATTGATTATGGGCGCTTATGACCCTGAAATAATTATCCTGGGTGGTTCTGTGAGGCATGCGTGGAAATATTTTAATAAAACTATGTGGCAACGTATTAAAACCTTTCCATACAAAAAGGTGGCAGATAATTTACAAATTGAAATTTCAGAATTGGAAAACAGCGGTATACTTGGTGCCGCCGCTCTATATTATAATAATGCGATGTCAATATAAATTACTGTGAACAAAATTTACGTGGCATTTTACAATTAGTGTATGGTTTCTCCGGATACAATAAAAAAAATTTTGTTGGGTTATGACATTGCAGATCCCCGGATTATAATTAAGCCTTATGGAAATGGTTTAATAAACAATACATGGAAAGTTTCTGACGGAGATACCCATTATATTCTGCAAAGAATAAATGACAATGTTTTTAAGAGCCCGCTGGATATTGAACATAATATTCATCTCATTGCTGAATATCTAAAAAAAAATCAGCCTGGTTATTTATTTACAGCACCTGTTAAAACAAAAACCGGGGAAGAAATGATCCATCATCCTGAAGGATACTTTCGTCTTTTCTCTTTTATAAAAAATTCACACACTGTTGATGTGGCAGATACGCCACAGCAGGCTTTTGAAGCAGCAAGGCAGTTTGGATTGTTTACTAAAATGCTGACAGGATTTCCTGCAGATTCCTTAAAAGCTACCATACCTGATTTTCATAATTTGATGCTACGGGCCCGGCAATTTAAAGATGCCTGTAAGCAGGGTAATCCTAACCGGATAAAAGAATCTGTGAATGCTATTCAATTCATTCGTGATCATACTGATATAATAAGAAAGTTTCAGAACATACAAATGGATGAAAATTTTAAATTACGTGTAACCCATCATGATACAAAGATCAGCAATGTATTATTTGATGAAGAGAGAAATGGACTTTGTGTAATAGATCTTGATACAGTGATGCCAGGTTACTTTATAAGTGATGTGGGAGACATGATGAGAACTTATTTATCACCCGTAAATGAAGAAGAAAAAGATCTTGACAAAATAGAGATAAGAGAAGATTTCTTCCAGGCTATTATTGAAGGTTATTTACAGGAAATGTCATCTGAATTAAGTGAGACAGAGTTAAAACATTTTGTATATGCAGGAAAATTTATGATCTATATGCAGGCAATTCGGTTTCTTACAGACTATCTTAATAAGGATAAATATTATGGTGCTGTTTATGAAAAGCAAAATTATGTAAGGTCAAATAACCAAATTACTTTATTGCAAAGAGTATTGGATAAAGAAAATATTTTGAGTAAAATGGTGAATGAAAAAATCAGGTAATAGCCTGCGATGCAATAAATAGAAATGAAAGCTTATTTCTCATGGTATTTTCTATTACTTAAGTTTCTCACTTAATTGTTCTATAATTTTCCTGCCCTTCATTACATCCACCGTAATTTTTTTAGCATCAAAATCTTTTTCTGAAAGTAATGTTTCTAAATGCATATCTAATTGCTGTATTAAATACTTTACGCTTTTATCCGTAGACTTTGAAGCCTTTTTTCTTATTATTCTTATTTTTTCATAGTCAACAATTCCCTCTCTTATTTTTTCAAAACGAACACAGCTGGTGCCACCGGGGTAAACAAGATAACAATCACCGGCTGGCCAAAGTTCGTGTCTTGCATCTCTCACAGGGTCTGCTGGCCATGCATCATAAGCCCATCGTAAATAACCATCATATTTATGAGCTGCGGTATACCACCCGAGCCACCTGCCTTCTATTGGAGGAGAGAAAATAAAATTATTTGGTACAGGAGGATTGCAACAATTATAATAAGTGGTGGTTTGTCTTCTCGCTCTTCGTTGTTTCACAACATCAACATCTGATTCTTTGCCAATGAGAAAACAATAATCATCCAGTAATGTATCCAGTTCCTTATGCCAGTCGCCTGCATAAGTTATCTTCCATTTTTTTGAATGATCTTTTATCACTTTAATGGCAGCCAATGTTTCGTCCATAGCATTTTCATTTATGCCCAGGTAAGTTTTATCAAACCAGCCTTTTTGTTCAAGATGCTTTTTCAGATCAGTAAGAAAAGCGTTCCATGCATCTTTAAATTGTATTGAATGTGGTGCCCATGATTCATAAGCATAATTGCCTGTTTGTTCATCCATTACCCTGAACCTGAATCCCCATGGCACAGGCGTGTAGAGTGTTATAGCCCTGTCGATACCTACGCTCATGGCCAGCTGCACATATTCATCAAAAATCTTATAGTCAAATTTCCATGAACCGTTTTTACGTTTTATCCAGTCGATCATTCCTCCTTCTATCATGTAAGAATTATCTGCCCATGGCGAATGCACTGCATAGGTAGTAATGTATGTTCCGCCTGCATCGGCATATAACTTCAAATGTTTTTTCAATAATAGTTTATGTTCTTCTCCCCATGGCTTTACATTATTTTTCCATGCAACCACCCATGGATTTTGCCAAAGGTCAAGCCTGTGTTTCCAGTCGTGGGGTTTAGGCAATACCTGGTTTTGAACATGCACTTTTACATTCAGTGTTGCGGAATAATTTTCAGAGTTTACTATAATAGTTCCTGAGTAAGTTCCTGCTTCTGTTCCGGCAGGAATATCCATGGAAAGCCAAACCGGCCTGACTGTTTTTCCAGGCACATCAAACCTGTCAAATGTTTCAAACCTGTCGGGCATTAAATAAAGATTTGGATATGGGCTTGCACCGCATGTTACATCTTTTGCACCATAAGGATAATTGCCAACAACATATCTAACCATGTTAAGCTGCATATTGCCTTTGCTTAACACTTTTCCTTTTTCATTTTTTAGATCACTTAAAGTAAAACGTACCTGGTTAATTGTATCCGGTGACCATACAAGTATCTCAGTATTTAAGCGTTCGCCTTTCCAGGCAACACCTTCAAATGATAATGATTCTTTTTCAAGCCCCGGCACTTCACTTCTGAAATATGATTCGTCTGTGGAGGCGAATGAAACATGCAATCCCTTTTTTTGTACCAGCCATGCAGCCAAATTTAATGTAGTGTCAAATGTATATTCCTGTTGATAATGGGGACTAGGTACCGGGACCTTTGCAAACTCAAGCTGGCCTTTATAAGGCTGTCCAAATAAAGAGATGGAAAAAATATTGCAGGTGAATATTAATAAGGCCGCCTGTTTCATATTTTTAATTTCAAATGTAGGCAAAAGTATGTGAGCGATGAGTTAACCGGCCCCGGGAAATTATATCATGTAGGAGCAACCTTCAATTGCCAGTTCTGTATTTTCAAACACTGAACAGGCTTCTGTTTTAAAATCATCCAGCGATTCATACATAGAGGAAAAATGCCCCAGCAATAATTTTTTTACACCTGCTTTTTTTGCAATGGTTGCCGCTTCTAATGTTGTTGAATGAAAACGGGTTGTAGCTTTTTGTTGTAAGGCATGCAGGTAAGTTGCCTCATGATAGAGGAGGTCAACATTTTTTATTTTCTCAATTAATTCTTCATCATAAATAGTATCAGCACAATAAGCATACGTTTTTGGAGGCGCTACCGCAGAGGTGAGTAATTCATTTTTTACAACAGTATTATTTTCTGAAACAAAATCTTCTCCCATGTGCAGGCGTTCGAAAAATGCTGTTGGAATATCATGTTTTTTTACTTCTTCAATTTCTATTTTTCTCAGGTATTTTTTTTCTTTAAATAAAAACCCCCAGCATTCAATTCTGTGTTTTACTTTAAAACATTCTACAATAATTTTTTTATCATTTAATATTATCCCTTCATTTTTAAGTGGATGAAAATGGAGTTCGTATGGCAAATGAGCGTTGGCAACCTGCAATTGCAGATCGATAATTGTTTTTAATACTTCCGGTGCGTATAAATGCAATTCATGCTTTCTGCTGAGTAAACCCATACTTGTGAGCAATCCTATTAAACCAAAATAATGGTCGCCATGAAGATGCGAAATGAAAATGTGATCGATCTTACTGCTGCGTATCTTATACTGGTTCATCTGCATTTGAGTACCTTCGCCACAATCAATTAAAAAACTTTGTTCAGCAGTTTGCACAACCTGTGCAGTTGGATGCCGGTTAAAAGCAGGTATCGCAGAATTGTTTCCTAAAATGGTTACGGCTAACATATGTTTAGATGTACGATGTCAGATGTTTGATGTACGATGTTCGTTACTTTCTTAATGTTTTTAAAGAGGCAACGATTATTTTCAATATTTCTTCTCCTTCTTTATACAGAAGGGCAATTTTATTTCTTTGATCTTTATTGAATTCAACAATTAATTCTAAGAAGAATAGAGATTCATCGGTTTCTTCTTCTACTATTTTAAATTTATTGATAAAATCTGCTTTGGATTTAGCCCTTCTGGTAGCCCTGTAATTAGCGCCAACTGAACTGCTCGATTTTATAAGTTGAGCACTATATGCATGATTTATAACATTAGGAGGTAATGATAAAATAAGGTGCCCACAATCAATAGCAAATTGCTTTGTCCGCTTTATTATTTCATTTGTTTCCATCACTAAAAATTATTAAGTTTTAAAACATCGTACATCTTACATCGTAAATCGTACATTAATCAAGAAACTCCCTCTCTATCTCTTCCATCTGCACAATATCCCATGCCTCACTTTCAGTAGGAGTAAAATTTAATACATCCAGCAATTCAAGTTGGTCAAAAATTTCCTCAATAGGTTTCTGTATTTCACAAATTACAAAAGAGGCATTCTTATCATTAAATGTTTGCTGAAGTTCAAAAATTGTTGTGGCTATCCGTTTATCCATTTCCTTTACCTCTCTTAATTTCAAAACTATATTTTTGATTTCTGAATCCAGGTATGAAAGCAACATTTTGTTCAACTCTTCTGTCATATTAGCAGAAAGAACAGGCTCTTCCGGTGTAATAACGTGAAATTTCTCTTTGGTATCAATTTTGACTTTCATACGTTACAGTTCTTTAAATGATGCAGGATAAAAGATATTCTTTGATATTAGGGTTGACAAATGTATCATCTTTTGAAATCTTAGAACCAAAAAGCTTCTTTAGTTTTAACCTTTTATTAGGTGGTTTTCAACACTCTGTGGATTGTTTTTAAGAACCTTTAATGAGTTTTAATCGTTATTATTGTTATAGCTAAATAAATATAAAAAATGGATAATAATTTTTCAGCCCAGGTTAAAGAGATCATATCATACAGCAGGGAAGAAGCCCTAAGATTAGGCAATGACTTTATTGGTACAGAACATTTGGTTTTAGGTTTAATTCGTGATGGAGAAAATACAGCCATCAAAATATTGAAATCCCTCAATGTTGATCTGTATGAATTACGAAAAGAAATTGAACTGGCAGTTAAGGATAAAACGGGAAAGAATATAGCAAATATAAATTCATTACCGCTTACCAAGCAGGCCGAAAAGGTGATAAGAATTACAGTACTGGAGGCTAAAGCTAATAAAAGCCCGCTGGTAGAGAGTGAACATCTCATGCTTTCAATTCTTAAGAACAAAGAAAATATTGCAACACAAATTTTAAATCAGTTTGATGTGGATTATGATATGTTTAAAAATGAATTAGGATATGTAAAAACAGATCCTAAAGCCGAGTTCCAGGATGATGATCCTGAAGAATTTGATGAAGAGAAAAAATCGTATTCACAACAACAGCGTTCTACCAAGGGGTCCGCTGCTGCACCAAAATCAAAGACACCCGTTCTTGATAATTTTGGCAGAGACATTACACGTTTGGCAGAGATGAATTCTTTGGATCCAATCATTGGCCGTGATACAGAAATTGAAAGAGTTTCACAGATACTAAGTCGCCGTAAAAAGAACAACCCAATTTTAATTGGTGAGCCCGGCGTTGGAAAAACCGCGATAGTGGAAGGTTTGGCATTAAGAATAATTCAAAGAAAAGTAAGCAGGGTATTGTTTGATAAAAGAGTTGTATCGCTTGATCTTGCTGCTCTTGTTGCAGGTACAAAATACCGCGGCCAGTTTGAGGAAAGAATGAAAGCCATCATGAATGAGCTTGAAAAAAACCGTGATGTTATTTTATTTATTGATGAGATACATACTATTGTTGGTGCCGGCGGCGCCAGTGGTTCTCTGGATGCTTCCAACATTTTTAAACCTGCTTTGGCAAGAGGTGAGCTGCAATGCATTGGCGCTTCTACGTTAGATGAGTACAGGATGTATATTGAAAAAGATGGTGCACTCGATCGTCGTTTTCAAAAAGTAATGGTTGAGCAGCCAAGTGTTGAAGAAACTATACAGATACTTACAAATATCAAAAGCAAATACGAGGATTATCATAACGTAACTTATTCTGACGAAGCAATTGATGCATGCGTAAAATTAAGCGACAGGTATATGACCGACAGGTTATTGCCTGATAAAGCAATTGATGTGTTGGATGAAGTGGGTGCAAGAGTTCATTTAAAAAACATCAACGTTCCTGAAGATGTTTTAGAACTTGAAAAAAAGATAGAAGATATAAAGCTTGAGAAAAATAAAGTGGTAAAAAGCCAGCGTTTTGAAGAAGCTGCTTCTTTGCGTGATACTGAAAAAAGATTGCAGGAAGAACTGGAAAAAGCAAAAGCAGATTGGGAAGAAGAAAGTAAGACTAAACGTTTCCCAATAGATGAGGAAGCCATTGCTGAAGTGGTTAGTATGATGACAGGAATTCCTGTTAAGCGTATGGTGCAGGCAGAGACAGATAAGTTAAGAAGAATGGCTTTAGATCTCACTGGCGCTGTAGTAGGCCAGGATGAAGCGATACAAAAAGTAGTAAAAGCTATTCAGCGTAACAGGGTAGGGTTGAAGGATCCTAAAAAGCCGATAGGTACATTTATTTTCCTTGGGCCAACAGGTGTTGGTAAAACAGAATTGGCAAGAGCTTTGGCAAGATATATGTTCGACAGTGATGATGCTTTGATACGCATTGACATGAGTGAGTACATGGAAAAATTTACTGTGAGCCGTTTAATTGGTGCACCTCCGGGCTATGTTGGATACGAAGAAGGTGGGCAACTTACAGAGAAGGTAAGACGTAAACCATATTCTGTTATCCTGTTAGATGAAATTGAAAAAGCGCATCCCGATATTTATAATATTTTACTGCAGGTTTTGGATGATGGAATATTGACGGATGGATTAGGAAGGAAAATTGATTTCAAGAATACAATGATCATTATGACTTCCAACATCGGTGCAAGGCAATTAAAAGATTTTGGCGAAGGAGTTGGTTTCCAGACTGCAACCCGTATACAAAATGCGGATGAAAATAATAAAGCTGTAATTGAAAAATCTTTGAAGAGAACTTTTAGTCCTGAGTTTTTGAACAGGATAGATGATGTTGTAATATTTAATCATTTAACAGAAGATAATATTTTCTCTATCATCGATATCTTAATGAAGGCTGTAACAAAGCGCCTGACAAACCTGGGACTTACATTAGAGTTAACAGAAGAAGCCAAAAAATTCATTTCAGAAAAAGGATACGATTCACAGTTTGGCGCAAGACCGCTGCACAGGGCAATTCAGAAATATCTTGAAGATCCTTTGGCAGAAGAAATATTGAATATGCACATTAAAACAGGAGATATATTAATTGCAGATCTGGATAAAGAAAATTCTAAAATAAAATTTGAAATTAAAGGCGGGGTTAAAAAAGAAGAAGAACCAACCAAGGCCTAAAAAAATAATTCATTGTTTAAATGCCATCCACGTAAGGAATGGCATTTTTTATTCTTTTGATTTTTTTTGTTCTTCTTAATTTTTAAACCATTTTTGCGGTAATGGCAATTATTATCACAATAGATGGATGGAGTGCATGCGGTAAAAGCACACTTGCGAAAGCGCTGGCAAAAAAACTGGGCTATGTATATATCGATAGCGGCGCCATGTATCGTGCCATCACTTTATATTTTTTAAGGAACCATATTGACTGGACAGACGTTAAAGAAGTAAAGCAGGCATTAAAAGATATAACCATAGAATTTAATTTTAATGAGAATACACTACAGTCAGAGATTTATTTAAATGAAGAGAATGTAGAGTATGTTATCCGTGACCTTGTTATTGCAGAAAAAGTTAGTGATGTTGCCGCTATAAAAGAAGTAAGAACATTTGCAGTAGCCCAGCAACAAAAGCTGGGAGAGAGAAAAGGGATCGTTATGGATGGCAGGGATATAGGCACTACTGTTTTTCCAAAAGCTGAGGTGAAAATATTTATGGTAGCAGATGAAAGAGTAAGAGTAGAAAGAAGGTTTAAAGAATTATTTGAGAAAAATCCGAATATTACCATCGAGGAAATAAAGACCAACCTGGAAATGCGTGATTATATTGATTCCCACAGGGAAATTAGCCCGCTTCGAAAAGCTGAAGATGCCATTGAACTGGATAATACTAATCTTACTGAGAAAGAACAACTGGATTTTGCTTTGCTGCTCGCAAAGAAAAAGATTGTAGAAAATATTCCCGCCTGATAAATTTTAATTCTACAAAGAAGATGGCACGTGGGATTAAATGTGTAAAATTTTTTTTCTTTATAATCAATAATACAAACTTTTCCTGGCAGTTAAAAAGTCATCTATTAAAAAGTTATTTATAAATATGGATTGTATTTAATAAAGTGTTAAACTTGTGGTACATTTATTGCCTTAAATGTCAAAAATTTTGAATCCTTTCAGGAGCTTTTCCTGAAATTTCCAATCCTGCGAGAAATAGCAACCCCCAATAATTAAGAGATTCTGCACGAACGTGTAGAAAAGATTTTATCCGATATCCTCCCGAATATCCCCAGTCCATTCTATGGTTAAGCTTTGTATTTAACCCTCTTAATTTATAAAAATGAAAAATTTTAAAATGAATGTTATGAAAAAAGGTTTACTCGCATTATTACTTATAACCGGCCTGTTTGTAAATAAAGCTGCAGCACAGCCTTGTAGTCTCACTAATCTTCAACTTAATGTTTATACGGGCACAGATGGCAAATGTTATGCTGATTTTAGTTTTGATATGGACCGTAATAATGGTAATAAGTATATTTATATTCACTTATGGAATGATGCAAACTATTCCCTTGTTAATACTTCCCGCTGGCAAAAAGGTGCCGGTCCACTTAAGGCAGATATAGATGGAAGTACAAATTCACATCCGGCGCTGGCTACCATTGCAATTGATAATAATGATTATAATCATCCTGTATTCAGTTCATTAAACTATCGCCCTGATGCAACTGTTACTGTAAAAAAAGGACTTACAGTTACCACATCATCAACACCTGTTAGCGGAAGTGGACCCAAGGCTTTTTATAGGTATACAGTAACCAAAGTTTTGTTGGCTAATACAGTAAATGGCGGTTGTACAAGTTCAAACATAAGTGGAATTGTATGGTCCACACAGGCAAATTCTACAAACTCACATATTCACTGCTCACTTATAGGTGCTACCCCGGCAAGAACCCTGGACATAAGCGGAAGTGCAAATTGCGGAACAAAAAGTTATACTCTAAATATTGATAATAATACCAACAATGCAATTTCAGGAAGTTATTTTGTTTATGCTGATAATGGAGTTAGTGTAAATAATGGCATATTTGACCCTAACACAGACACCCAGATAGATAATGGTGGTATCTCTGTTGGTAAGAATCAAACTTTGACATTTACCAGAACTATTCCTGATGCATATCTTGGTTATAATCTTTGGGCACAGATAATTCTTTCTGATAACACAACACAGGTAATTCAGCTTACTACTACAGCCTGTGCTGCAGTACCTGATCTTACTCCACGTATTAACCTTAACCCAAATAACATTATAGGAACAAGCACTATGGAAATAACTGTGCAGGTTAATGAGATAAATAATGCACCCACTAATGGTTCATTAATTACTTTATATGTTGATAAGCAAACTATGTTCAGCAATTTTAGTTTTAATAGCGCCCAAACAACCAATGCTGCAGGGCAGCCAATTCAGAATAGCCAGTTCTCGATAGACGCTACCAGCAATCCAGATTTTTATGTTATCACTACCAATGCTGTATTTATGAACTCTCTTCGCAGGGTAACATTCTCAGTAACTGTAAGCCCGGGACAGACAAAGGGTTCAACTCCTATAAATGTTTTTCTAAAGAATGGCAGTGGCGGAGAAACAAATTTTACCAACAATTCCAATTTTACAATACTAACATTTTCATTTTAACCCCTAACCCCCATTAACTGACATTAAAACAATAACGATGAAAAAAATTCTAAGTTTAATATTAATTACGGTTATTCTGCAAGGTTCCCTGTTAGCCCAGGATTTTGTTTTGAATAATCCCGTTATGGCACCAGATCCCGCTCCATTCCCGGGAGGTACTGAAACAGTTACATTTGATTTTTATGTTGCTCAATCCTCATTTACTTTTAGCAGCGACCCGTTAAGTAATAATTATGCTACAATAACATTCAGCTTTACCAAATTAAATCCACCATCTGCTCCTACAGGCACAGGTGCTGCTTTATTTAATTGGGTAAAAACTAATAATGGCGGTACAGGTGTAGGCCTTGTATACACATGGACAGGCACTACTAAAGCTGTTACGATGAATGAAACTCCTCCTGCTGCTAAATACAAAATCACTTTTACAAACGTGCCAATTACTTTCGAAGCTACACGGGCTGAAACAGATGTTAGAGTTGCAGGTCAATTTACTGATCCGGGAAATGCTCCTACTGGAGCAGCTGGTAATAATTCAGCTGTAATTGCAACTTATACAACTTCTGCGGGTGTTACACCAATACGCCTTTTATCTTTCAATGGGGTAAAAGAGGTGAACAAAGTTCAATTGAACTGGCAGACCTCCTCAGAACAGGACAGTAAGTATTTTGATGTAGAATTTAGTGAGAATAGTAACCAATGGAATTTAATTGGTACTGTAAAAGCAGCAGGCGCAAGTACAACACAGCGTGATTATGTTCTTATTCATAACAGCCCTGTAAATGGAGTAAATTATTACCGCCTAAAACAAGTTGACATCAATGGTAATTTCAGCTATAGTAAAATTGTTGCAATAAGCTTTACTATTAAAGGAGTAAACATTAACGCAGTATATCCTAATCCTTTTGTAAATCAATTAAAAATTGATATTTCAAGTGATAGAACTGATAATGTTCGCATTCAGCTGAGCGATAATTTAGGCAGGGTATTAAAAGTGCAGAATACTTCAATACAAAAAGGTGTTAATAATGTATGGCTTGATAATCTATCCGGCCTGGCACCTGGCATATACAATGTTGAAGTAAAAACAGCATATTCAACATTCAGATATAAACTGAAAAAATAAAAGATAGTTGCACATGAATCTACAGAGGCCTTCCGGGAAACCGGGAGGCTTTTTTATGCAAATTGTGTAATCATTTCTTCGGCATTTTTATTTACCGGGAAGTACGAAAGAAGTTTAACTATTACATCCTCAACCAGGGCATCGGGGCAGCTTGCTCCGCTGGTGATAAGAATTTTTACGGGATCTTTTTTTGGCAAAAAATTATTGGTTTCTTTTTTTGCTTTATTATGGAAGTCGTAATGCAATATTTTCTCCGGGGATACTATTTTTTCTGATGAATCAATAAAATAAGTGGGTAATTTTTCTTCACAAAGTTCCACAAGGTGCGATGTATTGGAGCTATTGTAGCCGCCAACAACAATCGCCAGATCTGCTTCGGTTTTTAGAAGGCCATAAACCGCACTTTGATTTTCATACGTTGCATAACATAATGTATCCCTTGTATCAGCAAATCGCTCTTCAATATTTTCTTCTGTAAGATGATATTTTGCCATTATAGTTTTTCTTAAAAGATCTGCAATTGCCTGTGTATCGCTTGCCAGCATGGTTGTTTGGTTTACAACCCCTATCCGCTGCAGATCTTTTTCAGCATTAAATCCTTCTGAATATTTGCCTTTAAATTCTTCATAAAAAACAGCTAACGGCTTTTCTCCTGTAATATATTTTGCCAGCTCAACTGTTTCATTCATATCATTTACAATTACCGTGGGTGCGTTGGAAGCGCTGTGACTGAATGTTGCCCTCGTTTCCTCATGCTTTGGTTTGCCATGAATGATAATAGTATATTTTTTTTCAGCAATTGCTTCTGCACGGTTCCATACTTTTTCAACAAAGGGACAGGTAGTATTATATTTTTCTATTTTTATCCCGATATCTTTTAATTTTTTTTCAATGTTGAGTGTAGTTCCAAATGCAGGTATAATTACAATATCATCCGAAGTAAGGGTATCAAAATCAGTAAGCATATTGCCATAAGTATCCATTAAAAATTTTACGCCTCTTTTTTTAAGATCGTCGTTTACCAATGGATTATGTATCATTTCACTTAAGAGGAAGATTCTTTTGCCGGGATTTTCTTCAACGGTTCTGAAAGATATTTCTATAGCATTCTCAACGCCATAGCAAAAACCAAAGTGCCGGGCAAGATATATATGCAGAACTCCAAAATCTAAAAAAGTTGGTGTGAAATCTTTTTTTAATTTATCCTGCGCCTTGCGTTTATTTTTAATGGCAGAAATTAAACGGCTTCTGTAAGTTATGGGAACATTAAACTGCTTCATTTATATTGTGCAAAGTTAATGTTGAATCGCCAATGGTCAATTGTGAATTGGACAAATAGAAACTTAAAATTTTGAACATGGGATTTGATCATCCTTTATGGAGTTACGATACTAATATTTATGAGGTAAATGTGAGGCAGTATACCTATGAAGGAACATTCAATTCCTTTAAAGAACATTTGCCAAGACTTAGTGATATGGGGGTGGAAGTGCTGTGGTTTATGCCGGTCACTCCTATCAGTGCTAAAGGAAGGAAGGGAAATTCAGGGAGTTATTATGCTGTTCAGGATTACACTGCGGTTAATCCTGAATTTGGTTCGTTACAGGATTTTATTGACCTGGTAAAAGTTGCGCATACACTAAACTTTAAAATAATTATTGACTGGGTGGCTAATCATACAGGCAATGATAATGTCTGGATAGAAGAGCACCCTGATTTTTTTTGCTATGATGAATCAAATCAAATTATTCATCCCAATGGATGGGAAGATGTGAGCAAATTAAATTTTGATAATCAGCACATGCAGGCTGCCATGATTGAAGCTATGAAATTCTGGATAACCACATGTAACATAGATGGATTTAGATGTGATATGGCACACTTGGTACCCCTGGAATTTTGGGAAAAAGCAAGAGCAGTATTAGAAAAGTATAAGATGAATCTTTTTTGGCTGGCTGAATGTGAAGAAGTGAATTATCATGAGGTATTTGATGCTACCTACACATGGAAATGGATGCATGCCACAGAAGAATTTTGTAAAGGGAAGGTTGATCTTAAAAATTTATTTCAGGTTTTAAATCAATATGATCATTTATTTCCTAAAGATGCATTTCGTACTTATTTCACAAGCAATCATGATGAGAATAGCTGGAATGGGACCGAATATGAAAAGTATGGTGAAGCCGCCAAAGCATTTGCTGTATTCAGTTGTACATGGAATGGTATTCCTATGATCTACAGCGGGCAGGAGTTGCCCAACAACAAGAGATTACTTTTTTTTGATAAAGACGTGATAGAGTGGAAGCAGCCATGTGAGCTGCATGATTTCTATAAAACTTTATTACACCTGCGAAAAACAAATACTGCATTACGTGCTGCTGACAGCAATGTTGTTACCTATAAAGTTGAAACAAATAATGATGATAAAATTTTTGCTTTTGTTAGAAAGAATGATGCTGATGAGGTTTTGGTTATTTTAAATTTATCTGCAGAAAATATTTCTTTCCAAATATTAAATGATATCATAAATGGAAGGTTTAAAAATGTTTTTGATAAGGATGTAATTGATCTTTCTGAAAAACAACATATCGAATTACAACCATGGAATTACCTGGTATATGAAAAAGAAAAAGCCCTCTAAAAAGAGAGCTTCATCTTATGAATAATTTTCAGCTTATTTGTTATCACCTAAATCCAATGGATACTCGAATGTTTCCTCGTATCCCGGGTATACACCTTCAATTTTTACATCTTTAGAAGTACCGATCACTGATCTTAATTCATCAACAGATTTTACTGCTTTACCATTAGCCTTGGTAATTATAAATCCATCCCTCATCCTTGTTTGATCATCAATAACACCTCCATTGTTTATTTTTTTTACTATCACACCGCCTGCTATTCCATAATTCTTTGCCTGCCGTCCATCTAAAGTCACAAGGTCGGCACCTAATCTATCAAGCATTGTTTCAGCTTTTACAATATCAAAATTACCTGAACTGTTTTTTAAGGAAACAGCAACCGTATTTAAAACCCCATTTCTTTCATAGGTAACATTTACTTTATCCCCTGGTTTATAGTTGCTGAGTTGTTCCTGCATATCCGATCCGCTAAATATATTCACATCATTTATCTTTCTTATAATATCTCCTTCCTTTATACCGGCAGCTTTTGCAGCTCCATTGGAAGAAAGATTAGTTATAAAAATACCGTCTGCAGTGGCAGGAAGTTTTAATTGTTTCTTTTCTTCGTCAGTTCGCCCGGTTGCATCTATGTATTGGGCACCTAAAAATCCTCTTTGTACGCTGCCATATTTAATAAGATCATTTATAACCTTTCTTACAATATTTACAGGTATTGCATAAGAATATCCTGCATACACTCCTGTTGGAGATGCGATGGCTGAATTAATACCGATCAATTGTCCGTTGGTATTAATTAATGCGCCGCCACTATTACCCATGTTTACGGCAGCATCTGTCTGGATAAAAGATTCTACGCCTGCATTTCCCATTTTGTCCCTGTTCAATCCTAAAGTTCTTCCCTTCGCACTTATTATGCCGGCTGTAACTGTAGTTTCTAAAGTAAGCGGATAACCGATTGCTAATATCCATTGCCCAACCTTTGTCTCGTCAGAATTGCCATAAAGCATAAAAGGTAAATTGCTGGTATTTATTTTTACAACTGCCAGGTCGTAGGAAGGATCTGCGCCGATAACTTTAGCGATATAACTTTTTTTATTGCTTAAGGTAACGGTTACTTCATCTGCACCGGCTACCACATGATTGTTGGTGACAATGTAACCATCCTCACTTATTATAACGCCGGAACCTGATGCTTTTTGCGGCATAGATTGACGGTTACCATTTCCAAAAAGCTGATCTAAGAGATCATCCCCGAACATATCAGTAAAAGGATTTTTTTTGTTGGGTAAATTATTGTTTACCTGCCTTGGATTTGTCATCGTAGTGATGTGCACTACCGTAGGAACCGCTGCGGCAGCTGCCTGCGTAAAATCAGCAGGCCCGGCACCCGGCGATCCATCCTGGTTAAACAAACCTGCATATTTATAATTGGCAGGAACATTAAAGGCGGATTGAAAATTAGGATTATTGCTTTCATGAATTTTGCTGTAGCCAAAAATAACACCAAGAGTAGTAAGAGCGCTGATAATAATAGTTGACAAAATGTGTTTAGGTTTCATCTATATAAAATTTTAAATGTAAAAAGTTTTGTTTGTAAAGAATCATCAAATCACATGCCTATGCAATTACAAATAAACGAAGTGTTTTAAGTAAAGCCCAACCGCCCATTACCTTTAACATTAAATTAGGAGGCACTTCGTAGATATTTGATTCTGTAAAATTAACCAGGAAATTTTGACAAAAAAAAATGACAAAACCGGCGGTGCAAAATATTTTGTCAGGTTATAATGAAAGTAAAAATTGCATTGTATCAATTCCATCAGCATAACTGGATAAAGATGGTTGCTGAGCTTCGCCAAAGGCAATATTATCTCCCACCATACATTGAACACTCTCATCGGTTTCAAGCTTTTGTTTTACCTCGCTTATACCAGTATAAAAACTATAATTTAATTGGCTTATTGGTGAAAAAAGTTGTTCATTTTCAACCAGTAAAACGCTTTCATTAGTCATATAGTAAACATTATTCATTATCAGCAGGGCAAGGTTATAATCATAATTATTGCGGTACTTGGTATGGTCAGAAAAGTAAGCGTACTTTTTAAAGGCATTCAGCAAAGGCACAAAATCATATCCCTCCGGCACATAAATTTTGGTAACATTCCTGCATCCTAACCCAAAATATAAATGCACATCATCAGCCAGCAACTCGAGGTCGTTTGCAGTTTCATTTCCTTTAATAATAGCAATGGAGGTGCGGTTACGGCGTATAATATTTGGATACTTCCCAAAATAATAATCAAAATAACGGGCTGTATTATTACTGCCTGTAGCTATATAGGCATCACAGCCCTTCAACATGTCAGCAAATACTATAAAATTATGCAATGAGGGCTGCCATTCAAAAAGCTTATCAGTAATGTGCTTAAGCAATACATTATCTTTTGATGATAATTTTATTGTTTGTTTATGCCCCGAAATAAACACCGATAAAAAATCATGAAACCCCACAAGCGGGATATTACCTGCCATTACAATTCCAACATTTTTTGGGTTAATGTTATCATCTAAATAATATGACTTAGCCCAGTTTTCAAGCTTATCTTTTTGCAAAAATTCAGTCACAATATTTTTTAGAGAATGGTCTATAAATTCCGGCGTAAACCATCCATTCTTTTCAAAAGCTTTTTGTTTTGCTATCTGCCAATCTTCACCGTTAGATTGTAAATATTTCCCCAGCACGGCCATCAGATCAATTCTTTCAGCTAAATTCATTTGCAATAAATATCTTTTTATATTTGTAAAGAAAAGAGTGCAAATTTCGTAAATAATTCGCAGCTTCGTTTACGCTTAAAAAGGAAAATATGGCTATTAAAATAACAGATGAATGTATAAACTGCGGTGCTTGTGAACCCGAATGTCCTAACAATGCAATTTACGAAGGAGGAGTAGAGTGGGCTTTTGCTGATGGTACTACAGTGAAGGGAATGGTAACATTAATGGATGGAACCCTGCTGGATGCTGAACAGCGCAACCCGCCGGTGGAAAATGACACATATTATATTGTTCCTAATAAATGTACAGAGTGCCAGGGCTTTCATGAGGAGCCGCAATGTGCAGCCGTTTGCCCGGTTGATTGTTGCGTGCCCGATGAAATGTATAGAGAAACGGTAGAAGAATTGTTAGCTAAAAAAGAAAAGCTTCATATATAATTATAAAGGCCTTCGGGCCTATTACAGGCAGGTGATATTTCCTGCTACATGGCGAGAGTATCTTGATACTTTCGCCTTTTTTAAAATAGGTATATGATAAAAATATTCTGTAGGTCATTAATTCTTCTTCTTGTAACATGGAGCCTGGCCGGTTGCCCAACAATGCAAATAAATAAAGAAGCTGCGTGGAGAAATGAGATAATTAAAACGGATAAAGAATTTTCCAAGGCAAGTAGCACGCAGGGAATGAAAAAAGCTTTTATTGAATACATGGATGATGATGGAGTTTTACTTCGCCCAAACCATCCGCCAATTATTGGCGCCAATGCAATAGAATATTTGACTGAACAGGATGATTCAACTTATACATTAACATGGGTGCCTTCTTCAGCACATGTGGCTGCATCAGGAGATTTAGGATATTCTTATGGAATTTATAATTTAGAATTGCAGGATACAACCTTGCAGGGAACGTATGTAAGTATCTGGAAAAAGCAAAAGGATGGTAAATGGAAATTTCTTTTAGATACGGGTAATGAAGGAATTAGAAATGCAAAAGACTCTTTAAGTCAATAGGTCATGGTCAATAGTGAAGAAGAGATATAAATTATTAAAATGACTAATGGCTTATCAAATAACAAATAAATGAAACAAAACATTGCATTTGTCACAGGTGGTTTTTCCGGCGAAGCCGAAATATCTTATAAATCAGCTATCACTATTGAAAAAAATATTGATAAAGAAAGATGGAGCCTGTATAAGATAGATATCACCGTTGATGGATGGTTCTACGAATTATCTTCAGGAGAAAAGAGAGAAGTAGACAAAAATGATTTTTCAATAACTATTGATGAAGAGAAAATTATTTTTGATGCCGTATTAATTGGTATCCATGGTACACCGGGCGAAGATGGAAAACTGCAGGGCTATTTTGATACACTTCGCATACCTTATACTTCATGCGATGCGGCAACATCGGCGCTTACATTTAATAAAAGCTTTACAGTGGCAGTTGCTGCATTCAGCGGCATTAGTGTTTCACGTTCAGTTCTTCTTTTTAAAAATAGTTTTACCAGTCCTGATGAATCAGTAAAAAACCTTCGGTTCCCGGTTTTTATAAAACCAAATAATGGAGGCTCCAGCATTGGTATGAGCAAAGTAAATTCTCCTTCGGAAGAATTAGGTAAAGCAATAGAAAAAGCTTTTAAGGAAGATGACCAGGTACTGGTGGAGGAATTTATTAGTGGCAGAGAACTAACTATTGGCGTATTTAAATCAAAGGGAGAAATAATTGCATTGCCGATAACAGAGATAATCTCTAAGAAAGATTTTTTTGATTATGAAGCCAAATACCTTGGCGCCAGCGAAGAAATTACACCTGCAAAAATTGATGAATCTATTGCCGGGCAAATACGGGAAGCGGCGGTAAAAATATACAGGGTATTTAATTGCAGGGGAATTGTAAGAATTGATTTTATTTATAATGAAAAAGAAGGCAAACCATATATGCTTGAAATAAATACGGTGCCCGGGCAAAGCGAGGCCAGCATTGTTCCGCAGCAAGTAAATGCCATGGGCTGGAGCTTACAGGATTTTTATACCGCATTAATTGAAGAGTGTTTACATAATTGATAATTAAATTGCATCTTTATTCCATCTCTTATAACAGTAATGAAAAAACTCTTCACATATCTTACCAAACAACCTTTCTGGGTAAACTTATTAGCAGCTTTGGCGTTAGTATTTTTAATAGGTTTTTTGTTCCTGCAATCTTTAAGCTGGTTTACCAATCATGGCGCATATTTAAAGGTGCCGGAAGTTAAAGGACAAAATGTTGACAACGCAATAAAGATATTAGAGTCCCAGGGATTTGATGTAGTGATACAGGACTCGGTATATTTTGACAGCATCCCCCGGTATACAGTAATAAAGCAGTTGCCAGAACCTGATGCAACAGTAAAGGTAAACCGTACCGTGTTTTTAACTATAAACAGGGCTTCACCCCCGGATATAAATGTACCAAAACTTGAAGGTTTAAGTTTGCGGTTTGCTTACGACCTGCTTCGCAGAAATCATCTTCGTTTAGGAGATACTATTTACCGGCCCGATTTTATGAAAGGCTCAGTGCTGGAGCAGCAATACAATGGCTCAAGAGTTACAGCAGGCACAAAAGTGCCATGGGGAGCCCGTATAACTTTAATAATTGGCGGCGGATTAGAGGTACAGCAAATGCCGGTTCCCGAACTTGTAGGATTAACTTTTGCAGAAGCAAAAGTTTTACTTGAAACAAAAGGTATTACACTTGCTTCCATAATAGCGATGACTACTGTAAAAGATACTGCTGCTGCTTATGTATATAAACAAAATCCTGAAAGATTTGATATTGATAAAACGCCTCTTTATATTCGTCCCGGCCAAACCATGGATATTTGGCTTTCACCCATCCCGCTTAACGTAGACAGCCTAAAAAATAAAGACCAAAAAGATTTACTCCAATGACAAATATTACACCTGAAGAAGTTAAACAAAGATTAGATGCAGGAGAAAAACTCAACCTGGTAGATGTTAGGGAACCGCATGAAAATGCAGAGTTCAATATCGGGGGCAGGTTAGTGCCAATAGGTAAGATCCAGAGCATGCAGATAGAAGAAATAGAAGATCTTAAAAATGAAGAAGTTATTTTTTATTGCAGAAGTGGTAACCGCAGCGGCATAAGCGCTGCAGTATTAGACCAGCTTGGGTTTACCAATACTAAAAATCTTGCAGGCGGTATGTTGGCGTGGCAGGAGAAATTTAAACAATAACAAACGTGAAATTATTTTCTCACGCCTCACTTTTAATCTCTCGCAACTACAATTTCACATTTATTGCTACCATAAAATTGGTGCCCGCCATTGGAAAATAGTAATTCTCCGTTGTAAAATTTCCTGAATAGAAATAACTGAACGTATAACCATTTGGCTCATACTTCTTATTAAAAATATTATTTACCTGGAAGGTTAAATTTATTTCCCTGGGTATTTTATTATTCAGCGTGTAACTGATTCTTGCATCCTGGGTATAAAAAGAATTTAAGCTTCTTGACGCCTTAGAGGTATTATCCAAAAACTGTTTGCCAACATATTTTGATAATAAACTTATCTCACCTTTTTGAAAAGGAATAAAATTTATTGCAGCTCCTGCAATTATGTTTGGAGAAAATGAAATATCTGTGTTGTGATATTGAAAAGTTTTTTGTCCGCCATTATCATAATCATCTACATATTCTGTAAAGCTTTTAATTTTATTTTTACTGAAGGCAATATTGGCAGAAGCATTTAGCCATGATAATATGCCGGCCTTTCCCTGCAGCTCAACTCCCACACGGTAACTGGAAGGAGTATTTGTTCTTGTGTATGCACCAACATCATTAATTTTCCCTGTTAATACCAATTGATTGTGATAGTACATGTAATAGGCAGTTACACCGTATGAATAATTCAAGGTTTTTTTCTCAGCACCTAATTCTATATCATGTAAAATTTCTGCTTTAGGGAGTTGATTAATTTTTGCTTCAAAATCATCACGGTTAGGTTCTTTTCCGGCCATAGAATAAGAGAGGTATGCCTGGTAATTATTCTTGCTATAGGTGATTCCAAGTTTTGGATTAATGAATAAATAATTCTTATTAATTATTAATTGAGGATTATCCTTAAAGCCATTAATATTATATTTTATGGCTCTTGCCTGTATATCTGCAAAGCCTTGCCAATACCGGCTTACCTGCTGTTGCAGTTTGCCATAAATATTAAAGTCCTGTTTATTTGCAGTAAGATCATAATAGTGATCACCTTTTACCAAAGCAACCTGTGTCCATGTTACAATACCATAATGTTTGCCATCATATTTGTTCCATCCGCCGCCCAGTGTAAACTGTGATTTAGCGCTTTGTTGTTGAATAGAAAAAATAGTTCCGTAAAAATAATTATCCAGCCAAAGCTGCCTCACAAGATCTGTTTGTGTAACTGTAGTAGTCCCGTTAATATAATTTGGTAAACCATAGTCAACAAAATTTTGTGCTGCTTTGTACTCTTCATAATAACCGTATCCTCTTGTTAAGAATACTGCTGTATTAAAAGCCCAGTGAGAATTTATTTTATGATTATAAAAAAGCTGGTAATGCGTTTGCCAATAATTATCTGTTTGATTATTGTAAGGCTCGCCTGTCTTTTCAGTTCCTGCAGCATTATAAGTTCTGTTTGTATAAAGATCGGCTGATGAAATTCCATACCACGACTGGTATGTTTTTTCTTTACCTGAAAAAATATTCAGGCGCAGTGAATTTTTAGAAGAAACATATGCTGTGCTTACATAAAAAGATTTTAAGTTAGTTGATGCCCTGTCAACATATCCGTCGCTGTTTATTAATGATCCTCTGCCGTCAATGGTAAAATGTTTCCCCAGCAACCCAGAGCCGAATTTAATTGTATGCTTCCATGTATTAAACGAACCGTAAGTATTATTTACCTCTTCATACATTGAATCATTAATTTCATTAGTTGATAAATTTAATGTTGCACCAAAAGCACCTGCGCCATTAGATGATGTGCCAACACCCCGTTGCACCTGTATGCTGTTGACAGAAGATACTATATCAGGCAGATCAACAAAATAAATGCCCTGGCTCTCTGCATCATTGTAAGGAATTCCATTAAGGGTCATATTTATCCTGGTTGCATCGGTACCTCTTATTCTTATTCCTGTATAACCCACGCCATTGCCTGCATCAGAATTTATGACTACTGACGGTACCTGGTTTAAAATAAATGGCAGATCCTGGCCAAGGTTCACTTTCTCTATATCTTTTTTTGTAAGATTGGTTTTTGTGAATGGCGCCTTGTCACCAGCTCTCACAGCTTTTATTTCAATTGGCTGTAAAAGAAGCGTATCGGTTTTTTTATTTTGGGAAAATGCTGCGAAAGAAATTGCGGTTAAAACAAATAGCGTAATAATTTTTTTCATTGTTTATAAGTTTATCAGTTATAAACCAGGAAATACAATGAAAGGGGAGAAGTAAATAAAAAAGTGCATCCTCCCTTCGCAGGTATTATCCTGATCAGGTTCAGCGGGTATTTCTCAGCAATTCCGAATTTTCGGAAAAGCACCCCGGGAACTTTGCTTCTATTGTTTGAAGCGGCACAAAGATATTATAAAAATCTTTTCTTTTTATGTAACTTTTTCTCATCACAACCGTAACAGGAAAAAAACTATTTATGAAAAAAATATTTTTCCTCCCGGTAGCTATCGGGATGTTGATCGTATATTCCGTTTCTTTATTTGGGCAGGATAAAACGGTCATCAATGATAAAAATGCAGAGCCAAGAAGTGTAAAAGGTTTTCATGCTATAAAGGTTTCGGATGGTATTGATCTTTATTTAAGTTATGGTGATGAAGCCGCGGCAGTAAGTGCTTCAGAAATAAAGTTCAGGGACAGGATAAAAACCGAAGTGGAGAACGGGGTTCTGAAAATATGGTATGACAGGGACATGAGTAACCAGATAGTGTTTACCAATAAAAGAAACTTAAGAGCTTACGTTTCTTATAAAAATCTGGATATGCTAACGGCATCAGCCGGGTGTGATGTATTGGTTGATGGTACCATAAAAGGGAATTCATTGACAATGAAAATATCAAGCGGCTCAGATTTTAAAGGTAATGTGGATGTAAATGAATTAACCGTTGATCAGAGCAGCGGTTCAGATATAAAAATTGGGGGTAAAGCAAATACCGTTACTATTGAAGCCAGTTCAGGCAGTGATTTTAATGGTTACGATCTGGTGGCTGAAGTATGTACTGCAAAATGCAGTTCAGGCAGCGACATTACCATTACGGTAAATAAAGAATTAAATGCAAATGCTACCAGCGGAAGCGATATCAATTATAAAGGAAATCCTGCAGTTACTAAATCAAAATCAAGCGGGGGAAGTATTAGCAGGAGAGACTAATGATTTTTTGAATGCTGAATGGAGGCATATAACAAAAAACTTGGGAACTAATTAAGTATATAATTTGGCAGCAACGCTATAACGGCGTAAATTTGCATCCACATCGCGAAGTAGAGCAGCGGTAGCTCGTCGGGCTCATAACCCGAAGGTCCCAGGTTCGAACCCTGGCTTCGCAACAAAAAAGTCCCGATTTTTTCCGGGACTTTTTTATTGTCGGGTAATGAATGAATTTTTACTATGTTCCCAAACCCTGGCGGGTCATCTCTCCCCACTTGTTTTTCTTTCTTATATAATCAATATTGCCTTTTATGGCAGCCCAAACTATAAAGGGATGAAAAGCAAAAGGCTCGAGCAAAGCTGTTAGTATCAATTTAAAAATATCTTTTTGATCTTTATATTGATTATAAGTTAGCACCTCCATCAGTATTGCAAAAACTGAATACAAAAATCCAAAGGAAAGTATGCATCCAAGTAAAGTAAAAAATGAAGCCCATTGTACTAATCCTAAAAATGCAAAAATTAAAAAGCATGATATGCCGATGAATTCAATAACAGGCGCAAGAAATTCAAAAAAGAACCAATAGGGATAACTTATCATTCCCAGCACTCCATACCGGGGATTAAAAAACAATTTTTTATGCATTCGTAATGTTTCCATTGTACCTCTTGTCCACCGGTTCCTTTGTATTCCCAGTATTTTATAATTAGCCGGCGCTTCTGTCCAGCATAAGGGGTCAGGAATAAAAGTTACTTTATAAGGCAATTTATTTTCTTCCATATAGCACCGCATCCTCACTATCAGTTCCATATCCTCACCAACTGTTTTAGTATTATAACCGCCGCATTTTATTACTATATCTTTATCAAAAGCGCCGAACGCACCGGAGATAAGCAATAAACCATTCAACCTGCTCCATGCCATACGTCCCAATAAAAATGCACGGATATATTCAATGGTCTGCACTCTGGGTATAAACTTTTTTGGCAAATTTATTTTTATCAACCTGCCATTTTCTATTTTGCAATCATTGGCAATTCGTATAACCCCCCCGGATGCAATAACCCTTACTTTGGTTTCTTCTAAAAATGGCTTTATCATTTTAAGCAATGCATCCTGTTCCAGTATACAATCCACATCAACACAAATGATGTAGCCGTGTCGTGCTATGTTAACTCCCACATTTAACGCATCTGCCTTTCCCCCATTTTCTTTATCAACAACTATCAGTTTATGAAAAACTGAATTATTACTCTTGTAAACGCCTCTTACTTTTTTTGTTGCTATCTGTTCATTTATAAAAACATTGGTTTTATAAAGATCATAAGCTGTAATTAATTTTTGCAGTGAGTCATCTTTACTGCCGTCATTAATTATTATCAATTCGAGTGCGTTATAATGAATGGATAACATTGATCTTACATTCTCAATAATATTAGCCGCTTCATTATATGCGGGGGCTAATACACTTATGCCCGGAAGCTGGTCAGATGCTGCAAGCACCCTGAAATCGGTAAAGCTGTTCCTGCGCAGGTATTTCCTTATTTCACCAATAGAATAAATGGCGATAAAAAGATAAAACAGTAATAAAAGCAATGAATAAAAGAGTATGCCATACGCAAAGAAATCGAATATGAATTTTTGCCACGTCATGCTGCACGTTCGTTCTTAATTTGAAGAAAAATTGCTTTCCAGGGATCCTCATCTGCAAAAAGATGCGTTTGTAAAAATGCTGTACCTGATGGATGAAGGTGTGATAAACATTTTGCCGCCGCTGCTTTTATGTCATCATCTTTATGATGCAACTGCTTTAATAAAAAAGATATTTGCTTTTCGCTTCCTATTTCTTTTAACGTATCGATAATTGCCAGCTTGTATCTTTTATTTTCAAAAGAATAATTACCGATGAGCTGGTCAGCAGTATCTTCCTGCGGCATTTTTTTAAGATACTGGAGTACGTTTAATTTTACCCGGAGACAAGGGTTTTGTAAACAATTAATAACCTCATTATAAACATCATTACAATTATAAAATGAAGCCAGCTTTAAAGCAAATATTATTACAGATTCATTGGCAGACTGCAGCCATTTTTTAACAGCATCAAAATTGTTCGGTATTACATCATTCAGTTTGTTTAGCAATTGTATTTGTTGCCATTGGCTGATGGGATACATAATAACATTAAGAAAGCGTAATCCTGAAAATCCATAAAAGCTTACCAGGGCGCATTGTGCCTCGTTACGCACCAGCTCATTAGGGTTATTGGTAAGTTTGAATATTTTTTTCACATGCTTTACCTGTTCCATTATTGCCAGTTCCTGTATGCCTTTAGCTTTTATATGCCACTTAATGCTATTTAGTTTTTTACAGGAGTCTTTATCCAGCTCTAATATCTCATACAGCTTTTTAAGATTTAAAGTTGATAAGCCTGAAAGATTTTTTTTAGCTTCTATCAATTCATTAATTACATAATTCCTGAATCCTGATCTTTGTAGCAGCATCTCGATCTTATACGTAATATTTACACCATCATCTTCTTCATCTGTAAAAAATATTGCCTGGCCGATGATCTGCGCTATACTTTGCTGCCATAATTTTTTATTGGATTCAATTCTTTTTTTATACATAGTAAAGCATACAATAGAAATAGATAACAATACCAGGAGGATGAGACATAGATAGATCATACTCATAAGCCGGTGAGAATCTATCCTTAAAAAAAAGGCAAACAGTAAACCCTGCATATATTACTCGAGTTAGGATATTTATTAAACTTCAGCTACAAAGGGAATATATCTTTTCACTCTCATAGATAATTCATTTGGGCTAAAAGGTTTGGTGATATAATCGTCAGCGCCTAATTGAAAGGCTTCCAGCACAACGTTTTCCTGCCCCATTGCTGAGAGAACGATAACCGGAATTTTTTTGCCTGCTCTTTTTTTTACTGCGCCTATAATTTCAAGTCCTGATGAAAAAGGCATCATGATATCGGTGATTATCAGGTCAGGCGATGATGTTTCAAGTTCCTTCATCGCTTCTCTGCCATCATGTGATAGTATAACGGTATGGCCATCTTTTTTTAACCGAAGCTCAATGGTTTTTAGCATTATCATATCATCTTCTGCTACAAGTATTGTCATGGTGTTTAATTTAATTTTTATACAGCGGTACTTAATGCTGCCCGGATATTTTTTAAATGCTTCTGTAATTGGGGTTCTATTTTTTTATATTCTTTAATTGCTTTTTCGGCCAGCTTTACAAGGTCTTCCTGTTTTTCAGCTTTTGCAGTCTCTTCTATTTTTATTAAAACATCTAAAAGAATAGTGGCTTTTAAAAGACCTGCACTGCTTTTTAATTTATGCGCCATTTTATAAGCAGCATCAAACTGGTTGTAAGTACATGTGTTCTGCAACTCATTCAACTCGTTTGGCGTGTTGTTCAAAAACATAGTAAGTATCTCTGACACGTATTCATTGTCGTCCATTTCTTCCAGCAGGCTTAGATCAAATAAATTATTGTTTGGTTTTTCAATAACAGGCTCATAATTAATTACAGGTGTATTATCCAGCAACAAGCTTATACGCTGGTATATAAAAGAAAAATCAAATGGCTTTGAGAGGTAATCATTCATTCCCATCTCGATGCATTTTGATTTTTCATCTTTTAATACAGAGGCTGTCATGGCTACAATGGGAATGGAAATGTTCATTACATTTCTTATATACTTTGTTGCTGCATAGCCGTCCATTTCCGGCATTTGCAGATCCATAATTACCAGGTTATAATCTTTATTTTTTTTAAGAAGTGAAATCGCTTCTAACCCATTATTTGCAATGTCAACTGTTCCTCCTGCTTTTTGCAATACCTGCCTTATCACTTTTTGATTTACTTCATTATCTTCTGCAACAAGAAATTTTTTGCCGGTAAAAAGTGAACGGTAATTCTTTACATCTTTCCCGGTAAAAAGTAAGGGATTATTGGTTTTACTATAATTATAGGGGATAGAAAATTGGAAGGTTGTACCGATATTAATTTTACTTTCAACTGAAATATTTCCATTCTGCATTTCCAGCAATTGCTTTGTAATCGTCAGCCCCAGGCCGGTTCCGCCAAAATTTCGGGTGGTATCAGTGCTTGCCTGGGTAAAGCTTTCAAATATGTCATTGATCATATCAGGGGCAATTCCGATGCCTGTATCTGCTATTGTAAAACTTAAAACTATTTCTTCAGCAGTTTTCTCCTGTACTGAAATGCTGATATTAATACTACCGCTCTGTGTAAATTTTATTGCATTACCTATTAAGTTTATCAGCACCTGGTTAAGCCTGTGGGGATCGCCGTTTAACTTGCGGGGAACATCTTCGTTTACAGTAAGGCGTAAGCTTAGCCCCTTTTCCTGTATGCGATACTTAAAAAGGGCTTTAACATTTTCCAGTACTTCAGTAAGGTTAAAATCAATTTTCTCGAGGATTAATTTGCCTGCCTGTATTTTAGAAAAATCCAGAATATCATTAATGATCACCAATAAATTATCTGAAGAACGTTTTATAGTTGTAGCAAAATCTTTTTGCTCATCGTTCAATTTAGTTTCTAATAACAGATCCGTCATACCCTGTATGCCATTCATAGGAGTTCTTATCTCATGGCTCATATTGGCAAGAAATTGTTCCTCCAGCCTTTTTGCATCTTCCGCAATTTTTTTTGCCTCAATAAGCTGTTCCTGGTATCTTACCCTTTCCGTTATATCTGTAGCAATGCCGCTTATCCCGTATATTTTATTTTGTACATCTATCAAAGGGAATTTTATAATAAGAATATTATGCGGCCCGTCAGGCATTTCTATAGTTTCCTCAAGCTCCACAGGTTTGCATGTTCTTATAACCTCCTCATCAGTTTCTTTATAACGCTGTGCCTGCTTATGATCTCCAAAATCAAAATCTGTTTTCCCAATAACTTCATCATAGCTTACATTCAGCGTTTTTTTAAATTGTTTATTCGCCAGAAGATATTTGCCATCAAGGTCTTTTATATAAATTAATGAAGTAGCATTATCAAGAATGGATTGTAAGCGTTCCTGGTTTTGAACTAACTCTATCTCGTATTTCTTTACAACAGATTCCATTTTTTTTCTTTCGGTAATATCTTTTATTACGCATTGAAATCCAACAGGCAGGTTATCTTCTGTTATTAATATAGCTGATTGTTCCACCCATTTTATATCACCATTTTTTGTATTGATGCAAAATTCTAAATTGGTTTCTCCGATACGATCTTTTACTTGTGTCTTATATTTTTCTATAATCATTTCCTGGCAATCTTCACTGTAAAGGTCTGCAAATCGTTTCCCTTTAAGTTCCCAGGTATTATAACCTGTTAACTGGAAGCTTTTGCTGGTTGCAAAAGTTATAATTCCCTCCATAGAAGCGGTAAACATCACGACCCCGGCATTTTCAATCAGGTTCCTGTATTTTATTTCATTAGCAGCAAGTTCATCAGTAGCCTTAATTAACTTCAGTTCCGCTTTTTTTCGGCCATCATGGCTTTTGTTTAAGGATCTTGCATTCCACCACAGTATCACGGAAAAAATAGAAATGATAAAAATTACTTCTAAGGAAGCGCCAAATTCTGCGCTGTATAATTTTAATTTATAACCTTCAACACTTAATAAGCTTACCGTTATTGGAACCGCAATAGTAACAGGAAGTAACTTACGTACGATAACCCCACCTATATTTTTATGCATTATAACGGCTACAAAACCATAGCGGTAACGCGATAAGAGAATAGACATTGTTACAACAATAAATGTAATTGCTGTATGCATTGGCATTGATATATAAGCAAAAAGATGACCTGAAGATGTTGCAACGTACAGATGTTCGATGATTGCAAGTAAACTGCTTATGAGGGCGAGAAAAGCTATCAATTGCGATGGGAAAAAGATAGTTTTTTTCCTGGTATCTATAAAGAATAAACTAAAACCGATCAATACAAAATTTACTGCTGTATTTAGTGCTATCCTCTTACCGTTTAATTTATTACTAAATAATAACTGGTCAATACCGATATCTAAATTTTCATAAAAGCCCAGTATCCTTATGGCAGCAATAAAGGCTATTAATAAGCCAATGTATTTACCGGCTTTTATTGTTTTGTCTGAATTCTCTTCCCGGATGAGATGTAAGGAAATACCACAGATAATAAATAATACTGCAGTAGTGGGGCTCATTACTACAAACTGGTGCAAAATACTTTTTAATACATCAATATTAAACTGCCAGCCAATTAATACCGTGCATGGTATTAAGATCACAATTTTTTTTAATAGAGATGAAAGTTTTCGGGCATCAATAAAATTACCCTGCATTATATAGTGGATTAACAAACTTTTTCATACTAAACTGGATAAGGTGAACTTCTGAGAGTGATTTATAGATGTGACTTACTCTATAACTCTAAAACTGTTTATATATTGGATGGCTAATAAACGAATTAGGTGTAGTAATTTTTCTATAGTACGCAGCTTTATAAAATCCGTTGAAAGCCAATGCCGATAGTATATTGGCTGGTATATTTTTTAACCTGGTATTCCTGGCTCATCCAGCCTGCATTAATGAGTATCACGTTTACTTTTTTAATTGTATTCCTAAAGCTTAGTTCTGCCTGTTTGGAACTCAATTTATTTGTTTTGATCTGGATATTATTATTCCTGTCGTCGGGTGAGATTCCCGTGCCTAAAGTGAGCATAATAAAATCCTTATCATTTAAATAATATCTTGTTTTAAAAAAATAAGATTGTAAAATGTTGTTGTTATCAGGTGTTAAAAAAGTGCTGAAATTAAACCAGTAGTTTTTGTAATACTTTCCTATTGCAGCTGTATATATCCATGTTGGGGAGTTAAAATATAATAATCTAAACCCGCCCTCAGCTTCAAACCCGACTGGTAAAGAAACATATAACGAAAAGCCAGCCCTGTACTTTGGAAAAAGTAAACTGTCTTTTGAATACCCTGCGTTTACATAAGCATATATTTTTTTTGAAATGGCAGGATAGGCTTCTGCTTCCAATTGCAATCCCGACTTACCAAACCTGTTCGCATAATTTAACCTCGCAATTAATGGAAGCTTTTTAATTAGTCTTGTATATTCAAAACTTAAAAGATGCCAGGGTTTATTTCCACCTTTATCAAAAGCGATAATATCATATTTAATACCTATTGTATTGGTTATTTTTTGTGCAGGCGATAGTACCAGCGAATCCTGTGCTGTTGCTGTAAGAAAAAAACAGGTAATGATCAGGATATAAAAAAAGAATCTGGATATTTTAAAAATGGTTAGCATTAAGATTTTAAACTTAACGCGAAAACAAAGATTTTATTAGATAGCTATAACAATGAAAAGAAAATAATTCAATTTAAAAGATCGTACCTGGAATATGAATGAGTAATTTTTGTTCATTATTTTTTACATAATGAACAATTTTTTTGTTTGGGATATAGAATAATTAACATACATACATTTTTAAAATGTTTTAATTCGAAGAGGTTATAAAAGTGTATGGTATAAAATTTTATTTTGTAAAATGTAAGAACATAGACGTTTAATTAATGATTGTAGACTTCCTGAAAGAACGGCTGTAGTATGCATCCTACAAAGTTCTTCTTAATTCCAATGTAAAAAAATAAAGCTGCGTTATACTCTTTATCGTGTAACTTTAAGCAATCGTATAGCAAGTTTATGCTAACCATCTTGAAAATAAAATACCATTAGTCATATCAAATAAATAACCTCTTCCATCTGCTGGAAATATTATTGATAATCCGCACGCTGTTAACAACTGTTTTAAAAAATATTATTACAACTTATAGTCTAAGAATAGTTCCGTGACAATGAAAGATTAAAAATCAATTCAAAAATAAAAGATACAAATGGAGAATGACCACCATAATATCAAAGAACTTGTTTTTCAAAATGAAGAGAAAGAAAAACGTGCATCAGAATTGATCATTGCCAACAAAGAACTTGTTTTTCAAAGCGAAGAGAAAGAAAAACGTGCAGCAGAATTGATCATTGCCAACAAAGAACTTGTCTTTCAAAACAATGAAAAGGAAAAACGTGCTGCAGAGCTCATTATTGCCAACAAAGAACTTGTCTATCAAAATGAAGAGAAAGAAAAACGTGCGGCAGAGTTGATTATTGCCAACAAGGAACTTGCCTATCAAAATGAAGAGAAAGAAAAACGTGCGGCAGAGCTGGTTACTGCTAACAAAGAGCTTGCCTTTCAAAACAAGGAAAAAGAAAAAAGAGCAGAGGAATTAATCATTGCCAACAAAGAACTTGTCTTTCAAAATGAAGAGAAAGAAAAACGTGCGTCTGAACTGGTTATTGCCAACAAGGAGCTTGCTTTTCAAAACAATGAAAAAGAAAAAAGAGCAGAGGAATTGATCATTGCAAACAAAGAACTTGTCTTTCAAAATGAAGAGAAAGAAAAGAGGGCGGCAGAGTTGTTTATTGCAAATAAAGAACTTGCTTTTCAGAATGAAGAAAAGGAAAAGCGGGCGGCAGAGCTAATCGTCGCAAATAAAGAACTTGTCATTCAAAACGAGGAAAAGGAAAAACGGACGACAGAATTGACCATTGCCAACAAAGAACTTGAGCAACTTACATACATTGCGTATCACGATCTCCAGGAACCTCTTCGTACGATCACTAATTATATGCAGGTGTTCGAAGAGGATTATTCGGAGCAACTCGATAAGGATGCATGCAATTATATCCGTTCTGTAAACAAAGCCGCAAAAAGAATGAGTATACTTGTTCATGCGCTTTTAGACTTTTCACTTTTGGGTCGTGACAAGAAGCTCACTCT
>JAQBNL010000070.1 GCA_028288585.1 Chitinophagaceae bacterium | reverse complement strand
TTGCAGAATGTAAATGCACCCCTTTGTTAGGATGCGATGTTTGGGAACATGCTTATTATTTAAAGTATCAAAACAGGCGTCCGGAATATTTGAAAGCTTTTTGGAATGTGGTGAACTGGAAAAAAGTGGCTGAGAGATTTGGTCAATAATATATGATACTTAAATTTATTAGAGCTGCTTGTATGAGCAGCTTTTTTATTGTTTTAATTTTATTAATCCTATAAAATCGTGGCTCAGGCAATTTAAGGTACCGGATCATGTCCATGCCCGCCCCATGGATTGCATCTTGCAATTCTTTTTAGTGTTAGCCATAATCCTTTTACAGGCCCGTATTTTTTTAAAGCCTCAATGCCATATTGTGAACAGGTAGGCGTAAACCGGCATTGCGGGCCTAACCAAGGTGAGATGATCCATTGATATAATTTTATTAAAAAAATAAAAGGAAGGCTAAGTATCTGCATCAATGACTTCATCAGCAATTTTATTTAATCTTTTTAATGCAGCCTGTATTTTTTCACTTACCTCTTTGTGTACGGGAACCTGGCTACCGGTATATATAAAAAAAACAGCCATATTTTTTCCGTGCTTTTTTAAGGTACCAGTCAAAGTAATTTTTTGCAAACGATAAGCCTCTCTCATTAATCTTTTTATCCTGTTCCTGTCAACTGCTTTTTTAAAATGCTTTACGCTTACAGCAAAACCAGCTTGCAAGGGAGCGATATTTTCTTCTGAAAAAATATATAACACCCTCAATGGAAAATTTGAAAATGAAGCACCCTGCTTAAACAAAATTTCAATAAGCCTGCGGCTTTTAAGCTTTTCTTCTTTTTTAAATGTTAATCGCTGTTCTATGGTAATTTTCTTTCAACAAATATCTTTATAAATGACAACACAACTCATAAAAAAAGTCCTGCAACGGTGCAGGACTTAAAAATGTATATGTTCTATTTAAGAAATTATTTTTTATCTACATGTTCATCAGAAACAGAGAGCTTATGTCTTCCTTTTTTTCTCCTGCTGGCTAAAACTTTACGTCCATTAGCAGTTTCCATGCGTTTACGAAAACCATGTACGCTTTTCCGACGACGTTTATGTGGCTGATATGTTCTTTTTTTTCCGGGCATTTTATTAAAATTTTCCTTTACAAATTAATAATTATTGTTTCAGCAACAGGACACCATTCCTGATGTTTGTGAAAGGGGAGCAAAGGTAGGGATATATTTTAAATTTTGAGAGGGCAAATGGAACAAATTTGCTTCTATTCTATGTTTATATGCCTGGCTTTTAGTGTTTGTCCAAAAAATCCTGCGCTGTGCCTGTCAAAATCTTCTTCAGAATCTGTTGTATATAGATCAACCTGTCCGTTTTTAGCGCATTTTTCTTCTATTTCAGGATGTCGGCCCAGGTAATCCTTTAAACTTTCAGCTATTATTTCTCCCTGTGATATGATATTCATTCCGCCCGGAGCAAAACGCCTTATTTTTTCAAGCAGCAGAGGATAATGCGTACATGCCAGCAAAATAGTATCTATCTCACCGGATTGATTCATTAAATTATCAATGTCTTTTTTTATAAAATAATCTGCTCCCTCTGTATCATATTCATTGCTTTCAACCAAGGGTGCCCATAGCGGGCAAGCCTGCTGAAAAACTTTTACATCAGGAAAGAATTTTTTTATTTCTATTGGATAAGAATCAGATTGCACCGTTCCGTTGGTACCTAAAATGCCTATGGTATTCGTTTTAGTAAAGTTGCCAACAATCTCTGCTGTTGGCCGTATTACTCCCAATACCCTTTTATCCGGATCTATTGCAGGAAGATCTTTTTGCTGGATGGTTCGTAAAGCTTTGGCTGAGGCAGTATTACAGGCAAGTATCACCAGCGGACATCCCTGTGCAAAAAACCATTTTACACATTGCAGGGTATATTGATAAACCGCATCAAAACTGCGGGTACCGTATGGAGCACGGGCATTATCCCCGAGGTATAAATAATCATATTGGGGTAATTTTTTTACCAACTCTTTCAAAACCGTTAAGCCTCCATACCCTGAATCAAAAACGCCAATAGGTTTACGTATCATATACCAAAATTAAAAAAGCCATCCGACAACTGTCGGATGGCTTATAATATTTTATTGCATTACTTATTTGGTTGGTGTTGTTTTTGGAGCAGCAGTTACTTTTATTCCCAACTTCTTTTTAACCAATGGAGCCAGATCATCACCGGCAGGCACCACTAATAACGCTTCCCGGGTAAAGACATACGTATAGCCATTTTCCTTTGCTACATCCTGAATAGCAGTAAAAAGCTTTTTCTGAATAGGGGCTAAATACTCCTGTTGCTTTTGTTGCATTTGCTGTTGAACCTGTTGCTCAGCACCACTTAATTCCTGAACCTGTTTTTGAAGATTAGTTCTTGTTACTTCTTTAAGGCTTGGAGACATAGTTAAAGAGTCTTTATAGAATTTTGCTACAGCATCGTTAAATGCGGTTTGTTTATCCTGGGCAGCCTGGTATAAAGCCTGCTGGTATTGATTTAACTGGGTATCTACTTTAGCGGCCTCCGGCATTAAAACAATAATCTCATCAGCGCTTATGTAGCCGATTTTACCCTGGGCATTAGTAGTATCTGACAATCCCAGGATTCCCATTGCAATCAATCCGAGTGTAATAAACTTTTTCATTTTCTGTTTTTATTATTTATTTATAGTGTTTAAAATGTTTAGTTAAGCTGCATTTAAAAAGCCCTTTGGCAATTATTTAACACCCAATTCTCTCAGCACATCGTCGCTCTTATCCAGTTTTGGGTCGGCAAAGATAACGGTTATACCTTCACTTTTATCCAGAATAAAATCATAAGATTTTGCAACCGCTAATCTTTGAATGGCATTATAAACTTTATCCTGGATAGGCTTAATAAGTTCCTGTCTTTTTTTAAAAATATCTCCTTCATACCCATACCTTTTTCTCTGAAGATCTTTTAATTCCTTTTCTTTATTAAATAGTTCATCCTCTCTTTTTTTCTTTAATTCATCGCTTAGCATTACCTGCTCGGCATCATATTCTTTATACATCTTATCAAGATCAGCGGATCTTTTATCAATTTCCTGCTGCCATTGTTCGCTAAACTGATCCAGTTTTTGCTGTGCTGTTTTATATTCTGGCAATTTTTGTAAAATGTATTTTGAATCAATAACAGCATATCGCTGGGCGTTGCAGTTAAAAATTGCTGCAACCAATAAAGCGGATAAAATAAGATTCTTTATCATGATACAGTTTTATACATTATTCCGGCTCCTGGCCAAGCATGAATGTGAATTTTGCTGCGCCTTTAATGCCTGAGGTAGGAGTAATCCTATCCAAACCAATTCCATAATCAAAGCCTAACAAACCAAACATTGGTAAAAAGAACCGCATACCAAGGCCAACTGAACGGCGAAGCTTAAATGGATTATAATCCTTGAATGTATACCACCCATTAGCGGCTTCAAAAAATGCCAGTCCGTAAATGGTACTGCTTGCGCTTGTACTGAATGGATATCTTAACTCGAGCGTGTATTTATTGAAAATAGGAAAAAAGTTAGCTGCACTGCTTTGATCAGGATTAATTTTTGGATCAGAATTATCATACACAGGATATCCTCTATGTGCAATAATATCATATCCTAACAAAGCAAAACTATTACTTAATCCTGCATCTCCTAATTGGAAACGCTCAAAAGGAGATAGTTCAATGTTAGTATTATACCGTCCCAGGAAACCAAACTTGGCAGCAGCCTTTAAAATAAACTGCTTGTTTTTCTCCTCGCCATGCGCTTTGCCAATAGGCACATACCATTCTGCATTAAAACGTTCTTTATGAAATTCAACATACTTATACTTCTGGGTAGGATCATTATATAATGCTATGTCTCTGAATAATGAATATGGAGGTGTAAACTGAAGGCTTAAAGAAAAATTGGAACCGCTGGTTGGGAAAATTGGATTAGGGCCAGCTGAACTGCGGGCCAGGGTTACTTTAAAACTAACGTTGGATGAATTACCGTTTGTTAGTCCCGGGAAAATATTATAATTCTTCAATTTATATTGCTGAAAATTGAGAGAGTATACAATTGAAAAATAATCGTCGGGCCATTTTAATTGTTTGCCTAATGAGATTCCAAAACCTGTGGTTTTAATATAAGAGGAGTCTGCATAAGCGCTGCTATAACCTCCTGTAAGAGGATTGTATGCATTTGCATATTTGGTATCGTAATAACTTACAGTAAAAGAATTTCGCTTTTTACCACCTAACCATGGCTCAGTAAATGAAAAATTATAAGACCGGAATGCTTTACCATTACTTTGAACTCTTAAGCTAAGCTTTTGCCCATCACCTGTGGGCAATGGCGACCACGCGCTCTTCTTAAAAATATTATTTATAGAAAAGTTATTGAATGTTACTCCTAACGTTCCTGTTAATCCAATGCCGCCACCAAAACCTGCGGAGAGTTCCAATTGGTCAGAGGATTTTTCTTCAAGCGCCCAATTAATATCTACTGTTCCTTTGTCAGGATAAGGCACCACGCCGGGATTTATTTTTTCAGGATTAAAAAACCCTAACTGTGATAATTCTCTTTGTGTACGGATGATATCTGCACGGCTGAATTTTTCACCTGGTATAGTTCTTAATTCACGGCGGATTACATATTCTTTTGTTTTGTCGTTACCGGTAATTGTTACATTATCAATAGTTGCCTGCGGGCCTTCCACAATTCGGATTTCATGATCAATTGTGTCATTATAAACAGCAGTTTCAACAGGGTCCACCCTGAAAAATAAATAACCGTCATCCATGTATAAACTGCTTATATCGCCACCATCCGGCGAAGCCTGTTTACCTAGTCTTTTATTAAGCGTTTCAACATTATACGTTTCACCTTTTTTAATGCCAAGAAAAACACTTAATAATGAATCGGAATATTTTGTATTTCCTCTCCATGTAATATTTCCAAAATAATATTTATGCCCTTCCTGCATCTTTATGGCAATATTCATATCGCCTTTATTATTGTAATACTGTGTATCAGCAACAATAACAGCATCCCGATAGCCGATAGAATTGTAATAATCAACTATTTTATTTTTATCCTCAGCATATTTTTTATCATTGAATTTTGCAGAGGTGAATAGCTTAAAACGGAAATACGGATCAACCAGTTCTTTTGTTTTGGATGGAGACAAATAACCATTTTCTTTTAAATACTCTTTAAAACCAAGGCTGCTGTTTTTATCAGAATATGGATTAACATTTTTTGAAGGAGTTAAGGATAACCTGCTCATTTCCTTTGTGCCTTTCATTTGCTTTTTAAGCTTTGCATCGGCCACATTATCATTGCCTCCAAAATATATTTCATCAACACGTACTTTGTTTTTCTTATCAACCATAAAAGTTAATAAGACAGAATTTGTAATAGCTGTATCCTTTTTTTCTGCTACCTGTACGTCAATATTTCTATATCCCTTTTCTACAAAAAATTTACGGATGTTATCTTCTGCAGACCGCTTCATATTTTCTGTAACTACCCTTCCTTTTACCAGTCCTACTTTAGCAGTAAGATCATCTGCCTCACTCTTTTTTACTCCAACAAATTTAAAATTTGATAACCGTGGCCTTTCTGTAATACTGATTTCCACATAAAGGTTTTTACCTATAAGCCTGGTAAAATATATTTCTACGTTTGATATAAGATTCTGCTTCCACAAATTATTTATTGCCTTGCTGAATGCATCAGTACCGGGAATCATTACTTTATCGCCAACTGCAAGGCCGGAAATTGATACAATAAGATTTGCATCAAAAGATTGTGTACCGGTAACTTTTATAGCTGCAATTGTATACTCTTTTGGAGTTTTGGAATCGAATATACTTTCAAGATCCACATTTATTGATGTGGGAACTGTGTCCTTTCCGATTTGAGCGCTGGTGGTTTTGGTAAATAAAACGATGACAACGAAGAAAAAAATCCTGTAAGTTTTGGGCATCAAAAATCAATTTTTATCAAGGCGGCAAGATACTGGCAATAATTAAAAGTATTTGTTAAATAGTTTAACAGAAAACCTTACAAAACCTGTTCTGTATTGTTTTTTATCTGTTCTGTGGTTTTGCCAAACCTGCGCTCTCTTTGCTGGTAATCAATAATGGCCTGGTACAAATTTTCCTTTCTGAAATCGGGCCACAAGGTGTCTGTAAAATATAATTCTGCATAAGCTAACTGGTACAACAAAAAGTTACTTATCCTAAATTCTCCACTGGTTCTTATCATTAATTCCGGATCAGGAAATTCTGCTGTGCTTAAATATTTTTGTAATGTATCCTGTGTTATATCTTCTGCTTTTAATTTATTGCTTTTAACGTCTGCCGCTATTTTTTTTACTGCATCAGTCAACTCCCACCTGCTGCTGTAACTTAAAGCCATTATAAGGTTAAGGCCTGTATTATTTTTTGTTTCACCTACTGCGTCATCCAATTCTTTTTTTGCAGCAGGCGGCAGCATTTCAAAATTTCCTATTACATGCAGCCGGATATTATTTTTATTAAGCGTGGGCACTTCCTGTCGTATTGTATCAATAAGCAACTCCATCAATCCTGTTACTTCATCTTTTGGCCTGTCCCAATTTTCGGTACTAAATGCATATAAAGTAAGATACTGAACGCCTAATTCCGCACAGCCTTCAACAATATTTCGTACACTTTCCACTCCATGAAAATGACCGAAAAGCCTGTCTTCTCCTTTTTCTTTAGCCCATCTTCCATTGCCATCCATAATAATAGCAATGTGGCGTGGGAGCCTTTCAATATCTATGTCTTCTTTCAGACCCATTGAGGTTAAAAATTGAAGTCAGGCAATTGCCTGACTTCTTACAAAAGTAATAAAATACTTACTACAATTGCTGTATCGCCTGGTTTCTAATTCTTAATTAACTTCCCTTTTATAATATCATTTTCTTTTTGCGCAGAGAAAATATAAACCCCTGCCGGAAGATTTGATAAATTAATACTGCTTGTATTAGAAGCATCAATCACTTTTTTTCCCTGCGGATCATAAATATTTAATCTATTTAAAATAAGCGGGGAATTATTCTTTTGAAAATTGAATATGCCGGTTGAAGGGTTTGGAAAAACAATTGTATTGCCATTTGAGGGAACTGCAGCTGCAGCTTCAGGTTTTGCTTCTGCAAAAATTTCTATATTGGAAATATTGGCCAAACAGAAGTTATATTCTCTCATTTGGCTAACCTGCCAAAAGCTTCCAGCATTTTCTGCGGAAACAGAAATTTTATAAAGGGATGAATCAGTAGGCGAAACTTCAATAACGGGCTCTTTGCCCTTGCTGTCTTTTATTCCAAAAGCATTCTCAACTTTAGCAGGCGTTAAGCAACTACCCGTATAACAGGAACCATTAATGCTGAAGTACAATTGGCTGATGTTTGGCACATAAAAATATTTTGGCAGGCTTTTCCAATTATCATCGCGGTAATTTTCAATCCTGTTTCCATAAAATGGCCCTTTTTTAAAAAACGTGTTGTCATTTGTTGTTATGGTAATATCAACCCCGGTTTTAAATTGTGATACAAGTGATAATTTATAAATACCCGGTGATGGAACATTGATTACAATATTTCCCGGGTTATTATCACGTGTGATGGTTTCATCTTTTATAACAGATAAAGGCTTGTCATCAGCCTCTACAGATAGGTTTATAAATCCTTTACCGGGCATATCAAAGTTGGGAATTAAATTAAGGTTTATTACACCTGCGGAAGACGCATAAAAATAAAATTCAGCCTTATTGGAATAATTGTAACCATACGTATAGCCTATCTTAAGATGAATTTTATCAAGCGGTTTTAACCCCGCATCCTTCATTTTTTTTATGATGTCAATTGCATTATCAAATTTATAATCACTAACGGAAGCATTTTGTAAAAGGTCGCTGGAAAAATTTTTGTTGATTTCTTCATCTGTAATCAATGGCAGGTTTCCATCCAGATAGGCAGTACCCGTATAAACATTGTATGATTTATAAAAGTCACTTTCAGCAGGAAAACCATATACAATATTCTGTATGAGATAATAGCTATTTACCAATTGAAGCTTGTTTATTTTAGCCAGGTACAAACAAAGGTTTGCGGCTTTATCGGCTTTATCCCGGGACGTTCTGTAATCACTAATAAAATCATAATACAAAACTATGTAATGGAGATACGCCTTTAATTCCTGCAGCCGTGCTTTAAGTTTAACATCGCCATTTACTGATGCAGCAACCGCTTTATTTACCTGTTGCAAAAACAGGGGGATTTTATATTTATTATCTACGATAAAAGTGCCACCCGTTGTAATATTATCATCTCCCCATGATTTGAATAATTGTTTTATATACATCCCTGCCGGGCCGGGAAACATAGTATTTACAAAATCATTTAATGAGCTGTCAACAGAAATATTAGTATGTAAAAAATTATTGCCGGCATATAAATAAGGCAGCGAGCCGAATTTTGCAGGAGATGCTTCCAGTACCAGCCCTTGGCCATTATTTTGTTTTATGCGTAACAACTCATTTTTATAATCATCAAGAGAAAATAATGGTGTTTCGCCGGTCCATTGCGGAATATTAAAATAATTATATTCTGAAATGTTAGAATGCTTTTTATACCACCGGTTCAACAAAGCCTTAGGGCTTGTTTCACTTTGGAATCCTGAAGGTATTACCTGTACATCAATATTTTTATTTACCGGGAAAGAAGGAATATCAACATGACCTGAATAGGCATAGCATTGAAATTGTTTGTCCGGAAGAATAGTATTTATTTTTTCTGCTGTAAAATTTGCAAGCATAAAATGCTGATCGCTTTCTTTAGGATAGGGCTTTCCATCATAATTACCTGTTGAGCAGCCCAGGTTATCAGCAGAGTTACCCCACATTGCTCCATCCGGTACTTCTATACCAATAAGCTGGTTGGTGAATTTAAACCCGTAATAAAGGTTGGCATATAAAGTTGGATTAGAATAAATTCTTTCCTTATAAGAAGTATATTGTTTTTCAATAGAAGTAGCCCAATATTCTTTAGCCTGCAGGTTATTTATATCAGGCACTGATTGTGAATTGATTATTCTTTTGCCATCATTGCAGGCTACATAGCATGGCTTTGATTGTAAAGTTGAAAGATATTCAGCATTTAAAATATCACCGCGGTGTCCTGAAAAACGATAAGGCCCAACCATATTATTGCGCCGCTGGTACTTCCCCCATTCATGCCCGTTTTTTCCATAGTAAGTATCCCAGCCAAACGAATTATCCATATCCATAATCCAACGGTTATGCCCGCCACTTATGGCCCAACCATTATATTTAAAAGCACCACTTACTGTTTTATTTATGGTTTGATATGGAGAGGATAATTGCGGAATTTTTTCCCAAATTGTGCCCGGCAAATAAAAGCGAAACCCAAGGCTGTTCAGATACTTATAAATGCCAAAGCAAAGTGCATTATCCTGCGAAGCAGAAAATTTTATAAAACTCTTACCATCGCTTTCAATTTTGCACGATTGATCACCGGTACCTGATGCATCATAAATGAATATAATACCTGTATTGGGAACCAACGTATATGTTTTAGAACTAAAATTAGTACCTGGAATTGCAGTTTTAAAAAGTTCTGCTACATCTTCTGCAGTAGATTTAAGAAGGCTGGATGTTTGGGCGGGATAATAAACAGTTTGCGCCTGTACTGCAGTTATAAAAAAAAGAATCAACAATATAATAATAGCACGTTGCCCAAATTGCAAAGCCATAGTTCAAATTTTTGTGGTTTGAGTAAACTATGCCTTTCAATGGATGATGGAACGGGATATACTATACTGATTTTTAAGAATAATAGATGAAGAACCTTTCACGGGAAATGGAAATACATTACATGCCTGAACGAGGCTTAAAAAGGATAATAGAGGAATGATTGCTTTAACTGGGGAGAGCGTAAAAATAATAGAAATTTCTAAAGAATCAAATCTAATTGAAAATAATATTAACGGTTAACGGGTGGACAGCGGTAAGAGCTTAAATTAAAGGATAAACCAACTTCAGCAATGAGGTATTGATCCTTTTGCTTGCTCCATCCCCGCTGGCGGCCTTCTACACCTATAGGTTCCCCTGTTTCAAAAGAACGATCCTGCATTATTGATGCTATGGAAGGTACTCCGTTAGGAGATGGAAATTTATCTATGCCAATATACGTTTGGCTTACATCATCCAAATAATCTGTACGGGTAAAGCGATGGGCAATTTCAAAAGAAAAATTCAAATTTTTGTTGATGCTGTATTTAATGCCTATCCCGATTGGAAAGCAAATTGACATGGTTCCATAAGCTTTCCTGTTTTGATAAAAAGTTTCTCCTTCAGTATTTAACGGGCGCAGGAAAATTTTTTGCCCCTGGTAATAGGCATAAGGATCGTAGCTAAAAACACCCACACCCAGCGTAACATAAGGTGTAAAAAGATGATCCGGATCATCCGGTATGAATTTGAAAAAATTAAAATCCCCCTGCAGGGCAATTTCCCAAACATTACTGTTGAAGCTTAAATTTCTCCTCTTTTGATAATCGTTTTTACTATACACATCACTATATCCTAATTGAAGATAATGGGCAGAAATGCGTAATCCTGTATAATTGCCAAACTGCTTTCTGAAAAAACCTCCTACAGCAATTTTTGGACGGTTAACGTTTGCCCTGTTATTTAAATCGCCAAAATAATGTGCAGCCCCAAGGGTAAACCCAAATTGTCCTTCCTGCACATCGGAGTATTGGGCACGTACATTATTTACAGTTAAAATAAAAAGTATTGCAACTAGTATGGTTATTCTGTTTTTCATTGAGTGCAAAATAAACGAAAAAGATAAGTTTTTATTAAAATAAAGAAAGTTAAAATATACAATCAGTTCCTTTTATCAAGACCCCACGAAAGTTTATTTCGCAGCGTTTGTAAAAAATTATTTTCATTAAGCCTGATCAAATTAATACCAAAAGACTCTTTTCGAACCGCAAGCTGAACATCTTTATCTACTATTTCGCGGCGGCTGTCCAGCGTACAAAGAAACCCGTCTGTTCTTCCCTCTATCTCAAAAGAAATAATATTATTATCGGGCACAATTATAGGCCTGATATTAAGGTTATGGGGCGATACAGGTGTAATTACAAAACTCGCCGACTCCGGAAAAATTACAGGACCATTACAACTTAAAGAGTACCCGGTAGAACCGGTTGGCGTTGCAACTATTAAACCATCGGCCCAGTAAGTATTTAAAAATTCACCATTAAGATAGGTGTGAATTTTTATCATTGGTGATGTATCTTTTTTATGAATGGTTATTTCATTTAATGCATAGGGCACTTTATCAAACAAGGGCATGTTGGCATCAAGATGCAACAAGGTTCTTTTATCAAGCATGTACGTTCGCTTAACCAGTGCCTCTACAGCAGTATGCAGCTCATCTTTACCAATGCTGGCTAAAAATCCAAGCCTTCCATAATTTATCCCGAGAACAGGAATACCGGTATCTCTTACAAAGGTTACCGTATCCAACAGAGTTCCATCTCCACCCAGACTAATTATACAATCAATGTCATCGACAAGATCTTCAGGAGAATTAAAAGTTGAATATTTATCGCCAAAATTTATGGTGGAATAAAACTGGTTAAAAAAATCCTGGAATATTACGGGTTCAATTTTATATGCAGCCAGTTCACTCAATAAGAGTTTCATACCATTTTGCTGATCGGCTTCCAAACCCCTGCTGTATATGGCTATCCGCATTTAAAAAAAATTTGTAGGGGAAGATTTAAATGAAGCATTAAAAACCTTTCTCATTATGTAAAAATAATCCCTTTTGCCCTAATTGGTTCACACTATACTCCATCCGTATTTGAATGTCGTAAAAGGTAACGATATCTATACCTATACCGGTACTTCCTAAAAATTTATTATTCAATGCTGAAGCAAAATCTTCGCGGTTATAACAATAGCCCATATCAGCAAAAGTTTTTGCATAAATGCGGAATGGAATCTTATTAAAGGTTTTTGATTTTTTAAAAATTGTATTTATACTAAAATTGAATATTTCTCTTTTAAGATTGAATTTAGATATGGCATAGGCTACTCCATCTATTATTTTATACTCCAGGCCACGAACATAATTGTTGCCATAACCGAGCGCCTGCTGATTTATATACGCCTGGTTAAACGGCAACTTAATATTGCCCTGAATTTGCGTGCTCGCATACCATTTTCTCCCCAACGACCAATATTTATTATACTCTGCATCTATAGAAAATGAACTTATCCCCCCGGAAAAATCAAGTCCTCTTTTTGACATACCAATGCTGCCTGAAAAACCTGTGAGCGGGTATAAAATATTATTTACATCAGTATATCTAAGCGTATAATAAAAATCTACATACCCAATTTTTGAAACAGGCTTATTAAAATATGCCTGATTATAATTTGCAGAAATAATAGAATCATTAATGTGTAAATGCGTATAATTAAGGCTGAATGAATGAGATAATTTAAGCCCTCGTCTTATGCTGTATCCTAACTGGATATCCCATTCGGCTTTTACAAAATGATCTCTTTTATAATACAAAAATTCATTATCGTAGCTGGTTTTATATGCAACTTCCCTGCTTTGAAGATAGCCGCCTCCCACGGAAAAACCATGGGTTAATGCGGAATTTGAATAAGGCGCTTTGTAGTTAAAGGAGATTGTTTTTGTATAGCCGTTAAGCAAATGAATCCCCAACTGGTCTTTTCGCCCGGTTAAATTATTATGAAGGAATTTTATCCCATAGTTAACCCTGCTTATATCACCTTTATAATGCATTATCCATTTGTTAAGACTACCGTCAACAAATTTTAATTCGGGTAAAGGAAAAATATACCACCGCTCTTTTACGGTAACATTGATATCAAAATCAAAAGCATTTATTAAAACCGGCTCAACAACTACTTCTACAAACAGGGTTGTGTTGTAAATATGCTGGCGGTCTTTTTCCAAAGCATCCATTAAGTAACTTACCGGGATAGAATCCCCGGGTTTTAACTCCATCTCTCTTAAGATGATATAATCTTTTGTTTTTTTATTGCCAGTGATGGAAATTTTTCTCAGGTGAAGCGTGGCAAGTGAATCACTGAAGTTTACTGCCTTTAAAGAATATACTATGTCCCTGATTGTATTTTTCTGGGCTGATGTGTTATTGCTAACAGCAAATAAGATAAGCCCGGTGAAAAGTTGATGAAAAATATTTAAAAGGCGTGATTTCAAAATTAATTTGCAGATACTATATAGTTTCAGAGAATTTCAAAAAATGTGCCTGTAAATCTAAAGTATTTAAAAGAGAAACCAGCGGGTATTAAATATCCAGGTAATTCATAAGATGGCGGTAATTGCTATGAATTTCGTTCTCAAATTTTTCTTCCCCGAAATAATAGATTACATCGTGATCATATCTCTCAAACGCTGAAACTACCGCTGAAACTTCTTTTTTATTTATGTGGAGCGTTACGGTAAGCAAACCGGTTTCGGGCTGAACAGTTGTATTGAGGTGCAATATGGTTGCCTCGTTGCTTTCCACAATCCGGCTTATTTCGGAAATTGAAAACTGGCTTCTTTCCATTTCTAATACAATGATACCGCCTATTTCCTGCGCTCCTGAAAAATTCCCCAATGTGCGCAGAAGGTTTTGCCCACTTATGCTGCCAAGAAATTCTTTCTCCTCATTTACCACAGGCACTACTGATGTTTGATATTCGTTGCTGATGTTTACTGCCTGTAAAAAATGCTCATTCTCTTTTATAGAGATATCAATAAATTCATTTTGCAGTAACTGGATAAGCATTTTTTTATTATCAGCATCCAGCAGGTCATCTTCACTTATTAATCCAAGGTATTTTTCTTCTGAAACAACAGGAAGATGAGATACTTTAAAATCATTTATTAATTGCAGCGCTTTGCCAACTGTATCTTCCAGTTGAAGCCGGGGTATAATATTATTATTTAACTCTATTGCCAGCATATATTGATTGAAGCTTTATTATAAACGAATGTAGCAAAGGATTGTTTTATAGAAAGACAGTAAAAATTAAAGAACTGTTGCAACAGGTGCTTTTAATTTTGCCAAAAAACCATCAAGAATCCTGTTAAATTCATCAGGAACCTCCATCATAGGGGCATGACCGCATTTATCAATAAAATGCAGCTCACTGTTTGGAATTAATTTATTAAACTCCTTTGCTACAAATGGAGGCGTGATAGTGTCATTATTTCCCCATATTAAACAGGTGGGTTGTTTTATCTGGTTCAGTTCTTCACCCAGGTTATTTCTTATTGCAGATTTTGCCAGTGCAATTATTTTTATCACCTTAAGCCGGTTATTGGTGATTTCAAAACATTCATTTACCAATTCTTCGGTTGCCATTGCCGGGTCATAAAAAGTGAGCTGTGTTTTTTTACGGATATATTCTTTATCACCACGCTTTGGATAACTGTCTCCCATTCCATTTTCAAACAGGCCCGAGCTGCCGGTAAGTATCAATGATTTTAATCTTTCAGGATGTTTTAAAGTATAGATAAGGGCTACATGTCCGCCGAGGGAATTTCCCAGTAAATGAACATTCTTATAGTCTTTTGTTTCAATAAACTTATGAACAAATTTATGCAGACCGCCTACGGATGTATGCAGCAGGTCAAGCTCAAATAAAGGAAGCATTGGTACCACTACTTTATTGGTATGCCTGAAATGCTCTATCAGTGGTTTAAAATTACTTAAGGCGCCAAACAGGCCATGCAGCAGCACAAGCGGCTCACCTTCCCCCTCTTCGATGTATTTAAATTTGCCGTCTTTTTTTACTTCGTAACTCATCTTTTTATTTGAGAGCAATAATTTGTGTTCCTAAAAATAATTGTTTCTATGCAAAATAGTATGGAAATAGATAAGATGATAATATTATCAGGCAGTTTTTTTGGCAAGGTTACCAAAGAAATCCTGTAACTGTGTAAACATATCTTTAAATATGGGAATAATATTCCCTAAATTATCTATTACTTTAGGGCCCCAGGGCGCCACGTATGGATAAATCTTAGAATCCTGTATAGTTGCGGGCTGAATTAAAAAAAGTTTATCTGCAAAAAATAAAAACACGCTAAAGATGATGGTGTAGATGGCCAGGTAAAGAATCATTCCCCCCAAACTATCGAGCCAGCCAAGCATAGCAAACCGTATGGTTTTTTTTATGAGCCGGGCCAGGAGGCCGACTAAAAATATTACAGCAATAAAAACCAGCATGAAGGAAATAAGCGGCAGCCACCTGGAAAAAGAACCTGTACTGTCTTTTAAATATGCGGCAACTATTACAGACAATTTTAATGCAGCAGCAAGCCCTATGATAAAAGCAAGCAGGGAAAAAATGCCCAGTATCAAACCTTTACCCAGCCCCTTAAATATGGCAAGTATCAGTACAATAATAAAAGCGATGTCTATAATCATTAGTGATGTACGATGTTAGATGTACGATTTTAAAAAAATTTTAAATTAGAAATGATTTATTGACCATTGACTATTTATGGAACATGCGTGAGTAAATCTTTAACCATGGCAGCAATTGTTTTACCATCAGCTTTGCCCGCTAATTGTTTATTGGCGAGGCCCATTACCTTTCCCATATCAGCGGGAGAGTTTGCGCCGGTTTCGTTTATAATTGCTTCAATAATTACTTTTAATTCATCAGCGCCCATTTGTTTGGGAAGAAATTTTTCTATCGCTTCTATTTCCTCTCTTTCTTTTTGCGCAAGGTCTTCACGGTTTTGTTTTTCAAATATCTCCAAAGAATCTTTTCGTTGCTTAACTAATTTTTGAAGCAGTTTCATTTCATCCTCTTCTTTTAAAATGCCACCAGCGCCCTCTGAAGTTTTGGCAATGATGATGGCCGCTTTAATAGCCCTTA
>JAQBNL010000057.1 GCA_028288585.1 Chitinophagaceae bacterium | reverse complement strand
CCAATTAAACATTGTCCCCGCCGATGGCGGGGCCTACTCCAACCGCATCGCATTTTTTATGTTTACTTAATGCGATTTGCATATACTTCATTTTTATAATACGGCATGATTTTTTCTAAGAGATTTATTCAATCAAAAAATCTTTTTATGGAAACAATGATAAATCTCAACGACCTGCTGAAGCATGAGATCTTAGATCTTTATTCAGCAGAAGAACAGATCATAGAGGCAATGCCTGCCATGATCGAAAAAGCAAAAAATCCTGAGTTAAAAAAAGCTTTACGGGAACATCTTAAAATAACCGAAGAGCAAAAAGGAAGGCTTGATAAAGTAAAACAAACTTTTGGTGAAGAAGACGGGCAGGGCAATGGAGAGAACAAAGGCTTTTTCTCACGATTATTTGGCGGTAGAAGCGGAGGAGAAAAATGCAGGGGCATGGAAGGCCTGATAACTGAAGGAGAAAAAATAATGGCAGCAGATATTACAGATGAAGCTTTAGATGCGGCCATAATTGCCAGCGCCCAAAAAATAGAACATTATGAAATTTCGGGTTATGGTACAGCCAGGGCATTTGCAAGAGAGTTACAACTTGCAGAAGTAGAGAGGCTTTTAACGCAAACATTGAATGAAGAATATAAGGCCGATGACCTGTTAACTTCATTAGCTGTTGGCAAATTAAATTTAGAGGCAGAACAGGCTGATGGAATGAATAATAATGGCAATGGCAGGTCTGGTAATTCTGATAGATCTTCAGGCGGGAACGGCACAGGCGGTAACTCTCCCGGTGGCCGAGGTTCATCTTCAAAAGGAAAAACTAAATCATCCGCCGGTAGTTCATCCCGGAGTAGTTCTTCACAAGGAAGCAGCAAGTCTTCTGGTAGCAAAGGAGTATTTTCAAAAACAGGTTCTAAAAGTTCCGCAGGTATTTCTAAAGGCTCATCATCCAGAAGTAGTTCAAAAAGCAGTAGTAAATCTTCAGGAGGAAGAGGAACATCTTCAAAAGGAGCTGCTAAAAGTTCCCCAAAGAGTTCCAAAAGTTCAGCCAAGGCAAGCTCATCACGCAGTGCAAGTAAAGGTGGAAACAAGGCCTCAAAAAGCAAGGGTGCAAAAAGAGCCACTTCACGTGGACGGTAGAAGGAATATTTTCCGGAAAAAAGATCCGTTCTGCATAGAGCGGATCTTTTTTAAAACAATTTACCAACTCTTAAATAGGCAAGGTTGCTTTCTTTTGACATACCATAGCTTGCTGTGATGGAATATTTATTAAATGGGGCAAGCGTAATTCCAAAGCCATATCCTGTATGCCATATATCTGAAACTTCGCCTGGCTGCCATACACGGCCATTATCAAAAAATGCAAGCAGGCCAATTTTTCCATTCATAAGCCAGCTTTTAATATCCATATTCCACTGCAGCTCGTTTTGATTATAGAAAGAAGTTTTACCATAGAAGCGGTATTTTAAATACCCACGTAAAGTGTTTCCTCCGCCTATTTTGTTAAGCTCATAAAACCCTGGTTGACCGATAACGGTTGCTGCGCCTGTTTTTACAGCAAGTGTAACGGATTTTAAAAGCGGAAGATAGAATCCTGCTATGCCTGTAAATCTTGTATATGAGTTTTTATCTTTCAGGTCATTTGTATAGCTGATTGAAGATGAAAAGTGAATGCCCCTGGTAGGTAAAACCTTATCATTTATTTTTTCATATGCGTATTCAACTATAGCTCCGGAAAAATTATGCTGATCAAAAACTGAAGGATCAAGAGGGGCCTGTATAACTGCTACAAATTTTCCGCTGTCTTTTAAAACCTTTATTGTTTTATAAAAACCTGAAATTGTTATAGCGCTACTTGAATCGATTGGCCTTATAAAACTTATGCCTGAATTGAATTCGCGGCTTCTAAGTTTATAAAATTTTTTATTGGCAATATATTTTACACTATTGTTTCCTGTTCCTGCATAATACAGGTCACGAACAAAATCATAATTAGCAAGGAGGCCAACATTCCATTTACCAATAAGCTGGTTGAAAATGGATTTGTATTGTATGCTGAATGCTTTTTGTGTAAGTGAATAATTTAAGTTGAGATCATGCTGGTATCCAAAAGGAGATTTTCTCCATTGCTGTTTTTGAAATTGATAACCCAGCGTTATGTAGATGCGATCTTCCGTATTGTAACTTATGCCGGGTTTCAATCCTATTTTATCAAACTTATGAGCATAGTAATTATAAGAATGGATTGCCGAGTCGCCGGAAAGATGATATTTTATTTTACCTGCAGTTTTAAATTCATTTTCCGCATCATCATAAACAGCGATCTTTTTATTAGCTGATGGGAGGCTATATGCGTAAACATCTTTTTTTGGGCCGCCTATAATGCGGATATTAATTGCTGAACCTCCGTATGCAATATTGAAATTATCATTGCCATCCAGTCCGTAAATTCTTATTTCTTTTGTTTCATCTTTAAAAAAAATTCTTGTATACAATGGGTTTCCCAACTTATTTCCATTTTTATCTGCGTTGTACATACTTATTATTACTTCACCGGTATCACTTTTAGTAATCTCAAAATATTCATTTTGCTTAGAGCCTACTATCTCCACTTCTTTTGTCAAAATTGAATAATATTCATTTGCATATTCCACAAGATGATCTCTTCTTGATCTTAGCTTAGCAATTATTTCAGGGCCAGAAATGGGAAATACTTCCGGAGGTAATTGTTTTACAGAAGACTCAATGACCAGATCGGTAAGTAATTGTTGTAGCTCTTTTGCAATAGCTATCCATGTATTACGCGATGGTTCATTCAAAAATCTCCTGTCAAGATGCCGGGCCTGGAAATTATATTTATTTATATCCTTTATTGTATAATCAAAAGATTGCAAATAGCCTACTGCAGCAGAAGGTGCAAGCATTCTCACAAGCAAGCCATCATATTTTGTATAGCTCTGGTCCCTGTCTCTTGGTATTGGTTTATATATTGTAAGATCATTTTGTTTAAAAGTGGCCCATCGCCATTGATCTTCATGCCTGCTCCAGTCACTTAAAAACATATCAAAAAGTCTTGCTCTTAACAAGGTTTCCTGGTCAACCCGGTGACTATTTTCTCCGGATATTTCTTCCATCATCTTTTCTGTGCTCTTTACATCCTTAGAATTCCCAAAGTGGGGTGCATCGCTCTGATCATCATCAGGTCTTTCTTCCAGAAGATATAATTGGTTTGAATATTCAGTATTGAATTCTCCCAGCTTGGGCTGTTGTGGCAAAAAAATAAGTTGTGGATTGGTATGGTAAATTTTGGCAGCTTCCGCCATGGGGGCAACTGTAAATGGTGCGTATGGATGTGCTACTGAAACCTGGTCATTAGCAATTGATTCTATAAAAGTTCCTTTAAAAATTTCGGGTAATGCACGCTTATAGCTTTTGTCTACTGACCGCAGCACGTATTGTTTTTTATTTTTATTTTCCAGCCGCAAACCTTTTGTCTGTCTGGAGCCTGCTTTTTCAACAGGAGTGAGGCCGCCATAAACAGAATCCAGATAGATGACATTAACTTTTACAGGAGTAGCCCATTCTTTGCGGTAATGCGTTCCCCACAGCCAGTTATGAAATGAGCTCCTGGCATATTTTTTCCCGGGAATAACAATCTTGTGCCAGCGATCGGTCTCTGTTTCTACAATTGTTGTTTCCTGGGTAAATGCCGGCAAAGTAAACAGCAGGCAAATAAAAGCCTGGGATTTCCTGATAATTAAGCTGCTATTGATATTCATTGAAGTATAGTTCAATCATAAGATGTTAAAATTAATTACTAAGGCAGTGCACCCATGGATGTAAAAAATTATGCCAGTTTAAACAGAAGAAATATTAGCAGGAATACATGCTGGAATTTTACGCTCCGGCTACCCATTTTTTAGCTGCCTCAAGTTCAGAAATCCGGAAGCCTTTATATATGCCGGGAACCAAATGACCAAAAACGTTTGTAATTTTTTTTATTATTTCGTAGTGGCTTACAATAGCCACTTTATGCCAATGGGTAAGGTGTTGCAAACCAACAAGGGCATCATCAATCCAGGCTCCTAATGTGTAATTACTTACATCAGTATCAAGCCATAAAAGGAAATTAATTTTATTAAACTTTTTTGATTGAACCTCTACAGCAGGCATTAAAACTTTTTCATAATCTTCTTTGGTTACCTTACCTGTTGCACGAAAGCCTACAACATTTTCCGGCAGATCATTTATTATTTCTATCATAAAAATTTTTTAATCACAAAGATGTCCTCTTGCATTAATAACCGTTTTTTGTACAATTGCTTCTACATCCCCGGCATCTTTAATTTTTTCTTTTGAGATTTTAATGGAAGAATGGCAATCGTGTAACTGGATAATAAGATCAGTAAAATCTTTTTTTTCTTTTTCCTTCAATTTCAGATCAGAAGTGTAATAAGAAACTTCCAGCTTTTTATTATTGGGAATAATCACTACAGTGTGCCTGGATTTTGTTCGCATGGGTAAAAGTTTTACCGAAGTTAGATACAAAAACACCCCCATATTTTCCAAATTCACATTGTGTTGATAAGATGTTAAGGAAGATATTTATCCAGCTTTGATGGGATGAGATACAATATGGGAGTAACAATAAAAATGGCAATGCTGATCCACGGAATATAAAAAGAAACCGCAATTGCAATTGCATACACTACTGGTGAAAGAAGAAACTGGATATGTGCTTCTCTTTTTATTTCTGCCGGTATTTCCCTGTGCAGTATATGTGGTTTACTTATGCCATACAGCCATTGGCAATATAAGGTGAGATTGCAAAGAGAAAGATTTAACCCGTATATCATTATTGCATACCATTCAAATGTATTTTTTGCTAACAGGCGGGTACTGAAGGGCACCAGGCAAACTACCATGTAAAATAAAACCCCTAAAAAAATAAAGTAACGGTCAGTTCTTCCAATGTATTCAAACATAAGCCTGTGGCCAAACCACATTATACCTAATACGATAAAGCTAATGGCATAACAAAGCAGTCCGTACCATGTTTCATGTAATGCAGCTGTAAAATCTTTCCAGCTATGTCCTTTTACTTCCGGTAATACTAATTCAAGAACAAGGATGGTCATGGCAATGCTGAAGATGCCGTCACCCAGTGCTTCCAGCCTGCCTGAGTTCATTGATAGCTTATGTTTATCCTCATTCATTTATCTAAGCTAAAAATTCTAAATGAAAAAACCGAAGAAATAACAGGCAACAGGCAATTAAAGAAAATAGGCAACAGAACATTAATTCTGTTGCCTATTGCCAATTGCTTATTGTTTTTTGGATTAATTTCCCTTCACCATAAAAACACAATCTTCTATCTTTTTAATTTGATGAACTCTGTCCAATCCTTTTATTGTAGCAACGGATGGAAGTTTAATAGATTCGGATGTCTTTATTTCTTCCAGCGCTTTATAAATATTTTTTGATTTGATAGCGAACACAACACCATCTGCATTGGTTTCTTTACTGCTGATGATACCTATCACTTCGCCATTTTTATTAATTACCGGGCCGCCGCTATTACCGGGATTTACTGAAATACTTATCTGGTAAGAAGTAGTATCTCCCGAATAGCCTGACTTGGCGCTAAGATAACCTTCACCATATACAACTTCTTCTTTTGGATAGCCTAACGTAAATATCTGTTCACCTAACTCTGCCGAAGCTCTTGGAATTGAATAAGGCAATGCATTTATTTTTTTGAAAGAAGTGTCTGTTACTTTCAATATGGCCAGGTCAGTTGCTTTATTAACGTAAACAGGGATAGCAATAAACTGATCTCCCTTTTTATTTTCCACTACCAGGTTTTTTGCATTGTTTATTACATGGGCATTAGTGGCAATAAAACCATTGCCATCAATTAAAAAACCTGTAGCTCTGAAATTAGCTGCGAATTTTGGTTTAATAGGTGTAGAAACCGTGGCATTCTCAAGTTGATCTTTGATGTCGTCAACTTTTGCCTCTATTATTTTTATTTTATTATCAACAAGTGGTGTAAGTTCAGAAGCTTGTTTATTTTCTGAATACATGGAAACTATTGTGGCAGTAGATATTGATACGATTACGGCTATACAAGCCGCCACAGTAATTGTTCTGCGGTACCGGTTCCATAAATAAACCACTTTTGCTTTCCCCTTTAATTGCTTTTTAGCAATTATACCTTCATTTACTAATGTGTTTTCAACTTCATCCAAAGTGTGCTTATAGGATTTTCTATCGCCTAATCTTTCCAGTTCATTTAAAAAGAAAGTATGCTCTACAGCCATCTGGTCAATGTCAGGATTGTTCTTGCGCATCTCTTCAAAGAACGTTCTTTCCTGGGCTGTCATTTCGCCCTTTTTATAACGTTCAATCGCATCTAAAAGTAAAATATCATCCATCTTATCCTCCGTTTTTGTATTGTGCAAAAAATATTTTTTTCAATCGTACGAGGCACTTATATTTTTGGGTTTTTGCATTATCTGCATTTGTATATCCAAAAAATTCTGCTATCTCAGGCATCGATTTCTTTTGTAAATAATAAGCCTCTAATAAACTTTTACAGGGCTCGCCAATTTTATTCAATGCGTTTTCCATTACAATAAGATCGGCATTCCTCTTTTCATGAATATCCAGCTCTTCTTCCACCGGCACTACCTCATCCACGCTTTCTGCAGAGGGATTATACCGCTGCATTTGTTGTAATCTTTTAAGCCATAAACGCCTGCAAACAGAATATAAATATGTTTTTATCTGGCAGGTAAGTTCAAATGAGCCTGAAGAAACCTTTTCGTAAAGAACTATCATTGCCTCCTGGAATATATCTCTTGCATCATCAGGGTAACCATTATTCTTTACTATAAAAGACTGGATGGTTAAATAATTCTCCCGGTAAATGGTTTCTACGGCCTTTTTATCGTTTGCCGCTAACCCCTGCAATAAAAGCTGTTCATGATCCGATATATTCACAAGGCGTATAATTAATACAATGATAAGGGAAAAGTAACCCAAAAAAGGTGTAAAATTAATACAATTGAGCGGGTTACCTTTCTTTAAATAGGGTATTAAAGGCAATAATTAATTATTAAAAAACTATAGAAAAATGAAAAAAGTATTGTTAGCGTTTGCCGTTGCATCAGTTTTTGCAGCTTGCAATGATTCAAAAACAGATTCTACTACAGCTACAGATTCTACAAATGTAAAGGTTGATTCTTCAGCTATTACACCTGCAGTAACTGATACACTTAAAGTAGATTCAAGTGCAAGTAAAATGAGTGCAGACACTACAAAAAAGTAGTCTTTAATCTTGTTTAAATAAACATTTTAAGTTTGTAGCCGTTCCTTTAAAAGAGCGGCTTTTTTAATTAAATTAAAATTTTAGATTGGTAAAGTAAAAACTGTTTACTATTTTTGGTGCCGGATGACAAAAACAAAAGCAAATACCTTTTTTTATTTTACCTACTATTTTAGGAATAGTCCGGGAGGCTTTTGTTAAAACTGAAAAACAGAATAAACATAAAGAAAATCCCGGCCAAAAAGCCGGGATTTTTATTTTAAATATGAATAAGAAAATAGCAATACAGGGATTTGAAGGCAGCTTTCACCAGGTGGCAGCGCAGCAGTTTTTTAAAGATGTGGAAGTGATATGCTGTTCTACATTCAGGGAAGTAATAAAAATTGCTGCCGATAAAAAAGCAAGCGATGGGGCAGTGATGGCTATTGAAAATTCTATTGCGGGAAGTATTTTACCGAATTATAACCTCCTTCAAAAAAGTCATTTAAAAATTATCGGGGAAGTTTACCTGCAGATTAAACAACACTTGTTGGTAAACCCGGGAATAAAACTGGAGGACATCCGTGAAGTTCATTCTCACCCAATGGCTTTGCAGCAATGTATTGAGTTCCTGGACAAACATGATTGGAAACTGATCGAGACAGAAGATACGGCGCTGAGTGCAAAACATGTACACCAGCATAGGAGCAAACATATTGCTGCTGTGGCCAGCAGGCTGGCAGCTGATCTTTTTCAACTGGATATAATAGCACCTAATATTCATACGCTTAAAAATAACTATACAAGATTTTTGGTTTTGCAGCATGCAGATGTTGCAAAGCAGGTTGATGATGCAGATAAGGCCTCTTTAATTTTTAATACGGATCACTCGAAAGGAAGCCTGGCAAAAGTGCTTACAAAAATTGCCGATGGGGATATAAACTTAAGTAAGCTGCAATCAATGCCTATACCCGGCAGTGATTGGAAATATTCTTTTCATGCAGACCTTGAATTTAAAACAATAGACCAGTTTAATAAAGTGATAAAAAATATTGAGCCATTAACTGAGGATATGAAAGTATACGGCATTTATAAAAACGGCAAATGATGGAAACCGCAAAACGACTTGAAGGGATAGGTGAATATTATTTTTCTCAGAAATTAAGAGAGATCGATGAGATGAATAAAGCCGGTAAGCAGGTTATCAATCTAGGGATTGGTAGCCCTGATTTGCCGCCACACCCGGATGTTATAAAGACTTTGCATGAAGAAGCTTTAAAGCCTAATCAGCATGGTTACCAGAATTATAAAGGCAGTCCTGTATTACGCAATGCAATTTCCAAATGGTATAAAAAATGGTATGATGTTGAGTTAAATGCAGATTCAGAAATTTTACCGCTTATTGGAAGCAAAGAAGGAATACTGCATATCTGCATGACATATTTGAATGAAGGCGATTTTGTTTTAATTCCGACTCCCGGTTATCCAACTTATAGAGCGGCAGCAACAATTGCCGGAGCAAATATTTTAGAATATGAATTAAAGGAAGAAAATAATTGGTTCCCGGATTTTGATGAATTAGAAAGAAATGATCTTGGCAAAGCGAAGCTGATGTTTGTGAATTATCCTCAAATGCCAACCGGCAAGCTGCCAACAAGAGAATTGTTTGTTCAATTAGTTGCCTTTGCAAAAAAGCATAACATTTTAATGGTTCATGATAACCCTTACAGTTTTATTTTGAACGATGAGCCAATGAGTTTGCTTGGTGTAGAAGGTGCAAAAGATGTTGTGATAGAATTAAACTCTCTTAGTAAAAGTCATAATATGGCAGGCTGGCGGGTTGGAATGCTGGTTGGCGCAAAAAAAAGAATTGATGAGGTTTTACGTTTTAAAAGTAATATGGACAGCGGAATGTTTCTTCCCCTGCAACTGGCAGCAGAAAAGGCTTTGGAGTTAGGACAGGAATGGCATGATGAAGTAAATAAAGTATATAGAGGAAGAAGAGAAAAAGTATTTGAATTGCTTGAAGAGTTGAATTGTTCTTTTGATAAAGATCAGGCGGGCTTATTTGTATGGGCATCTATTCCTTCCAATTATAAAGATGGGTATGAGTTAAGTGATACAGTTTTGCACGGATCAAATGTTTTTATAACACCAGGTGGAATATTTGGAAGTGCAGGTGATAAATATGTAAGAGTGAGTTTGTGTACTACTGAAGAAAAAATTAAAGAAGCGATACAAAGAATAAAAGCTAAGAGATAAAAGAGTTGGAAAGAGAAAAACAGTAAAGAGATCATACAAAACTTGTATATCTCTTTTGCCTCTTTCATCTCTTAGCTAAAAAAATATAACATGACAATAACCGTAGTAGGTGTTGGTTTAATAAGCGGATCATTTGCATTAGCAATGAAGGAAAAAGGCTTTGCCAAAAAAGTAATTGGCGTAAGCAGAACAGAAGCAAGTTTGCAAAAGGCATTGGAGCTTGGAATAATAGATGAGGCATTACCATTGGCAGAGGCAGTAAAGCAAAGCGATCTTATTTATGTGGCCATTCCTGTAGATGTTACCATTCCCATAATGAAACAAATAATGGATCTGGTAAATGATAAACAAGTAGTTGCTGATGCAGGCTCTACCAAATATGCATTATGCAGATCATTAGAAGATCATCCAATGCGAAAGCGTTTTGTTGCAACCCACCCAATGTGGGGTACAGAATACAGCGGCCCTGAAGCTGCTGTAAAAGGAGCTTTTGAAGGCAGGGCGTGTGTTATATGTGATAAAGAAAAAAGTGATACTGATGCGGTTACTTTAGTGGAAAATATTTATAAAGCATTAGGGATGCATATAGTTTATATGGATTCCGAAAGTCATGATACGCATGCGGCTTACGTAAGTCATATATCTCACATCACTTCTTTTGCCCTTGCAAATACAGTATTGGAAAAGGAAAGAGAAGAGGATGCGATCTTTGAACTGGCGGGTGGTGGTTTTGAAAGTACTGTGCGTTTGGCAAAAAGTAATCCTGCCATGTGGGCCCCTATATTTATGCAGAACAGGGAGAATGTGCTGGATGTTTTGAATGAACATATTTCGCAGCTGAGAAAATTTAAAGCAAGCCTGGAAAAAGAAAATTTAGAATACCTGACAGAACTGATGGAGAATGCGAACAAAATAAAAAGGATTTTAAAATGATCTTCAGAGAAGCACAAATAAGTGATATACTGCAGATACAGATAGTAAGACATTCAGTAAAAGAGAATGTTTTATCAGATCCTGCTTTGGTAACTGATAAAGATTGTGAAGAGTTTTTAACTGTACGTGGAAAGGGTTGGGTATGTGAAGTAGATGGAAGAGTTGTTGGCTTTTCAATTGCTGACATGAAAGAAAAAAATATCTGGGCTTTATTTGTACATCCGGATCATGAAGCAAAAGGAATTGGGAAAAGATTGCATAAAGAAATGCTGGATTGGTATTTTATTCAGACAAAAGAAAATGTATGGCTGGGCACTGCACCCAATACAAAAGCAGTAAAATTTTACAGGATGGAGGGATGGAAAGAAGTTGGAATCCATGGAAATGGAGAAATAAAATTTGAAATGAGTTTTGAAGATTGGAATTTGAAAAATAACCGCAGAGAACTTGAGAAGCAAAGTTAACGCAGAGCCTCTGCGAAAACTCATTTAACTCCTTTCTCTGCGGTGAAAAAGCTGATAATAAAAAATTAATTATACAATGCAAACACAAACAAAAACAATGAAAGAATCCGTAAACGAAAAATGGAATAAACGCCCTCTGATAATCAGCGGTCCCTGCAGTGCTGAAACAGAAGAGCAAGTGATGGAAACCGCTACCAGACTTGCTAATACAGGTAAAGTGGATATGTTGCGTGCAGGAATTTGGAAGCCACGTACCAAGCCCGGTTTGTTTGAAGGAATTGGTGTAAAGGGTTTGGCATGGCTGGATAAGGCAAAAAAATTAACCGGCTTGCCCATCACAGTTGAAGTGGCAACAGCAAAACATGTAGAGGATTCATTGCAGTTTGATGTAGATGTTTTGTGGATAGGTGCACGAACAACCGTTAATCCTTTTAGTGTGCAGGCTGTGGCCGATGCATTGCGTGGCGTGGATATTCCTGTGCTGATAAAAAATCCTGTTCATCCTGATCTGGATCTGTGGTGCGGTGCCATAGAGCGGCTGCAAAAAGTTGGTGTTGAAAAAATAGGAATGATACATCGTGGGTTTTCAAATTATGGTAACATGGAATATCGTAATGCTCCTATGTGGCATTTGCCTATCGAAATGAAAAGAAGATTTCCAGGTATGCTTCTCATCTGTGATCCGTCGCATATTTGTGGTAACAGGACCATGTTGCAGGCAGTAGCGCAAAAAAGTATTGATCTTGATTTTGATGGGTTGATGATAGAAAGCCATATAGATCCGGACAGGGCATGGAGCGATGCGAAACAACAAATAACACCGGAGCGTTTAGGTGAAATGCTGGATGAATTAAAATGGCGTTCTGAAAATACAGATGCAAAAGAATTTATTACAGCATTGGCTACATTAAGAGAACAGATCAATCATATTGATGATGAGTTGCTCACATTAATAGGGCAGCGGATGAAGATCGCAGATAAAATAGGGACTTATAAAAAAGAAAATAATATCACCATATTACAAACTAACCGCTGGAATGACATTTTGGAAAGAGCTTTCAAAAAAGGTGAACATTTAGGATTGAGCAAAGAGTTTATCACTAAATATTATGATGCTGTCCATTTGGAAAGTATAAATCACCAGAATAAAATAATGAACGATTAATGGATAAGCAGCAATATAAATTTTCCATCAAAACAGTTGACTGTTATTTTGATGCTGATTTTTCTTTATTGGAAGAATTAGTTCCTAAGGAGAAAGCTGTTATCATTACTGATGAGAACATTGCATCTCTTTATGCAAAAACATTTGCAGGATGGAAAGTAATCGCAGTAAAACCCGGTGAGGAAAACAAGCAGCAGGCAACGGTTGATAGTGTTATCGGTCAATTAATAAAGTTACAGGCCGACAGGGAAACTTTTATTATAGGAGTAGGTGGCGGTGTGGTTACAGATATAGCTGGCTATGCAGCTTCCGTTTACATGAGGGGAATAAAGTTTGCATTTGTTCCAACATCTATTCTTGCCATGGTAGATGCAGCTGTTGGCGGTAAAAATGGCGTTGATGTGGGGATGTATAAAAATCTTGTTGGCGTTATTCGTCACCCTGAATTTTTATTATACAATTATTCTTTTCTGAAAACATTACCACAGGATGAATGGGTAAGTGGCTTTGCCGAGATAATAAAACACGCTTGTATAAAAGATACAGCAATGTTCGAATTGTTAGAGAATAATTCTTTGGAAGAATTTCAAAATTCATCTTCAAAAATTGCTGAGCTGATAAAAAGGAATGTTGAGATAAAATACAATGTTGTTTCCAATGATGAATTTGAAACTGGCGAAAGGAAGCTTTTGAATTTTGGACATACGATCGGTCATGCAATTGAGAATATTTATAAAATTCCTCATGGCAATGCTGTAAGTATTGGTATGGTAGCTGCATGCAAAATATCAGAAACAATTAATGGGTTTCCTGTAGAAGGAAGCCAGAGAGTAATTGCTCTTCTTAAAAAATATCATCTTCCCGTTGATCTCAAGTTTGATAAAGAAAAGATATGGGAAGTGTTATTGATGGATAAAAAAAAATCGGGAGATACAATGAATTTTATTCTTCTCAATAAAATCGGTGATGCAATTGTAAAACCTGTTTCCTTGCCACAACTTAAAGATCTAATTAATTAATAGTGATCGTAAAAATTCAGCCATCTACCATTTCAGGTACAGTTAATGCATCGGCTTCCAAAAGCTCGATGCAGCGTGCCTGTGCAGCAGCATTATTAAAAGAGGGAGATACTATCATTGGCAATCCCGGTAAAAGCAATGATGACCTTGCAGCATTAGATGTAATTCAGAAGTTGGGCGCAACAGTAAAACAACAAGGGAATGACTTATTAGTTTCTTCTAAAGGAATAAACCCTGTCTCTCCTGAAATTAATTGCGGCGAAAGCGGATTAGGATTACGAATGTTTGCACCCATTGCGTCATTAAACCCGCAGGAAATTATTTTAAATGGAAGCGGAAGTTTGTTACAACGGCCAATGAATTTTTTTGATGAGATATTTCCTTTACTGAAAATTGATATTCAATCAAATAATGGTAAGCTTCCCATAAAAATAAAAGGGCCATTGAAGCCTGCTGATATTACCATTGACGGTTCTTTGAGTTCTCAATTTTTAACAGGGTTATTAATGGCTTATGCAAAAGCATGTACAGCGCCTGTTACAATAAGGGTGAACGACCTTAAAAGCAAACCTTACATCGATCTTACTTTACAGGTGATGAAATATTTTGGTTGGGATGTAAAAAACAGCAGCTACAAAGAGTTTTATTTCACACCAACTACAAACCACCAACTACCAACTACAAACTACATTGTTGAGGGTGATTGGAGCGGCGCTGCATTTTTATTAGTTGCCGGTGCAATAGCAGGAGAGATCATAGTTGAGGGATTGGACGTAAATTCTCCACAGGCAGATAAAGCAATTCTTTCTGCATTAAAAGATGCAGGGGCAAAAATGTCTGTTGAAGAAAATAAAATAATGATTTCTCCTGCTGAACTTAAATCATTCGATTTTGATGCAACTGATTGCCCTGATCTTTTTCCTCCCTTGGTTGCCCTTGCGGCTTATTGTAATGGAACAACTAATATAAAAGGGGTAACAAGATTAGCTCACAAAGAAAGTAATCGTGCTCTCTCTTTGCAGCAGGAATTTAAAAAAATGGGAGTTGAGATTGAAGTTAAAGGAGATAATATGTTGATAAATGGTAATACAAGATTAACGGGAGCAAATGTGCACTCACATCACGATCACCGTATCGCTATGGCATGTGCTGTTGCAGCCCTTAAAGCTGGTGGTGAGACCGTTATCAGCGATGCTGATGCCATCAATAAATCGTATCCTGATTTTTACGATCATCTTCAAAAGTTAAATGCAGATCTGCAAAAAGTATAAGCGATACCTTTGCGCTAATTTCAGAATTTTCAAATTTTATTTATGAGTTATACAGTGGCAATTGTGGGCAGACCCAACGTGGGTAAGAGTACTTTTTTTAATCGCATGCTTGAGCAGCGTAAAGCTATTGTAGATGACATTAGCGGCGTAACAAGGGACAGGCAATATGGAATTGCAGAATGGACAGGCAAAACCTTCAACGTGGTTGATACAGGCGGGTTTGTGCCACATAGTACTGATGTTTTTGAAAGAGAAATACGCAAGCAGGTATTGATCGCTTTGGAAGAAGCCAATGCGATTATTTTTATGTGTGATGTAACAACAGGGATTACCAATCTTGATGAATCAATGACGGAGATATTGCGCCGCAGTACCAAGCCTGTTTATCTTGTTATAAATAAAGTTGATAATCATGCAAGGCTTTTGGAAGCTTCAGAATTTTATAGTTTAGGTTTTGAGAAAATATATTTTGTTTCCTCTGTAAGCGGTACCGGCATTGGTGATCTGCTGGATGATGTGTGTGCATTAATACCCGATGAAGAACCAGTAGACTCTGGAGAGTTGCCGAAGTTTGCCATTATCGGTCAGCCTAATGTTGGGAAGTCTTCATTACTCAATGCATTAACAGGGCAGGAGAGAACTATCGTAAGTGATATTGCGGGTACTACCAGGGATACCATTCATACTACCTATAATCTTTTTAATAAAGAATTTATTTTAATTGATACTGCGGGCATAAGAAGAAAAACCAAAGTGAGTGAAGACCTCGAGTTTTATTCTGTTATTCGTGCGATAAAAGCAATGGATGAGGCAGATGTTTGTTTATTTCTGTTAGATGCAGAAAAAGGAATAACAGCGCAGGACCTGAATATTTTTTCTCTCGCAGTAAAAAAAGGAAAGGGCATTGTTGTGCTGGTAAATAAATGGGACCTTGTTGAAAAAGAAACAAACAGTGCAAGAGATTATGAAAAGGATTTAAAAAAGAGATTAGCGCCATTCAGTGATGTTCCTATATTATTTATTTCTGCTACAGAAAAAACAAGGATTTTTAAGGCAATGGAAATTGCATTGGATGTTTACAAAAACAGGAGCCAGAAAATTACCACATCTAAGTTAAATGATACTATGCTAAAGGCTGTTGAAGCTTATCATGCACCGGTAGTTAGGGGAAATGCAGTTAAAATAAAGTTTGTAACACAGCTCCCAACCGAGGTGCCGTCCTTTGCCTTCTTTTGTAATTTTCCTGATGATATAAAAACGCCTTATAAAAATTATCTTGAAAATAAATTGAGAGAGAACTTTGAGCTTAGCGGTGTTCCCATCCGTATTTTTTTCAGGAAGAAATAGTTTTAAACGCCCATCAAGTGTATATCTCACAATATCTGCTATATTGTGTCTATTAATCAAATTTAAAAAACTAACGATGAAAAAATTAATTGCTATTGTAGCTATTGCTGCTTTTATGACTGCTTGTAATAACGGTGAAACCAAAACCGATATTACCACAACTGATTCCACTAAAACAGCAGCAGATTCAGTGGCTCAAAATGTAATGGACACTACAAAGAAAATGATGAATGAAGCTAAAGAGTTGGTTGATTCTGCAGCAAAAAAAATGGATAAGGCAGCTGATAAAGTAAAAGAAGGCGCTGACAAATTGAAGAAAGAAGCTGATAAGAAATAAGCTTTATATAAATTATAATAAAAGTCCCATGGTAATCCAGGGGACTTTTTATTTAAGAGAGTGTTGCCCGGTTGGTGGTAAATTTTTGGGTAAATCTTTTTCGGTGTCAAGATGTTTTTTTATAACTATAAAACAAATTACTATAAGCAAAAGCAGCAGAACGATAGCCAGGTAGAGCCAGGGCTGGTCTTTGAAAGCACGTTTTTGTTTTCTTTTTTTCTTTTTTTCTAATTGTTTATGTAAGCCGGTATTTAGTTGATTAACAAAAACAGACAAATCTTTTTTATTTTTTACATCTTCCAAACCTTCTACGGCATCGTTTACAAAATCAGAATCTGCCATTTGCTTTTCAAATTCATGTTTTTCCTCTGCAGATAATTTTCCGCTTAGATAATCCATCAACTTTTGATTGTCAATGTCTTTATTGCTATTGGATAATATGTTGAATAATTTATCGTCCATTTTTTATTTTCTTTTCAAGAAGCAGTCTTAATTTTCTTTTGCCGTTTTGTATATTACTTTTAACCTGCATCATTGTAAATCCTGTTTCAGCAGCTATTTCAGTATATGATTTTTTTTCAAGGTAAAACAAAGTTACACATAGTTGCTGCTCATGGTTAAGCTGTTGTAATGCTGACTGCATTTCGCTTAATGTGTTGTCTTTTTCAATCAGTAAATTTTTATCTTCATCTGTGTCAGGTTTTGCAGCTATTCTTTCCGTTATTTCAACAGGGTATTTTCCTTTATCCCTTAGCTTCATCAGGCAATGATTTTTTGCTATCATGTATATCCAGCTTTTAAAATATTCAACTTTATATTTATGTAACTCGTTAATTACTTTTAAAAATATTTGCTGTACACAGTCTTTAGCATCTTCTTCATTTTTTAAATACTTCATGCAAACACCAAACAATAAAAGCGTATACCTGGGTAATAATACCCCAAGCCATTCATTATTGTAATCGCTGTAAAACCTGTTCAGCAATTCTTTATCATCAATATGGTTTAATTTTTGCAAATTCAGATTTGGATTAACGATATTTACCTGAGATGTAAACATAAATAAATTCCATAATTTAGAGATTGAGAACAAAAAATAAGATTATGAAGTATGCAGGGTGTTGTGTTCCGGTAAGCGCACTGAGAAAAGAGCCTTCACACAGGAGTGAAATGATTAGCCAGTTATTATTTGGCGAATGCTGTACCATCGTGGAATATGGTACAGATAACTGGGTGAAAATAAAATGCCGGTATGATGACTATGAAGGCTGGAGCCAGCTTAGCCATCTTGTGGAAATTGATGAGGAGAATTATTTGCAGGCAGATAAAGAACTTACTGATGACTGGGTTAACGAAGTGGATTATAACGGGCATCATATGTATGTGCCTTTAGGGAGTTCTCTTACATCATTAACGCATGGCAGGGCTTTTTGGAGAAAGAATTTAGTGAAATATTCAGGTAAAGTGTGGAAGCCGCTGGTTGTAAAAATAAATTCAAAAATAATTAAGCAGGTAGCCTATAAGTTTTTGAATACAGCTTACTTATGGGGTGGCAGAAGTGTGTTTGGTATTGATTGCAGTGGCTTTGCACAGATAGTTTATAAATTTTTAAACATTCCATTGCCAAGGGATGCATGGCAGCAGGCAGAAAAAGGTGATACAGTTACCTCATTAAAAGATGCCGTTTGTGGAGACCTGGCATTTTTTGATAATGACGAGGGAAAAATAACGCATGTTGGGATAATTTTAAATCCCCAGGAAATGATTCATTCTTCGGGCAAGGTGCGGCTTGATAAAATAGATAATGAAGGGATAGTAAATTCAGAAACCAAACAGCGAACGCATAAACTCAGGGTAATTAAAAGATATTTTAAGATAAGCAATTAACTCTTTTAAGATGGAGTATTGCCAGTAAGAGAAGAACTTTCTTTTTCATTTTTACCTGCTATCTCTTTTACTTTCTTATCAATAAAAAGCATTTTAAAAGCTATCAGCAATAAAACAATTGCAAAGATTTTTTTTACAGTTTCCTGTGATAAACTTAAGGCTATTTTACTGCCAAAATAGCCACCTGCTATAAATCCAGCTGCTACCAGCCAAACAGTTTTTATATCTACATAACCAGCTTTATAATATTGTAACACTGCTAAAACTCCTATGGGTAAAAGCAATATGCCCAGCGATGTTCCCTGTGCCATTTTTTGAGAAAATCCTAAAAAGAATATTAATGCAGGAACGATTATAAGACCTCCGCCAATTCCTACTAAGCCGGAGAGAATACCTGCTGCAATTCCTACTATTAATAATATTAAAATGGTTTGTATAGTCATAAGTTTAGTATTACTGTGTGGTAAATTTTTGCTTATAATATGCTATCGATTCATTGATAACATCAAATGCTTCTGCCTTATCCTGGAAATCATTTATCTCTACTTTTTTATTTTCTAAAACTTTATACTGTTCAAAATAATTCTTCAATACTGTAAAAAAGTGGGGAGGAACTGCATCAATGCTGGTTATAAAATTCACAGTAGGGTCTTTTACTGCTACAGCTATAATTTTATCATCTATTAAACCGGTATCAATCATTTGCATATTGCCGATCACATAGGCCTCTACCAAACATAAAGATTGAATAGATTCTGAACACATGACCAAAATATCAAGCGGGTCTCCATCCTTACCTAAAGTTTGCGGAATAAAGCCATAATTTACCGGGTAATGAAAAGAAGAATAAATAACTCTGTCTAATTTAAGTAAGCCGGTATTTTTATCAATCTCATATTTTGTTTTAGACCCCTGTGGTATCTCTATCAAAGCATTTACTATCTCCGGCGCTTTTTCGCCGTAATGAGCGCCATGCCATGGATGGAGTACATACATAAAAAATTATTTGGTGAGCGTGTAACCAAAGCCGGTAGCGGCTAAACCAATTACGATGCTAAGCAAAAAGTACAATAAAAAAACGGAATAACGCTGTTGCTGTAACAGTTCAAAACCTTCTAAGGAAAAGGCAGAGAACGTAGTGAACCCACCGCAAACGCCTGTGGCTAAAAATTTCCAGCCATCATTTGTTATATTGTTTTTTAAAAGCAATCCCATTAAAGCGCCTATTAAAAAACTACCAATAATATTGACGATGAATGTATGGTATGGAAAAAATTTATTTACCGGGGCCAATGCTACACCATACCGAAGCATAGAGCCTATTGCCCCGCCTGCGCCTACCAGTAAAAAACTTATAAAATTCATAAGCTGTCTAAAAAAGTGTATTTAAAATCTACCAGCCACTCATTATTTTTTTTAATGAGTTTTACTTTAGCCGGTTCTTTTTTATAAGTATTTGAATAGTTGATAATGGTTACGGAGTCAGAAATATTTTGAGTAGAATTGATAATGATATTTGAATTTTTATAGCCCTCCTTATCTGTGGCAGGCTTCTTTTCATCAAACTCCACAAACCTGTCAAAATACATAAGGTTGGTACTATCGGCTAAAAGATATTTTTTAGCATAATCATAGTCGCCTGTTAGAGATGCATTGATGAACTCACGGCCTGCCTCTAAAGGGTCAGAATTCTTTTTTGTTTTTACTGATTGATTGCAGGAGATAAGGAATAAAAAAGTAAAAGCGGTTAAGATGATCTTTTGCATGTGGGAAATTGTGATAGCAAAGATAGGCTTCCCTTGCATACGCTGTATTGCTATAAAATTCAAAAAGAGAACAAAGTAATTATTTCAAAAAATATTCTACAGCAAGTGCATATCCTTTTAAACCAAGCCCACTGATAGTTCCCTTACATTTAGCAGACACATGGGATAGTTTCCTAAACTCTTCTCTTGCATCAATATTAGAAATATGTACTTCCACAACAGGCGTTTTTATTGCAGCAATAGCATCACCAATGGCTACAGATGTATGTGAATATCCGCCGGGATTTAATATAATGCCATCCATATTCATTCCTGCACGCTGTATCTCGTTTATCAGTTCACCTTCAATGTTGCTTTGGAAATAATCGAAGTCAACATTCTCATATTTTTTACGCAGCTTTTGAAAATAATGCTCAAAGCTTTCGCCGCCATAAATATCAGTTTCCCTTGTTCCGATAAGATTAAGATTTGGGCCGTTGATGATAGATATCTTCATAACTAAATTTTATTGATAACATTACGAATTAGTATGCCAAATTTCGTAATTCGTTCTAATTCGTGTTTGATTTAGTGATCATAGAAATAAAGTCATCAAATAAATAACGGCTATCATGAGGTCCTGGAGTAGCTTCAGGGTGATACTGAACTGAAAAGGCAGGCTTATCTTTTAACCGGATGCCTTCAATGGAATCATCATTCAGGTTCACATGGGTGATCTCGATATTCTTTGCTTTCTTCACAGCATCAGGATTTACACCAAAGCCATGGTTTTGTGTAGTGATCTCGCATTTGCCGGTGATAACATTTTTTACAGGATGATTCAATCCACGATGCCCATGATGCATTTTAAAAGTGGGTATATCATTGGCAAGGGCCAGCAATTGTTGTCCGAGGCAAATACCGAAGAAAGGTTTATTTGCTTTAAGTATCTGTTTTATGGTTGTAACAGCATAATCCATTGGCTCAGGATCACCGGGACCATTGCTGATAAAATATCCATTGGGTTTAAATTCTTCCAGTTCTTCAAAGGTTGTTTTGGCATTAAAAACTTTTAAATAAGCACCTCTTTCCAAAAGGCAATTAAGAATATTCTGCTTTACACCATAGTCCAGAACGGCAACTCTTATATCACTTTCAGGATTTCCTAATTCATAATTATGTTTTGTAGAAACAACGGAGGCTAATTCAAGTCCTGCCATGGAAGGCACTGCTGAAAGCATTTTCTTCAGTTCCTTTTCATCAAAGATCTCAGAAGAGATAATGCAGTTCATTGCCCCTTGTGTACGAACATGCGCAACCAATGCACGGGTATCAATGCCATCAATGGCAACAATGTTTTGCTCTTCAAAATATTTCTGTAATGAGTTATCTGCCTGGAATCGTGAATATTGTTCCTCAAGATTTTTCCCGATAACACCTTTTACTTTTACGCTGGTACTCTCAACGTCTTCGGCTTTTACTCCATAATTACCGACGTGCACATTATTCATTATCACTATCTGGCCGTAATAACTTGGGTCAGTAAAAACTTCCTGGTAGCCTGTCATACCGGTATTAAAACACAATTCACCGGTTGCAGTACCAATTTTTCCAAAGGCCTTTCCTTTAAAAACATTCCCATCTTCTAAAATTAAAATGGCAGGCTTATTCATTTCGGGTGCAGACATTCTTATTTAAAATTTTTGCAAAGAAACGGAAAAATGTCTGAACCGTGATTTGGGGAGATTAAAAAGATTAATAAGAAATTCTGAATTTAGATTGGTCGATAAGCATTAATGTAAAAGTAAAATTCTACTAATCTTATAGTCCTGTAATCCACCCAATCATGGTTCAGACAAGAAAAAACCTTGAAGATAATCTTCAAGGTTTAAATCAATTTAATCCTATTAATCCACCCAAATCGTGGTTCAGATAATATTATTTAACCGGCTCTTGCTGTGCTTCAGGAGCTTCGGGTGTTGCCGTTGCTACAGGAGATTCTTCAGTTGGTGAAGTTTCAGTTGCTGCTTCTTCTACAGGAGCCACTTCTTTAACCGCAGTTGCTTTTTTACGGCTTCCTGCACGGCGTGTCTTTTTAGCTGCTGCTTCTTCTTTTCCTGTTACACCGTTACCATATACTTCGTTGTAATCAACCAATTCTATCATGCCTAATTCAGCATTATCACCAATTCTTTTACCAAGTTTGATTACTCTTGTATAACCACCGGGGCGGCTTGCAATTTTCGGGCTGATAACATCAAATAATTCTTTGATAGCTTCTTTATCCTGTAAATAACTGAAAACGATCCTGCGCTGGTGTGTAGTGTTTTCTTTTGCTTTTGTTATCAGCGGCTCAACATAAGGGCGCAATGCCTTTGCCTTAGCTAATGTGGTAACAATTTTTTTATACTGGAACAACTGGCAGGCAAGGTTGCTTAATAAGGCTTTCCTGTGGCTGGCTGTTCTGCTTAGATTATTATTTTTATCTCCGTGACGCATGACTGTTTGTTTTTAAAACCTCTGCACCGTGTCAGGATTTGCAGAAGCCCCCATCCAAAAGGATGGAGAGATTATTAATTTAAGTATTTCAAATTTTAAAAAGCTTCGGAAGTCTCCCCTTCGGGGAAATTTATAGGGGCTTTTCTTAATCTTCATCAATTTTTATTCTGCTCAAATCCATTCCAAAACCTAAACCTCTTTCATTCAACACCTGCTCAATCTCACTTAAAGATTTTTGTCCGAAATTTCTGAACTTCATAAGGTCTTCCTGCTCATATTGAACAAGCTCACTTAATGAATTGATCTTAGCTGCTTTTAAACAGTTGAAAGCTCTTACTGAAAGATCAAGATCTTCCAAAGGAGTTTTTAAAGTTTTCCTTAATTGAAGCGTTTGTTCATCAACCAGGTCTTCTTTTTTATCTTCTCTTGAGTCGAAAGTTATGTTCTCATCAGTGATGATCATAAGATGTTGTATCAATATCCTTGACGCCTGCTTTACAGCTTCTTCAGGATTGATGGTTCCATCAGTATTCACTTCCATTACCAGTTTTTCAAAGTCAGTTCTTTGTTCAACCCTTGTGTTCTCAATTGTATATTTTACATTCTTGATGGGTGTATAGATCGCATCAACAGGAATGTATCCAAAATGAGAGCTTTTCTCTTTGCTTTCCTCAGCTGGTACATAACCACGGCCTTTTGCAATGGTTATTTCAATATCAAGTTTAGCAGAAGAATCCATTGTGCAGATAAGTAATTCAGGGTTCATCACTTCAAAAGAAGGAGATGCATCACCTATCATACCTGCGGTAAATTCCTGCTTGTTCTTTAAGGAAAGAGTAATTTTTTCAGTACCGGGCTCATGTTCAACTTTCTTTTTAAAGCGAACCTGTTTCAGGTTTAAAATTATTTCTGTAACGTCTTCAGTAATGCCTTTTAGTGTAGCAAATTCGTGATCTGCACCCGCAACATTGATACCGATGATAGCATAACCTTCCAAAGAATTAAGTAACACCCTGCGCAAGGCATTACCGATAGTTACACCATATCCTGGCTCAAGGGGACGAAATTCGAATTGTGCTTCAAAATCTGTGCTTTTTTGCAGAACGATTTTGTCAGGCTTTACAAAATTTAAAATGGCCATTTTTTATTTTGTTTTTGTTTGATTTAAAAATTTTGTTTTACCTCCCGATAGCTATCGGAATTTTCAGCTTCAATCAGCTTACTTAGAATAAAGTTCGACGATTAACTGCTCCTTAATATTTTCAGGAACACTTTCTCTTTCAGGAAAAGCTATAAAAGTTCCTTTCATTTCTGTTTCACTCCAGTCAATCCAGTTAAATTTCGGATTTTTAGGGCGAAGGTTACCTATAATAGAAGCATTACCCGCCGTCTTTTCTTTTAACCCGATAGTATCACCCGGCTTTAAAGAATAAGAAGGAATATTTACCACATCTCCATTAACAGTAATGTGCTTGTGAGATACCAACTGCCTTGCAGCCTGGCGGCTTATAGCAATACCCATGCGATAAACAGTGTTATCCAAACGGGCTTCCAATAATTTGATAAGGTTTTCGCCGGTTACACCGCCTTTACGGGCCGCTTCTGTAAAAGTATTACGAAACTGCTTTTCTAAAAGGCCATAAGTGTATTTGGCTTTTTGTTTTTCACGTAACTGCAGGGCATATTCACCAAGCGTTTTACGTTTACGGGCTGCGCCATGCATGCCGGGAGGATTACTGTTCTTTGTTAACCATTTTCCATTACCTGTAATAGGTTCTCCAAATATCCTGGAGATCTTGGTTTTTGGTCCTGTGTAACGGGCCATAATTTATATTGATTTTTTAGTGTCGGTACATCATCGTTAAAAATCAAAAATTAATGATGTACCCCGTTATTAAATATCCTTATTCCCGTTTAGGGGATAGGGGTTATACTCTTCTCTTCTTAGGCGGACGACAACCATTGTGCGGTAAAGGAGTAATATCCTTTATCATGGAAATTTCCAGCCCAGATTGTGATAAAGCCCTGATAGCGCCTTCACGCCCTGAACCCGGACCTTTTACAAACACATCACAACGCTTCATTCCTGCATCCAGTGCAACTTTTGCTGCATCTGAGGCAGCCATTTGCGCCGCATAAGGTGTGTTCTTTTTAGAACCCTTAAAACCCATTTTACCCGCAGATGACCAGGCGATAACCTGTCCCTGCTTATTGGTTAAACTGATAATAATGTTGTTGAAACTTGCAGTAACGTGAGCATCTCCATAGGTGTCAACTCTTACTACTCTTTTTTTTGATGCTGCTTTAGCACTTGTTTTTGCGCCTGTTGCTTTTGCCATAATTAATTAAAATAGGTAATCTTTGTTATTTAATATTTTATGATTTTTGATTGAAGATTTTGAACCTTCATTCTAAACCCTGAACCAATCCTACTTCCGACTTACAGGATATCTGGTGTTGATTCAATTAATAGTAAGTCTTTAAAAATTAAAATCCTTTCCCCCTT
>JAQBNL010000052.1 GCA_028288585.1 Chitinophagaceae bacterium | reverse complement strand
ATCGCCTGCAGAGCATCCTTATCCAGGTACATGGCCTGGGATTCCAAAAGGCAAATGATCGTGTGAAGATTGTTTTTCACACGATGATGGACTTCCTTCAACCACCATTCTTTTTCAGCAAGCATGTTCGTCAACTCCTGATTCTTTTGATTAATTTCCCGTTGCTTCAGTTCAAGTTTGTGATTGGCTATCTGCTTTAACCGAAAACCGTAGTATAATAAGATCAGCACAATTATCAAAAGCGCAAATGCGGCCAGGGTTACATTACGCAGAACAGAGGCCTGTTGCAATTCTTTTTTTTGCAACAATCCTTGTTTGGATAACAATTGAATGTCGTTGTCTTTTTTTTCTGTTTCATACTGTATTTGCAATTCGGAAATCTGTTTAATTTTCGTTTCATTAAACGAGGAGTCGTTTATGGCAGTAAGCATTTTATAATGAGACAACGCAGCATCAAAATTCCCTAATGCGGAATCTGCCCGGTACCAGTTACGATAATTTGAGATCAGATTTTTAACTACTCCATACTTTTTACAATAGGCTTCGTTGAAGGCACAATACTTAACCACCTCCCTATATTGCTTAATTGCCAGGTAATATTTTATAATAGAATTATAAATATCTCCTTGTAATCCATCCGTTACATCACGCTTTGCAGAAATATCCAATAATTTCTTTACGTAATGATTTGCAGATTCATATTGTTTCATTTCGGTGTAGGCATACACCAAAGAGGAGTAAATTAATACCTGTGACAAAGGGTCTGGTAATACATAATTTTTTTCTGTAGATTTTAAAATATCAATCGCTTCAGACGGCTTATTAGCACGGACAAAGGCATTGGCAAGATTGTGAACGATAACAAATACAGAACCGGTGTCCTTATTTTTAAAAACAATGGAAAGCGCCTTTTGGTAATATTGCGCTGACTGATCCTGGTTGTTCAAATAGAACATTGTAGCACCCAGGTGATTATAGATGGTGCTTAATTGGGAACTGCTATCATTTAAACTTTCTGCTGTTTTCATGGCCAGCAGTCCATACTTTAGTGCATCAGCATAATTCCCTGATTGTATGGATACACTACTCATTAGGTCATAAACTCCCTGCAATTCAGAATAATGTATTTCCTTGAATATATCTAATGCTTCCTGCAGTTCCGTCAAAGCTTTTTTAAAATCACCATTGACAAGTTGCAGGTCACCCAGGTGTTTGATTGTATTTGCCTGTTCCTCCTTATTACCCGCCTGCCCGAACAACTGCGCAGCCTGCTCATTTAATTTTATTTTCTCTTTAAGATCATCGGTATTATAGGGGTCGTAATATCTGGCGAGCTCCACATAACTATTGGCCAGATCAATTTTTTTTCCACTTTTAGAGAGATCTTCAATAGCTTTCTCAGCATATTGCTTTCCCTTTTCCTTGTTATTTTCTTCCCGGAATATATTGGAATAAACAAAAAAACATTTCCCTTCCCATTCAATGGAACGAATGCTGTTATTAAGTCGGAGTGCATTACTTACGAATAATTGGGCACTGTCCATATCGGATTGCAGGCTGCCTGCTCTCAGTACGTAGGACATAGCTGCTTCGAGGAATAAACTAATACGGCCTGTATCCAGTTTGCTTTTCTGGATTAGCCTGGATATAGTTTCCGGAGACCTTTGTGCAATGACAAAAGTAGTACAACATAAAAATTGTGTAACGATAAAACAGCCAATTAGCATCCCCTTTTTCATGATAGCAGTTTCTTATTGCAATCAGGTTTACTATATTATTTTGATCACATTGAAAAACCTCTTTAGCTTCTTGCGGGCTTTTTCATAATTAATCATAACAACTTTAAAGTTACATTTCTCAAAGGGACATTAATATCTAACAATCAAAATATTCAAAAAAAAATTTTGAATTATTGAAATATCGCTAATACCCTCAACAATTTTATCCATATCTCGGCAAACTCTTTCAGCCAGATTCCAGTATGGAATTGATCGTCATATCATTACAATTTTCGGCATGTAGCTTGAAAATCAGGTAACCAATCTGCTTAATTTATTAATTCAAAAAACAAAAATTATGAACACAAAAACATTCAAAAACAAACTTGCACAGGTTCTATCTGTTATTGGGATCACTGTTGTATTCTTAACTTTTTTCTTAACCAATTTAAATGCACAAAAAATGAAAGTAAAAAATGTTGTATTAGTTCACGGCGCCTTCGCCGATGGTTCAGGCTGGAAAGGGGTTTATGAAATCCTGACAAAAAAAGGTTACAATGTAACCATCGTTCAAAACCCATTATCATCTCTTGAGGATGATGTAGCAGCAACCAACCTTGCGCTTGACGGACAGGATGGACCCGCAATCCTGGTTGGTCATTCCTGGGGCGGTGCGGTAATTACGCAAGCCGGTGTACATCCTAAGGTAGCCGGGTTAGTTTACGTTGCGGCATTTCAACCGGATCTTGGAGAATCCGCTTTCACCTGGTTCAGCGCCATGCCTCCGGCTGCTGATAATGGGGTAATGCCTCCTGATGAAAAAGGATATGTTTATTATTCAAAAGAAAAATATCATGCAGGCTTTTGTGCAGACCTTAGCAAACCGGAGTCAGAATTCATGTATGCTTCACAGGGTGCATTTGCTGCTAAGTCCTTTGCAACACCCTTGACACAGGCAGCCTGGAAAACAAAACCCAGTTATGGAATAGTTGCCACTGAAGACAAAAGTATTCGCCCGGAAGTTGAAGAAAAAATGTACCTGAGATCAAATACCAAAATATCTAAGATCAAAGGAAGCCATGCTGTTTACATTTCCCAACCGGAGGCTGTTGCAAAAGTTATCATTGAAGCAGCAGAGAACGCTATAAAATCTAAATAACCTGACAACAATTTTTTAAATTAAAGGGTACTGGTTACCCTTTAATTTAGTTTACAATGCATTCTACTTTCAATGGAAAATAAAGGATTAATATTTATTCCTGATATAAGCGGGTTTACCCATTTTGTAAATAGTGTAGAGCTCGACCATAGCCAGCACGTCATACACGAATTACTCGAGATCATCCTTGAAGCCAATCAAATGGATTTGAATATCTCAGAGATCGAAGGTGATGCAATACTATTTTATAAGTTCGGAGCATTACCAGATTTAAGTGTTGCTTATGAGCAGGTTGAAAAAATGTTCCTGGCATTTCATAAGCATCTTGAGTTTTATGAACGCCGGCGGACTTGTCATTGTAACGCTTGCATTTCGGTAATTAATTTGACGCTTAAAGTGATTACACATTATGGAGAATTTAAAGAATATAAGATCAGGAATTTTCGTAAGCTGATCGGAAAGGATATTATCATTGCCCATCAACTTTTAAAAAATAATATTTCCAATCATGAATATTGGTTAATAACAAATAGTGTAGCGGAAAACACTCCCAACATAATCAAGCCATGGATGCAATGGAACAAGGGAATCAAACAGGTAAATCAAACGGAGATCCCTTTTCATTTTGTACAACTGGGGCCTTTAAAGTAGAAATGATATATTCTTAAATGTTGGAATTTCTTTTACAACAAGAAAAACGGTACTCTGATATATCTGATGAATAAGCAATATTTTTCTAACCGATATCAAAGAAAACATTGTGTAATTTGTATCTATGGTCTCAACAATAAATATCTCTTCTAAAAAAATGTTCACCGAGTTCCACCGGATACTTCTCTCCCGTGGATTTACAGAAGAGAATGCATTAAGGTGCGCCCAAATTTTTACCAACAACAGTATTGATGGAATTTACTCTCATGGCGTAAATCGTTTTGCAACATTTATAAAAATGGTTGATGATGGTTATGTAAAACCAAACAACACACCCTCATTAAAAAGTAAACATGCGGGCATAGAACAATGGGATGGAAACCTTGGGGCCGGTCCGCTGAATGCAATGTTTGCAACTGATATTGCAATAACTCTTTCACAGCAATATGGAATTGGTTGTGTTGCATTATCCAACACCAATCACTGGATGCGTGGCGGAGCCTATGGATGGCATGCAGCTAAGAAAGGTTTTGTTTTTATTGGCTGGACAAACACAATTGCCAACATGCCCGCATGGGGAGCAGTTGATAACAGGCTCGGTAATAATCCTCTTGTTTTGGCTGTACCTTTTAATAATGAAGCAATTGTTTTAGATATGGCAATGAGCCAATATTCTTTCGGTAGCATGGAACTTGCAAAAATGAAAGATGAAAAACTTTTGGTAAACGGAGGCTATGATACATCGGGACAATTAACCAATAACCCCTCTGAAATTATTGCATCAAAACGTGCACTGCCAATTGGTTATTGGAAAGGCGCCGGCTTATCATTGCTGCTGGATATACTGGCAACGATATTGTCCGGTGGATCATCAACACAGGAAATAAGTAAGAATAAAATTGAAGCAGGATTATCACAGGTTTTTATTGCAATAGATATTTCACGGTTAGGTAATAATTCTTCCATTTCAAATCTTATTGATAATATCATAACAGATTATCATCAGTCAGTAACCGGAGATGAAAAAAATAAAATTCTTTTCCCCGGAGAACGTGTTCTGCAAACACGAAAAAATAATCTTGCCAATGGTATTCCTGTTATAAAAAATATCTGGGAAGAAATTTTGCAGTTATAAAAAAGAGAATGTTTATACATCCTCTTTCCTTCTAAATAAATAATTGCTATTTATTTCCCATGAATTGCCTGTGCACTGTCTAAATGCTTTTGCAGGGTTGGTAATGTTTTAGCTGCAAAGTTTTTAAACACATCATTGTTGCTGTTGTTGGCTTCTTTTTTAAATTCATCTATATCTCCTTTGTGGTCTTCTACCATCATATCCATATAATGTTTATCAAAATCAGTTCCCTTCATTCTACTCATCATCTCATAATGTTGTTTATGCCGTGGCGAAAGTGTTGAGGGAATATTAATATTATTTGAAGTAGCTAAGCTTTTTAATTCCTCATTAGCTTTGCTGTGGTCCGTTATCATCATATTTCCAAAATCTTTTACGCGTTGGCTTTTTGCATTTTGCTGTGCCAGTTGTCCGAGTTGTACTTCCAGCATCCCGCCACTGGCGGCTTTGGTTGCAAAATCTATAGACTCTTTACTTGGCGTAATATTGTTAGCCATTGAAGTTGTATCCGCCGGCTTATCACCCCGTGTACTATCTGTGGCAGCAGTGCTGCTTGTTGAATCGGTGCTGTTGGTTTCTGTAGTTCCGCTATCATTACAGGCTGTAAATAACAGGGGTGCTGCTATAAATAAAGCGGCGATGAGTATCTTTTTCATAATTTTTTTTTGAGAAGTCTATCAAACAAAAAGCCAAATATTAATCAGCAGCAGTTAAACGTTACCTGTAAGAGGTGATGCATTTTATCTCTTGTTGTTATGCGAATTGATTTCCACACTTTGCTGTATCAGGAAGGATTATATTTTAATAACCTGTTCACGGCCTCCTCCAGGGTGCTTTCTTTTTTTACAAAGCAAAAGCGCAGCACTTTATCCTCTTTTCCATTTTTGTAAAAAGCAGATGTTGGAATGGTTGCCACACCAAAATCTTTTGTAAGCCGTATAGCAAGATCTTTTTCACTTTCATCACTCATACCTTCATAGCTGTACAGTTGAAAATAACTTCCATGAGAAGGCAATGGAATAAATTTTGTTTGCTTCATCAGCTCCAGGAAGTAATCCCTTTTCTTTTGCAAAAAATTTCCCAGCATTAAATAAGATTCTTTATTCGGTAAAAAATCAGCCAGCGCAAACTGCATAGGTGAATTACAGGTAAAGCAATTGAACTGGTGAACTTTTCTAAATTCACTTGTTAATGCTGCAGGCGCAACGCAATAACCAAGCTTCCATCCTGTGCAGTGATATACTTTGCCAAAAGAAAAACAAATAAAACTTCTTTCTAAAAGATCGGGATAGCGCAGCATACTTTCATGCTGCATATTATCAAAAATTAAATGTTCATACACTTCATCACTCAAAATAAAAATGCCGGTGCCTGCAACAATGTTTTGTAATTGCTTAATGTCTTCTTTTTCCAACACACTCCCTGTTGGGTTATGCGGGGAGTTAAGCATTATCATTTTTGTTTTAGGAGAAATTTTTTTTCTCACCATATCCCAATCAATTTTGTAATCGGGATAAATGAGTGGGATTAATACCGGCACCGCACCATTAATCTCAACATTGGGAATATAACTATCGTACGCAGGCTCAAAAATAATTACTTCATCACCCGGTTGTAATACGGCTGTTAAGGCAGTGTAGATAGCATACGTTCCCCCAGGGGTTACGGTAATTTCTGAATCCGGATTTATCGGCTGTTGATATAGGCTGAATATTTTTTCGACAATAACGTTTCTTAATGCAGGCAGGCCATTCATATGTACGTATTGGTTATGCCCTGCTTTCATGTGTTGGTTTACCAGGGATATCAATTCTTCATTCATCGGGTAATCAGGAAAACCCTGCCCGAGATTAATGGCTTTGTGCTCAACCGCCAAAGAACTCATTACGGTAAAAATGGTAGGGCTTATTGATGGAAGCTTGCTGGTAATGGATGGAGACAAATTAAAAAATTTGATGAGAGAATCATCAAAAATAATTAATTGTTATGGGTAAAAAATTTAGACCTGTGCTTACTTTTTTGCGGCGATAGAAAACAATTACTAAAGGAAAAAGCCACAATGTTTTTGAGAGGTATTTTGTGGTGGTATGAAAAAGTGTTGCATTGGGTGCAGGCACGGCATTTACTATTCCGAATGTAACACTGTCTTTACCAAATGCCCAGTCAAGATTTTTAAATCGTGAAGTATCATAATATTTTTTAAGGTTTTCACCACAACACTTCCATTTGCTTTCTAACCGGTCGCTATCAGGAATATTGGGCTCCATGTTGGGATCAAAAAAATACCAGTTATTATTAAACCTTAATTCAGTAGCATAATGATGAGGGAAGCCGACTTTGCGATATGAAATATTTTTTCTTTTCATTACTTCTGTCAATACTATAGATTGCTGTGAGCAGCCGCCAAAACTGTATTTAAGAATATCATCAGGGTTAACAATAGAGGCCAGGCCATACCCCAAAAAATACTCACCAGTTGCCGCAATCCAGTTTTGGTTAAGCGGGTACCTGGAGAAGCCATGATAAAAACGGTTTCTCAAAATTTTTGATACGGTAATTGCGTAGGCTAAGGTGTTTTGAGGAATGTTATTCTGCTTAGCGGTACTGTCTGAGACCTCAATAAGTTTTTCTGTGGAGTTTATATAAGCAAGGCCGGGGTTGAACAGTTCTTTATGATCGTATTGAGGTGTTTTTTCAAGATGAATATTAAAAAAATTGGGGAGTAATAATAATACGGAGATTCCTATCAGCATTAATTTCATAAAATATCACCTTGTATAATAAGGAAATTTGTACAGATGATAAAACGTGGAAAGAAGAAATTTATTATCGGGATTTTAAGAATAAACCTATAAAAACTTATCTCCCTTGTTTCTTTTTAATTCGGCCAGGTATTCTTTTATTTCCTGTTCTTTATCTTTTTTACAGATAAGCAAAGCGTCTTTTGTATCAACAACAATAAAATCTTCGAGACCCTGTAACAGGACAAGCTTTTTATTATCTGCATGAACAACATTCCTGGATGAATCAAATACCATTACATTATCACCGGCTACAGCGTTTTCCAGGTAATCTTTTTCCAGGTTTTCATAAGCGCTTCCCCATGTGCCTAAATCACTCCATCCGAATGATGAGGGAATTACATAAACATTTTCTGCTTTTTCTATTATACCATAGTCAATTGAAATGTTTACACATTGAGGGTATATTTTTTCTACTGCATCTTTTTCCTGCGGCGTATTAAACAATTTTTTTTCTGCATCAAAAACCTCGTGTATTTCCGGCAGGTATTTTTCAAATGCAGAAATTATAGTTTTTGTTTGCCAGATAAATATACCCGAGTTCCATAAAAAATCCCCGCTTACTATAAAAGTTTTTGCAAGCTCAAGGTCTGGTTTTTCAGTAAAGGTTTTTACTTTATAAATATTATCTGTTACAGATTGTTCTTCGTACTGAATATAGCCATAACCTGTATTTGGATGAGAAGGTTTAATGCCCATCGTTAATAAAGCATTGTGTTTTTCAGTAAAGGCGAGCGCTTCCAAACTTGCTTTTATAAAAGAGGTATCTTCTAAAATAACATGATCAGCCGGGGCGCATATCAGGTTACTTTTTGGATTAAGCTGCTGCAGCTTATATGCGATATAAGCAACGCATGGAGCTGTATTTTTTCTGGAAGGTTCGCATAAAATATTCTCCGGGTTTAAATCCGGCAGCTGCTTCGAAACAATATCGCAATATTGCTGCGCCGTAACCACGTAAATATTTTCTTTAGGAATAAACTGTGCAAACCGGTCATAAGTAGCCTGGATAAGTGTTCTGCCATGGTTTAAAATATCGAGGAATTGTTTGGGAAATCCGGTACGGCTCATTGGCCAAAAACGGCTTCCTATTCCACCGGCCATTATTGCTACATAATTATTTTTTTTCATAGTGTTCTTCTCCATTAAATAATACCCTCCCGAACCAGGTCGTGTAAATGAATAATGCCTGCATATTTTTCATTATCAACAACCAGTAATTGGCTGATATTGTTTTTTCTCATAAGGTCCAGTGCATCTACCGCAAGGTGGTTTTGTGAAATAGTTTTGGGGTTAACAGACATTATATCTTTTGCAATAACGTTTTGTAACAAAACATTTTTTTCCAGCATCCTTCGCAAATCACCATCGGTAATAATTCCTGCGATATGCTCTTTTTTATCTAATACCACGGTAGCGCCTAAACGCTTTTTTGTTATCTCTACAATTACATCTTTTAAAGAACTTGTTTCATCAACCTGTGGCTTTTCATTGTGTAATGCAAGGTCTGAAACTTTCAGGTATAATTTTTTTCCCAGGGTGCCACCCGGATGAAATTTAGCAAACTCATCAACACTAAATCCCTTTGCATGCATTAAACAAATGGCGATAGCATCACCCATAACCATTTGTGCTGTAGTGCTGCTTGTGGGCGCTAAATTATTGGGGCACGCCTCTTTACTTACAGTTGTATTTAATATTAAGTCAGCCTGCTTTGCCAGGTAGGATTCAGTTTGCCCCACCATACCGATTATTTTATTTCCGAAATTTTTAACAATAGGTACTAAAACTTTTATTTCGGGGCTATCGCCGCTTTTGCTTATGATTATTACCACATCCTCCTGTTGTATCATTCCAACATCACCATGTATGGCATCTGCTGCATGCATAAACAATGATGGAGTTCCTGTACTGTTAAGTGTTGCTACAATTTTTTGTGCTACAATCGCACTCTTGCCAATGCCGCTTAGTACCAGCCTCCCTTTGCAGTTTATTATAAGGTCAATTATTTTATTAAAATCATCATTGATAAAAGAAGCAATGCCTGCAACAGCCTCCGCCTCCTGCAGTATGGTTTGTTTGGCTAAAAAAATAATATCAGGTTTTTGCATTTATTCTGATTAAGCAATGCAAGAGAAAAGAAGGGAATTCTTTATTGCCACAATTACGGATTTAATGAATAAAATTCCTGGGAAAATTCTGCTGCAAACGTACTTTAATTGCATGATAAGGCAAAAAGACAAAATCTTATTCTAAAGATCTGTTTAAAAAAGTGTATCTTAATCTTAATAAAAATTTATTACTCTGTCCCAAGGTTCTTAGGGGTTTTGTTTTGCCTTGTAATTGATTATCTTTGTGAACTTTTTAAAATTGTGAGCCGGCAAGAATGTTATGACGACGATAAATACAAAAATTAAAGATGGTTCTAAAACCTCTATAAAGAAAAAATCCCCTGATAAACCATCTTCAGAACTTAGCGGACACCTCCAGAAGTATTTTGGGTTTGATGGATTTAAAAATCCCCAGGAAGAAATAATCAAAAGCTTATTGGATGGCAAAGATACATTTGTAATTATGCCTACAGGCGGCGGCAAAAGCCTCTGCTATCAATTACCGGCACTTATCAGTAAAGGTTGTGCAATAATTGTATCCCCATTAATTGCACTGATGAAGAACCAGGTTGATCTTATGCGGGGTTATAGCAGCAGGGATAATATAGCACATTTTTTAAACAGCACATTAAATAAAGGGCAGCAAAAAATTGTAAAAGAAGACCTGGTATCCGGCAAAACAAAAATGCTTTATGTAGCACCCGAAACACTTACAAGAGAAGATAATGTTGACTTTTTTAAAGATCTTGAAATCTCTTTTTTTGCGGTTGATGAAGCACATTGTATAAGTGAGTGGGGACACGATTTTAGACCTGAATACCGCAGGCTTAGAGAGATAATGGACCAGATAGATAAGGATATTCCGGTAATTGCATTAACGGCCACAGCTACACCCAAAGTTCAAAGCGATATTGTAAAAAACCTGGGGCTGCGCAATCCTAATATTTTCATTTCTTCATTTAACCGCCCGAATCTGCATTATGAAGTTCAGCCCAAAATAAAAAAGGAGCAGGCGGTAAAGAGTATAGTAAAATTTATTTCCCAAAACATGGGAAAGAGCGGGATTATTTATACGTTAAACAGAAAAACAACAGAGGAGTTAGCCGAAATGCTTATGGCTAACGGGATAAAAGCGGTTGCCTATCATGCAGGCTTAGATTCTAAATTAAGAGCAAGACGGCAGGACCAGTTTTTAAATGAAGAGGTGCAGGTAATAGTTGCCACCATTGCATTTGGTATGGGCATAGATAAACCCGATGTAAGGTTTGTTATTCACTACAACATTCCTAAATCAATAGAAAATTATTATCAGGAAACAGGCAGGGCGGGCAGAGATGGTCTTGAGGGCAAATGCATTTTGTATTATTCCCATAAAGATGTTGCCAAGCTTGAGCACTTAATGAGGGATAAAGCACTTAGCGAAAGAGAAGTCGGAGCACAATTAATAAATGAAATCGTTGCTTATTCAGAAAGTGCGGTGTGCCGGAGAAAAATATTACTAAGTTATTTTGGCGAAGAATATGACAAGGAAACATGTGGTGGCATGTGTGACAATTGTAAAACCCCCAAAGAATTAATAGATGCTAAAACAGAGGCCCAACAAGCACTTAAAGTAATTAAAGCGCTAAATGAGGGATTTGTAATGGAGTATATTATTGGCGTGTTAACGGGTAACCCCAATCCACAAATAAAAATGTACAGGCATGATGAGCTTGAGGTGTTTGGGATTGGTAAAAATAAAGACGGGCACTTTTGGAATTCTCTTTTGCGTAATATGTTACTTGAAAATATTATTAAAAAAGATATAGAAGAATACGGGGTATTAAAGCTTGCTAAAAAAGGAGAAGCCTTCTTAAAAAAGCCAACATCTTTCAAAATTGCATTGAATAACAAATTTGAAGAAGCTAATGCAGATGATGATGAGGGCGAGAGTAACGCCGGTGTTATCGGAACAGCTGTTGATGAAACGCTGTTTGAAATGTTGAAAAAACTCCGGCAGGAAGAAGCCAGGAAACATAACCTGCCACCATTTGTTTTATTTCTTGAAAACAGTTTGCAGGATATGGCAACATTGTATCCAACAACTGTACAGGAACTTGAAAAATGCCAGGGTATCAGCAAAGGCAAAGCCGTAAAATTTGGAAAACCATTTGCTGCCCTGATAAATAAGTATGTAGAAGAAAATGAAATTGAAAAGCCCGATGAGTTTGTAATGAAAAGCGTATTGAACAAAAACAATAATAAAGTTTTTATTATCCAGAACGTTGATAAAAAAATGCCTTTAGAACTTATTGCAAGAAATAAAACTTTAAAACTGGAAGAGCTTTTAGAAGAAATGGAAACAATTGTGGCAAGCGGAACAAGGCTGAATTTAGATTATGCAATTGAGGACCTTGTTGAAGAATATGAAAGAGAAGAAATCATTGATTATTTTAAAGGTTGTCAAACCTCCAGTCTTGATATTGCAAAGGAAGAGTTAGCGGATGGAAATTATAGCTGGGAGCAGTTAAAAATAATGCGAATAAAGTTTTTGTGTGAATACGGGAACTAGACGAAGCAAAATCTTATATTTGTTGCCCGAATTAAATTAATGGTGCGGTAGCTCAGTCGGTAGAGCAAAGGACTGAAAATCCTTGTGTCGGCGGTTCGATCCCGCCCCACACCACAAAACATATAGAGTTTAACTTGAGCCACATTATGTGGCTCAAGTTATTATTATCACTTTTCTTTTTCAACATTTTTTTTCACTTCTTCTATAACATGTTCTATAGATTGTGATGACTGCATAGAACCTGAGCCCTTAACGTTCTCTGCAATTTTGGTATAGTGTTTTGCAAGATCTCTTATTTCTTCTTCTGTTTTTTCTTCCACATTAATAATTCTATTACTGGCATTATCCTGGGATGCTACTAATTCATTCATTTTTAAATGAAGCGCTGCAGAAAAACGGTTTACAGATTTTTGAATAATAAAAATGCTTAGAAAAGTAATAGAAAATATTACATCCATAATAATCTGATGCCTTGGTTTAGTATATACTTTATCGTCAGTAAAATACCTCGCAACCAATAATAGGGCAAGAAGAAAAGTTATTGAATTTCCTAAGACCCGGGTTGCAGCGAAGCTAAATTTTTCAAATGCAGTTTCAATTGTTTTATATAAAGTTTTCATTAGTCTTTATTAAAAACAAATATTGAACCATTTCGAAAGTGGCATAAAATATTAAAATCATCTTCCATAATCAGCTCTGCGGAAATGATATTACTAACTTAATCTTTGCCTGGTTCTATAACTAAATATTTTAGGGCTTAATTTGTTACCGGTCAATAAATCCTTCGGATCCTATTTCAGAGAAATATTTTTTTATAAAAGCGCCTGATTGTTTTTCATTTATTAAAAAAGCCCCCATGGTCTTTTCGCATCCTTAGTAATGGTATTAAAATTATTTTATAATAAAAGCTTTACGATTGTTTCAAAAAGGCATTTTTATTTATTTCGGAAGGGAAAGATAACTTCATTTTATAAGGAAATTAGCGGCCCATATAAACCATAAGAATCTGTACATCGCTGGGATTTACTCCGCTTATACGGCTGGCTTGTCCTAAAGTTTGTGGCCTGATTTTATTGAATTTTTGTCTGGCTTCGTTAGAAAGAGAAAGTATTTTGTCATAATTAAAACTATCGGGTATAACCTGTTCTTCAAGAGTACTCATTTTGCTTACAAGTTCTTTTTCCTTTTGAATGTAAATATCATATTTCAATTGAATTTCTGCCTGTTCAAGAGTTTCGGGGTCATAATTTTTTAAATAAGAATTTAAAGAAGCACTCACTTTCATCATATCACTCAAATTTATTGAAGGTCTTAATATTAATTGAGAAGCCTTTTGCTTTTGATCTAAAGGGGCTGAATTTATGTTCTCTAAATATGAATTTATTTCATTAATGTCAAAAATAAAATCGTCCAGAATTTTTTTTATTTCTAACACACATTCTTTTTTATTTCTGACATTTTCTATTCTTTCCTGAGATGCCAAACCTATTCGATAACTTTTTTCTGTTAACCTGATATCGGCATTATCCTGGCGTAATAAGGTTCTAAATTCTGCCCTGCTTGTAAACATCCTATATGGTTCGTCCGTGCCTTTATTTACAAGGTCGTCTATTAGGACTCCAATATATGCCTCATTCCTTTTTAGTATAACCGGCTCAAGATCGTTTATTTTTTGATGAGCATTAACTCCTGCCATTAATCCCTGGCAGGCAGCTTCTTCATACCCTGTAGTACCATTTATTTGGCCAGCAAAGAATAAATTGTTGATTAGCTTAGTTTCCAGGGTAGAATTTAGTTGCGTTGGAGGAAAATAATCGTATTCAATAGCGTAACCAGGACGAAACATTTTGCAATTCTCAAATCCAATAATTTCTCTAAGTGCTTGAAACTGAACAGTTTCAGGCAGAGATGATGAAAATCCATTAATATATATTTCAATTGTATTCCACCCTTCAGGCTCTATGAATAGTTGGTGACGTTCTCTTTCTGAGAACCGGGTGATTTTATCTTCTATACTGGGGCAATACCTCGGCCCAACCCCCTGAATTCGGCCTTGGAACATCGGACTTTTACTAAAACCGGTTTCAAGAACTTGGTGTACCTTTTTATTTGTATAAGCTATCCAACAATTTTTCTGTATTGACGGCTTTTTGGTATTAGTAAAAGAGAAGCCCTTTATATCTTTATCTCCTTCTTGAATATCAAGTTTGGCATAGTTCAGGCTTCTGCCATCTATTCGGGGTGGGGTACCGGTTTTGAGGCGCTCACTCTGAAATCCCCAACCTTGCAATTGCTCTGTAATTCCTGTAGAATTTTTTTCAGAAACCCTTCCCCCAGTCATTTGTTTTTCGCCTATATGAATTACTCCATTTAGAAAGGTTCCATTGGTTAAAACCACGGATTTTGATCGAATTTCATGTCCCAATCTTGTTTTTACGCCTGATATTGTCTGTTCAGTTTTTATAAGACCAACGACCATATCCTGATAAAAATCAATATTTAAGTTATGTTCTAAAATTTCTCTCCATTTTCGGGAAAACAGATTCCGATCGCTTTGAGCCCTGGGACTCCACATTGCGGGGCCTTTACTCTTGTTTAACATTCTAAATTGAATCATGGTCTCATCCGTTACGATCCCACTATATCCACCAAAAGCATCTATTTCTCTTATTATCTGCCCTTTAGCTATACCACCCATAGCTGGATTACAACTCATTTCCCCTATTGTCTGCAAATTCATAGTAATTAACAAAACCTTGCTGCCTAAAGTTGCAGCGGCGCTTGCGGCCTCACAGCCAGCATGGCCGGCACCGACTACAATAACATCGTAAGTTGGAAACATTCAACAAAATTACTCGAAGGTGGTTTAACCTCCAATTTGAGTTTCACGTGAAACACCCCATTGTTGAAGGTAAGCTTCCTGTATTTTTTCCATTTTTAAGAATTCGCGTTGGGGTTTGTCTAAATAACCGCATAAGTGTAGGCAGCTATGAATAATTACACGTATAAGCTCCAGCCGGGGTAAAATTTTTAGGCTTTTTGCATTGGCTCTAATTCTTTCTATACTTATATATATTTCCCCAGTAATTGATTTATTGGAAGAAGAAAGAAGAAAAGTTAGAGTATCAGTATAGTAGTTATGATTTAAATATTTTTTATTTAGGTGCAATAAATATTTATCAGTACAAAAAATAATATCAATTCTATCTACTTCTTTCTTTTCTTTTTTGAACATGTCAAGAAGAAATTTTTTTAAATCCCTCCTATGCAAAAGTGAGAAGGTGATGTCTAATTCATGAAAGTGTATTTTATCCAAAGGCTTTATTTCTAAAGTCGAAAATATAGAAGTTCACAAGTAAATATATTTACACTTAGATGATAAAAAAATTATCAGATATCCAAGTCGGCAAAATGGTACGAATAAACTCATTCATTAAAAATGATATTTTTTTAAAATTGATGGAAATGGGGTGTCTTCCCGGGGAAATCATCAGTATAGAAAAAATTGCTCCTTTAGGAGATCCGATATCTATTAGGGTCTCTGGTTATTTTTTAAGTTTGCGCCTAAATGAAGCAGAAACCATACTCGTGGAAGAGGTATAAATAATTGATATTCAACACACTAATGAAAATTGGTCTTTATTTCGGTTCGTTTAATCCAATACATATAGGTCATCTTATTATTGCAAATTATATTGCAAATAACTCTGATTTGGATCAAGTATGGTTTGTTGTTTCTCCTCAAAATCCCCTAAAAACTAATGGCACCTTACTAAATAAATATCATAGGAAGTATTTAATTGATATTGCAATTGATGGTGAAAAAAAATTAAGGTCAAGTATTATTGAATTTTCTTTGCCCATCCCTTCATACACAATAGATACATTAACGTATCTAAAAGAAAAATATCCCGATTTAATATTTTCCGTAATTATGGGTAGCGATAGTTTACAAAATATTACTAAGTGGAAAAATTATGAGCAGTTAATTAGAAACTACCGGGTATTGGTTTATGAAAGGCCGGGATTTACAATGGAAAATAATTTAGGAAAAAATATAGTCACCTTAAAAGCTCCCTTGCTTGATATTTCTTCAACAAAAATTCGGGAGATGATTAAAAAAGGTGACTCAATAAAATTTCTTGTTCCTGATGTTGTAAAAGAAGAAATTGAAAGAAATCATTACTATAAATAAAGAGTATTAAAAGAACCAACCCAGCAATAAACAACCTACTACTACATAAGGAGATTTTATTTTGCTAAAGCTTAATAGGCAAAAAGTTCCTATAATTACACCAATATTAATAAAACTGACCGTTTTAAAATTAGCGATTGATATATCGTGTAATAAATAAAAAGTCGCTCCCCACATAATGCCTACTACTGCAGCGTTAATTCCCTCTAAAGCCCGATAGACTATTGGATATTTTTTTAGATTATGCCAGACGGGATAAAAAAACAAAACTAATAATGCACTTGGTAAAAAGATTGCAATTGCCCCTATCACACAACCAAACAGTTGCATCATTTTTCCTTCCGGTCTCATTACCATGCCCCCTGTATACGAAGCAACAGAAAACACAGGGCCGGGAATTGCTCTTACCATACCCCAACCGGTTAAATATTCCTCCCGGGTAATATTATATTTTATTTTATCTCTTACTACATATTGGTCATACATCATCGGCATTAATACATCTCCCCCTCCAAAGACCAAACTTCCAAAACGATAAAAGTTTTCGAATAAGGCGAAACTTCGTTTATTTTCCCAGTTTCGGGTTCGAGAAACTTCACTTAATACTCCTGCTATAATAAAAATTAATACAAACAACCAAATATTAGTCCACTTTATCAATTTTGGTTTTAATGCTTTATTGCGTGGATAGCGCTTATTACTAAAATTAGTGACCACCCCTCCAAGGATTATCAAAATCGGAAAAACCCACGGTGTCTTAAACAATATAAACGTGATAAATAATGACAAAAGCATTATGACATATGTAATCAAATTTATTATGGAAGTTTTGTATACTCTATACGCTGCAAATGCTAAAAATCCAACAGCCATGGGTTGAATAAATTTAAAAATACTTATCCCTGAATGTTTAGTATCAATATATTGAACGATAAATGAAAATGCTGACATTAAAAGGCATGCCGGCAGTATCCATATAATCAGAGTAAGTACCGCTAAAGGAACTCCACCTCTTTTATATCCTATTAAGGTTAAAGTTTGTGTTGATGATGCCCCGGGCAACAGTTGACAAAAAGAAACATAATCCATCAGCTCCTCTTTCGAAATATCCCGCCTCCTGTCAACAAATGTTTTCATCATCATCCCCAAATGACCCTGGGGCCCGCCAAAAGCAGAAATGCTATGAAAAAAAACGGCTTTTAAAAAAGGACCATGACGCTGAAGCATTATTTGAAAATACTAAAAAGTAAAAGATGCCATTTTTATAAAAAGGTTTTTAACCCGAATAGGTTACATTTTACAAATGTAAATTCGTATATGAAAAAACATCAAGATAATTCTTTATTCAACAAACCATTATACGCCATATTTAATTTTATTTGTATTATCACAATAGTCTCCTGTTCCCCCTACAAATATTTTAATCCAACCAATTATCAATTTAAAAATATTTCAGGAAAACCAGACTATTCAAACTTAGATTATTGGGCATCGCATCCATGGAAAGCTGATGCTGCAGATAATATTCCTTCGTCCATTCAAGATAAAAAGAAAGACTCATTAGCAGATGTGTTTTTTATTCATCCAACAACATACACTGATTTGGCAATGCCCATGGGATGGAATGCTGATATAAATGACGAAGTATTAAATAAAAAAACAGATAACTCTGCAATCTTATACCAGGCTAGTGTATTTAATGCACAGTGCAGAATATTTGCTCCCCGGTACAGGCAGGCTAATTTAAAAGCATTTTTTATAAAAAATAAAAATGCTGCTGATAAAGCATTTGATATTGCTTACGAAGACATAAAAACCGCTTTTGAATATTATTTAAAATATTATAATAATGGCCGACCAATTATTATTGCAGCACACAGCCAGGGCACCCTGCATGCAGGAAGAATATTAAAAGAGTTTTTTGAAAACCTTCCATTGCGAAAAAAATTAGTTTGCGCATACATTATTGGTCTACCCGTTTTTACAAATTATTTTAAAGAATTAAAACCCTGTAAAGACTCGGCCGCAACAGGATGTTTTGTTAGCTGGAGAACATTTAAAGAAGAATATATCCCTGAATTTGTAGCCAATGAAAAAGAAAAAGCCTTTGTAACAAATCCTTTAACCTGGTCGCTTGATGAAGATTTTGCCCCGGCAAAACTAAACAAAGGAGGAATACTAAGAGATTTTAATAAAGTAATTCCAGGATTGGTCCATGCACAAATTCATGGAAATATATTGTGGACCAACAAACCCCAATTTTTTGGAAATGTTTTTTTAACAATGAAAAATTATCACATTGTTGACTACAATTTATTTTATATGAATATAAGAGAGAATGTTAAGACAAGAATTACCTCCTTTCTGAAAAAATAAATTTGATTTAAAACTCCGCACTCTTAGGTGTTCTTGGAAAAGGAATTACATCCCTGATATTAGACATGCCGGTTACAAATTGCACTAACCGCTCAAAGCCAAGCCCAAAGCCAGCATGAGGGACTGGCCCAAATCTTCTTGTATCTAAATACCAATCCAGTTCTTCCGTTGATATATGCATCTCATTCATACGCTCAGTTAGTTTGTTCAATCTTTCTTCTCTTTGCGAACCGCCAACAATTTCTCCAATTCCCGGTGCTAAAATATCCATAGCAGCCACTGTTTTTCCATCCTCATTTTGCCGCATGTAAAACGCCTTTATATTTTTAGGATAATCAGTGAGGATAACAGGTTTTTTAAAATGTTTTTCTACCAGGTAACGCTCATGTTCGCTTTGCAAATCAACCCCCCAGTCTTCAATCAAATATTGAAATTTCTTTTTCTTGTTATGATTTGATTCTTTTAATATTTGAATCGCTTCAGTATAGGTCAGCCGTTCAAAATTATTATTGATAACAAATTCCAGTTTTTCTATAAGCCCCATTTCGCTGCGCTCATGTTGAGGTTTTTGTTTTTCCTCCTCAGCTAATCGTTGTGATAAAAATTCCAGGTCATCTTTATTATTTTCCAGGGTATATTTTATAATGTACTTAATAAATTCTTCAGCAAGGTTCATGTTGTCTTCCAGATCATAGAAAGCCATTTCCGGCTCTATCATCCAGAACTCTGCGAGATGCCTTGCTGTGTTACTATTCTCTGCACGAAAAGTTGGTCCGAAGGTATACACATCGGCAAGTGCCATGGCAGCAAGTTCGCCTTCTAATTGCCCGCTAACCGTGAGGTTAGTTGCCTTACCAAAAAAATCTTCTTTATAATTTATAGAACCATCTTCATTTTTAGCAGGATTGGTTAGGTCAAAATTGGTAACGTGAAACATTTCTCCTGCCCCTTCCGCATCTGATGCGGTTATAATTGGAGTATGCAGGTATACAAACCCCTTATCATTAAAAAACTTATGAACAGCAAAAGCTAAAGTATGGCGAACCCTAAAAATAGCGGCGAATGTGTTAGTCCTAAAACGCAGGTGCGCTATCTCTCTTAAAAACTCAAGGCTATGCTTTTTGGGTTGTAAGGGATATTTTTCAGCATCACTGTCTCCAAGTATTTCGATTAAATGAGCTTTTAATTCTATTTTTTGTCCTTTACCTAATGAAGGAATAATTTCTCCGCTTACCTTTAATGCAGCCCCGGTAGTTATTCTTTTTAAAACTGATTCGTCAAATTTTCCTAACTCTGCAACCACCTGCAAATTATTATTGGTGCTTCCATCGTTCAAAGCAATAAACTGGTTATTCCTGAAAGTGCGGACCCAGCCCATAACGATAACTTCGTAGTTAACGCTCTCATTCGCTATCAGCTCCTTTATCCTTGTTCTGTTATTAAACATATATCCATTTTGGAAGGCAAAGATACAGGATACAGATAAACCCAAATATGCAGAATACTGATAGAATGCTCATATAATGGTGGATTAGGGCTTAATAATTTATTAAGACCAATGGATTCAATCAACGAAGAAAAAGTTGAACATAAAATATTTCCTTTTTTTATAAATTTATCTTATTATTGCATCGGAATAAGCTGATTGGTTCTCCTTTTTCTCTAAGCTTTTCAGTTTCAATAATAGAATCCATTCCATATAAATCATCAAAATTTATAGTTCACACATTAAGATCGATTTGAGTTTTTAATCTACAAGTATTTTATGTACGACATTTCACAACTGAACGACCTGCTCGTTCCTGAGTTGCAGGATATAGCAATAGAACAAAACATTTCCAACGCAAAAAAATTAGAAAAACAGGAACTCATTTCACAAATCCTGAATAAACAAAACACAATGAATAATGCTGCTGATGGCGAAAAGCCAAAACGTAAAAGAATTATTAAGCCTGCGGTCGATAACAAAGCCGACACTGCACCTGCTGCTATAGAGGAAAAGGTAAAACCTGAATTAAAGGTTAAAAAATCTGAAACCCCGGTTGTACATAAAGCAAAACCTGCTAAAAAAGAAAGAGAGGAAGAGCTTGACAATGAAGAGCGAAATGAGGATGCTCAGCCTACGGAAGAACAGGATAACAATGAGGATTCACAGAACAGCCCGATGTCAATTGCACCCGCCCTTGTTAGCTTATTAAATGATGATCTTCCTCAAAGCGGCGAAATACAAAGCAACGGTGGAACACCTGTACAGCCAAGAAATTTCCCTCAACGCAGGGAGCCCGCATTTAATATTGAATTTGATGGGATTATTTTAGGCGAAGGTGTTCTAGAAATGATGCCCGATGGGTATGGATTTTTGAGAAGCAGTGATTATAATTATTTATCATCTCCTGATGATATTTATGTGTCTCCTTCACAAATAAAACTTTTTGGATTAAAAACCGGCGATACAGTTTATGGTTCTGTTCGTCCGCCAAAGGAAGGTGAAAAATATTTTGCATTATTAAAAGTGGAGACCATCAATGGTAAGGGCCCGGATGAAGTTCGTGACCGTGTTCCATTTGATTACCTGACACCATTATTTCCTTTTGAGAAATTAAATTTATTTACAGAGTCCAGTAATCTTTCTACAAGAATAATGGATTTGTTTACTCCAATTGGTAAGGGCCAGCGTGGATTAATTGTTGCCCAGCCCAAAACGGGCAAAACCATGTTACTGAAAGAAATTGCGAATGCAATTGCAGCTAATCACCCAGAGATATATTTAATTATTGTGCTGGTTGATGAAAGGCCGGAAGAGGTAACTGATATGGAGCGTAGTGTTAGAGCAGAGGTTATCGCATCAACATTTGATGAGCCGGCAGATAAGCATGTGAAGGTGAGTACTATGGCCTTGCAAAAAGCAAAACGCCTGGTTGAGTGCGGACATGATGTTGTAATATTGTTAGATAGTATCACACGTTTGGCAAGGGCGCACAATACAGTAGCGCCGGCTAGCGGCAAGGTTTTATCAGGAGGTGTTGAAGCAAATGCAATGCAAAAGCCAAAACAGTTTTTTGGTGCTGCAAGAAAAATAGAGTTCGGAGGCTCTCTTACCATTATTGCAACCGCATTGGTTGATACAGGAAGTAAAATGGATGAGGTAATATTTGAAGAATTTAAGGGAACCGGCAATATGGAACTGCAATTAGACAGGCGTTTATCAAACCGCAGGATTTTCCCTGCCATAGATATTGTTGCATCTTCTACAAGGCGTGATGACCTGTTACTGGATAAAGATGTTCTTAAGCGTATGTGGGTATTGCGTAATCATATGGGTGATATGAATCCTGAAGAAGCAATTAATACGTTAATGAAGAATATGAAAGGCACAAAAGATAACATGGAGTTTTTAACTTCGATGAATGGATAATAAAAACTAATACTATACAAAGATTAACCACTGCTAATACGGTGGTTTTTTATTTATGGCAACAGAGAAAATTAATATTGAAATTTTTTTGCAGCTCTCAGAACAATATCCCGTTATTGACGTTCGCAGCCCGGGCGAATTTAATCATGCACAAATTCCCGGCGCATATTCATTGCCATTATTTACTGATGAAGAAAGAAAAATTGTTGGAACGGCGTATAAGCAACAAAGCAGGCAAGCCGCAATAAAAATCGGACTTGATTTTTTTGGTGTGAAGATGAAGAAGATGGTAGAAGAAATGGAAGCCATAACAGGCAAATGGCAACAGGCAATAAGCAAAAATGATTCGTTGCCAATTGCTAATTGCATATTGGTGCATTGCTGGAGAGGCGGAATGCGAAGCGCTGCGGTAGCATGGCTTTTGGATATGTATGGGTTTAAAGTTTATACATTAACAGGAGGATATAAGGCTTTTCGTAATTGGGTTTTAAGGCAGTTTGATAAAGAATATAATTTAAAAATATTAGGCGGTTATACAGGCTCAGGAAAAACAATGTTACTCCAGGAATTAAAACAAAAGAATTATCCTGTTATTGATTTGGAAAATCTGGCAAATCACAAAGGTTCTGCTTTTGGTGCAATAGGTGAAAAACCCCAGCCTTCGCAGGAAATGTTTGAAAACTTATTGGCAGTTGAATTATTTAAGAAAAGTTCTGCGTCTGATATATGGCTGGAGGATGAAAGCCAGCGAATCGGGAAAATCATTATTCCAAATTCATTTTGGGAGAAGATGAGAAATAGCCCGGTATATTTTTTAGATATTCCTTTTGAAGAAAGATTGAATTACCTGGTTACAACGTATGGAAATTTTGAAAAAGAAAAGTTAGGCGAAGCGATTGAACGTATTCAAAAAAGACTGGGTGGGCTCGAAACAAAAACGGCAATAAGTTTCTTGTCTGAAAACAATATCCGGGAGTGTTTCAATATATTATTAAAATATTATGATAAGCTTTATAATAAGGGCCTCCGCAACAGGAAAAATTATGAATCTTTATTAAATGTTATCCCGTGCCCGTGCGTTAATAGTTCTGTTAATGTAAATAAACTGTCACTCCAGGAAGTATGAGAATTTTTTTAATTTTTTTATTGGTGCCTTTACAACTTTTTTCACAGGATATCCATGGCGTATGGACTGGTACTATTTACAATGATAGTACACGTAAATACATCCCATACGAAATTGCTATTTCCGAAACTAGAGGAAAGCTCACCGGATTTTCTCATACAACCTTTATAGATGATAACAAAGAAGTAGCTGGCGTTAAAACATTAAAAATAAAACAGAAGGGAACTAAAATATTAATTGAAGATGATGAATTGATTTATAATAATTATTTATTCCCGCCTCCAAAAGGTGTAAAAATGTTTAGCACTTTAAGCATAACCTTTAGCCCATCAGGAGAATATCTTGTTGGCGCTTTTAGTACTAACAGAACAAAAGAATATGCATCTGCTACCGGCACTATTAATCTTAAGAAAAAAGAAAAAATAACTGAAACCAAACTAATTGCAAAACTGGATGAACTGAATCTTTCAAATTCACTTTCTTTTATTCAATCTAAAAACAATGAGAAAAAAGATGTTGCAGTTGTACCTGTACCAATAAAAAATAATAAGCCTTCTGCTCAACCAACCCAACAAAAAGATGTAGCTGTTTTATCTAAAACAAAAAAAGAACCGGTTAAAATAGAGAAAGACGAAAACCTGATAGATATTAATGAAGATACCATAGACTATAAAGTTGATGTGATAGAAACAGAGGATGTTGCCCGGGAAAAGCAAAAAAAGCAATTGGTTAAAAACCAGCCCGTGTTAACTAAGAAGGCAGAAATAATTACACCGCAACCAAAGACTGTTATTACAGAAATAAAAACACTGCCTGTTATTCAGCCAAAAAAAGATGCAGCAATTACTTCTATAAAAAATGAAAAAAAGACAGAGATACAACCCCAACCTACAGAGAAGCCGGCGATAACTTCAACCCGCCCCAAAGATAATTCTGTAATCACCCAACCCCGTAACAAAAAAACAAAAGAGATTATAATTGAACAACCAACAACGAAAAACTCTGAAGTCGTTTCTGTTCCAAAAGAAAAAAGTAAAGAGCCAATAATCCCGGTTTATAAGCCGGTACAAAATTCAAATGCTTCAGCACCTGTAATTTCTTATGAAGAATTGGCAAAGAGAAAAATTGAAACTATCAGAACCGTTGATTTTAAATCTGATAGTCTTATATTAACCTTGTACGACAATGGTGTAGTTGATGGCGATACGGTATCTGTTATAATGAACGGGAAAATAATTATGCCCCGGCAGGGATTAAGTACAAAAGCTATTTCAAAAACAGTTTATATTACCCCCGACCTTGGAGATTCATTGCAGTTAATAATGTATGCTGAAAACTTAGGCAGTATCCCACCCAATACCGGCTTACTTATAATTAAAGACGGCGAAGATAGCTACCAGATAAGATTTGCCGGTGATCTTCAAAAAAATTCTGCAATAATTCTACGAAGAAAACATAATTAAAATTCTTTGATGATCTTTGGGGCATGACTGATCAATCAGATAATAGCGCTATAAAACTCACACAATATTCTCACGGAGCTGGCTGCGGCTGTAAAATTGCCCCCAAAGTTTTAGATGAGATTTTAAAAAGCAATCTTGCTTTGCCGGATAATAAAAACCTTTTGGTTGGCAACAGCAGTAAAGATGATGCAGCAGTGTACGATCTTGAAAATGGAATGGCATTAATATCTACCACAGATTTTTTTATGCCGATAGTTGATGATCCCTTTGAATTTGGAAGGATTGCAAGTGCCAATGCAATAAGCGATGTATATGCAATGGGAGGAAAGCCAATTGTTGCAATTGCAATTTTAGGGTGGCCTGTAAATATTCTACCAACATCTGTTGCTCAAAAAGTTATTGAGGGAAGCCGAAGTATTTGTAAAGAAGCTGGTATTCCATTAGCCGGCGGGCACAGCATTGATTCTCCCGAACCGATTTTTGGATTAGCTGTCAGCGGCCTTGTTGCTGTTGAAAATATCAAACAAAATAATTTAGCCAAAGAAGGTGATCTTCTTTTTTTAACCAAGCCGCTTGGCGTAGGAATTTTAACCACTGCAGAGAAAAAGGGAATTTTAAAAGAAGAACATAAAGGCCTTGCTGCAAAACAAATGATGCAATTAAATAAAGCAGGAGAAATATTGGGAAGCATCCAGGGAATATCTGCAATGACGGATGTTACAGGTTTCGGGTTGCTTGGTCATTTGGTCGAAATGGCCGAAGGCAGTAGCCTTAGCGCTGTTATTAATTTTGAAAAAGTGCCTTTAATAATTAACGATCTTAAAAATTATGTTGATCAAAAATGTGTGCCCGGCGGTACCAACAGGAATTGGGATAGCTATGGTGACAAAATTGGAGACATCAGTGACTATCAAAAAACCATTCTATCTGATCCGCAAACAAGCGGTGGGCTATTAATTGCTGTTGAGCCTTCAACAGTAAACCAGATTAAGCAAATATTAACCGATCATGATCTGGGATCATTCATTCAGCCTATTGGAAAATTTACAGCATCATCGGGCAAAGTAATATCCATTAAATAATGCATTTCTCTTTCAGCGATATAATAGGAAGCGTTGGTGTTTTCATTTTGCTTCTTGCATTTGTTTTAAATCTCCTGGATAAAATTTCAAGAGAGAGCATGATGTATATCCTAATGAATATTATTGGTGCCGGGCTCGCTTGCTATGCATCGTTCCTTATACACTATGTTCCATTTATTATTTTAGAAGGAGTGTGGACGGCAGTTTCAATGATTGCTTTACTGCAGTATAAACGCAGATAAATCTACAGGGATATTTTTCTACAAATTTTTTCAACTTTGCATGATTAATTCGCATGTAAAAAAATTAAATTACAAATACCTCTTCAAATATTTCTTTTTACAAATATTTTTATTTTAGTTTGTGCGATATTACCAGCAGTTAAACTGCATACCTTTTCTGAAACTTTCTTTATCCTCCCCAATTTTATTATTCATCAATTATTTTAATTATGAGAAATAAGCTGTTTCTTTTATGCATAGTTATTTGTTTTTCCGTTTCGACAAAGGCTCAAACCCTGAACCAAACTATAATTGCTCCGGCTGGCGGATCTTCTTTAACTCCAAATTATACACTGGATTGGACTATGGGGGAATTTGCAGTTGAAACAGTATCTACAGCCGCAAAAATGTATACTCAGGGTTTTCATCAGCCATTACAAATAATAACTACAACCGCTCCTGTAACAAGAACAGGGATTGGTTATAATATTTCGTATGCTCCCAATCCGGTTCTGTCAATTTTAAACTTTAGTATAAGTTCTGTAAATACCATCAATGTGTTTGTAACTATTGCAGATATACATGGTGTAATATTTAAACAATATACTGTTAGCTCAGCTAACGGAAGCTTGCAAATAAATATGAACGGATTACCGCCGGGCACTTATACGCTAACCGTAAGAGACGGTGTTGCTGCCAACATAATTAAAACATACCAAATCATCAAAGGATAAAAGTTCATAAATCAAAACCACAAACATGAAAAAATTTTTCTTTCTGCTTACAATTTTATTTTGCGCTGTTCTTTCTTTTGCACAACATGTTCCGCAAGGCATGAAATACCAGGCTGTTGCCAGGAATCTTTCGGGAAATGTATTGGTTAATCAATCCATCACTTTAAAAATTAATTTATTAACCCAGGATAACAGGGGTTCTGTAATATATTATAGTGAAACACATGCGGTAACTACTAACCAGGTTGGTTTATTTTCCTTAACTATAGGCGAAGGTAAAATTGAAAAAGGAAAATTTGCTGATATTCCATGGAGTACAGCTGATATTTGGATGCAGGTTGCTATAAAAGACAAAGGTCAATCAGATTTTATGACCATCAGCAACAGCAAATTGCTTGCTGTACCATATGCGTTTCATGCCGGAACCGCAGCAAAGCTATCTGATGATAATGCTACCAGCACATCAGAATCTGCAGTTACAACTACTTCCACAACGAGCAGCTCTACAAATACCACAAGTACATCACCCTCTGCCAACTGGTCTCTAAAGGGGAATGTTGGTTCTAATCCTGCAAAAGATAAACTGGGTACAGGCGATTTTGTTGATCTTCTTTTGGTAACAAACAACACTGAGAGGATAAGAATTTTAGCTAACGGAAATGTAGTTGTAGCAAATGACCTGACTGTAAATAAAAATGTTACGCTGAATACAGTGAGTGGTACAACAACAGATATAAACGGCCTGACTCATTTAAAAAATATTGCCCAATCAAATACTATAACTGATGGCGCACTGGTTGTTGATGGTGGTGTTGGCATTGCAAAAAACTTAAATGTTGGAGGAAATTTAAAAGTTAATGGCTCTTCTACTTTAAACAGTCTTGCAGTAACCAACGATGTTAAAGCAACAAGCCTTAATATAAAAGGTGATAGCAGCGGCTTTGTTGCAACAATAACAAATACAAATACAGGTGAAGGTGATGGATTAAAAATTAAGCTTGGCCGTATTCATCCAATGTGGAATGGAACCGAATATGAAAGCATCGAGGTAGATGATTTCAACCCGGTGTATCATGCTTTTCAAGAGCAAATAACTTTGGTTGAAGGGTGGGTAAAAACTAAGCAGGTAAGTATTTCATCAGGTGATGTATGGTCTTTGGTTAAAAACACAGGAGAATTTCTTGGCGGCGCACTTTGCCAGTTAACAAATGCTATTTCCCCTGCCTTAAATGAAAAGCTCGGACTTCCTTTGGATTTAGCCACTCCCATTAATCAGAAGTTAGGATTACCCTTGGACTTAGCTACTCCCATTAATGATAAATTAAATCTTCCTTTAGACTTAACAAAACCTATCAATGATGGATTGCATCTTCCTATTAATTTAGGACCGTATTCAATTCCTGATGTTGATATGCCAGCAGTTGAATTACCTGCATTAAGTGTTGGCGTTGGTAGCTTAGGTAGCTTTGACATTATTGGTAAAACCACTTTATTTCCTAAAACAACACTTCTTCATGGGTTTACGCTTATCTCTAAAACGGAAATTGTACCTATTTTGCCAAAGCTTGAAATACCTGCGATTCCAAAAGAATACCTAACTATTCCGGCAATACCTGCTGTAGCGCTTACAATACCTGCCATACCACAGATTGATTGTAGTGGTTTACCAACAATTGGCGCACCTAATATTAAAACAACAGATGTTGCAAACTCACTGAATAATAAAAATGAATTCGTAAAGTTTGTTGATAAGGATGAGAGAGTGTTAGGTGTGATCCGGGCACAATCCATAGGCGATTTCAGCGACCGTTATTTTAGTAAAGAATATCTTTTTCATCTTGTATCCGCAGTGGGAGGAATAGATATTGCAAAAGGATTACTTAACCTGGCCAATGAATTTAATAAACTGGGACATACCTATAATAAATTAGGCGTTGAATATGTTTCGGGTAATGGAGATTATGCAGAATGGATGGAACGTGAAAATCTTGAAGAGTCAATATCTGCCGGGGATATCGTTGGTGTTAAAGGCGGAAAGATTACTAAAGACATTAAAGGTGCTGAACAAATTATGGCCGTATCAACCCAACCTATTGTTAATGCCAATATGCCTAATAAAGACAAAGTAGGATTTGGAAATAGCATAGCATTTATGGGCCAAATTCCGGTTAAGATAATTGGCGCTGTTACTACAGGTGATTTCATTGTTGCTAAAGGAGATATCCCGGGTTATGGTGTTGCTGTTAAAACCTCTCAAATGACTACTGAAGATTTCAGGCTCGTGGTAGGAAGGGCTTGGGAAACAATAAATATTGATGGCCCTAAAATGGTTAATACATTGGTCGGCGTTCAGAATAATGATTTTTTGAAGATCATAGAAAAATACCAGCAAAAAGTTTCTGATGCTGAAGCAAGATTAGATGCAATTGAGAAAAGATTAAACATGAATACCCAGGCAAATCAAAAAAAGTAATTAAAAAATAAGATGATTAGAACAGGCTTAATTTTTATCTATCTGCATATTGGTTTATTATCTTTTGCTCAAACCAACACATCAAAATATGATACGTCAAATGCGGCTGTAAAATTTTTAAAGAATTGGGAAAAAGATTTTCTTGATGTTGGAATGTCAATTGAAAAAGATTCCTTTCGCCTTAACGACGAAGCAAAAAAATTAATTCTCGATTCCCAGTACAGGCAAAGCACATACCCCGCAGCATACAACTGGCCACGGGCATTGGAGTTGATGAAGAACATGGAATTAAAAAAAGCGTTTTGGCACCTGATAAATCTTTATCGAACAGATACAGCTCATAAAATATTAGTGCTCCAAACCTTTGCTGCATATGATAGTTTGGTTGATATGGAAAAAATATTGGTAAACAGTTTTTACACTTATGCGCTAACCGATCCCGAAGTTTGTGATTTTAAAAATGGAAAGCCTGATATCAGGCACCCGGATATATTGGAAAAGAAGTTTGCTGATGTAAAAGAAATAACTGCTTTTATTGTTGACTATCGTTCCAGGAGGCAAAAAGCTCTTCGATAATTGTATCTACATTTTAGGGCTTGTTTAAAATACCATCAATTATCGTTGATAGTTTTCTATCCTTGTCTGTCACTACATCTCCTGCATCATGTGTATTTAGCCAAATCTCCACTTTGTTATACACGTTGGTCCATAGCGGGTGATGATCCATTTTTTCTGCAGCAAGTGCAACACGTGTCATAAAAGCAAATGCTTCTGAAAAATCTTTGAACTCAAATTTTTTATAGAGTTTATTATCTTCTTCTTTCCACATAAAAAATATTTTAATTCACTAACAAAATTAGGGCTTTATTCCCCTCCACGGGTTAGGGCTAAAAGATAAGATGCTGTTTATTTTTAATTTTTTCATTGGTCATTTCTGTAATAAGCTGTACTGAAGGGATTGTTCTGATAGAGGCCATCAACGCAGCCACTTCATCATCCTGTATTATATCATCTTTTATCAGCCACAAAAAATCAAGATGCTTAAATTCCGGTAACAGGTATTCTCCATCAAATTGATTATTGTATAAATAGTGCCTAATGGTGCCGCCATTTTCAGCATATTCATAAATAGAAAAAAAATAATTACGCTGCCTTTTATTCAGCTGGATTTCTATGCTGTTATTTATCCTGAAATCAAATCTAAGTATCTGGTTAAGATGCCAGCAAAACTGGTAATGCTTAATAGGCGCTACAATTCCCAATATTCTTGTATCCTGGAAGAACTCATCAACTAAAACCTGGTTATCTATTCGTAGTTTCATACAATCTGGCAACAAAAAATCTTTACAAGATAAAGGTTAAAAAATTCCTGAAAAAAATCAATTCAAAAAAATCAAACAAGTTAAAAAAATTGCTCATCCTATCTCTTTTCTTAAATCGTAAGGTAGAATTAATTGTTCAATTTAATTTTACCCATAGTTTAAAAAATTGTCATCTCCGTTACATATCGCTTTAGTAGGAAATCCCAATAGCGGGAAGAGTTCCATATTTAATTCTCTTACAGGGTTAAATCAAAAGATCGGCAATTTTCCCGGGGTTACAGTTGATAAGAAAACGGGGATATTCAATATATCGGAAACTCTAAAAGCCTTTGTAATCGATTTGCCGGGTGCTTATAGTTTATACCCAAAAAGGCATGATGAATGGGTTTCTTATAAAGTACTTATCAACCAGGATAAGGATGTAACAGCAGATATTTTTTTATTGATTGCTGATGCCTCTAATTTAAAGAGAAATCTTTTATTTTGTTCACAGCTTATCGATTTAAAAAAGCCGGTTGTGGTAGCGCTTACCATGATGGATCTTGCAAAGAAAAAAAATATCCAGATAGATATTGCAGGACTTGAAAGAGAATTGGGTGTTCCGGTTATTCCTGTTAATCCAAGAAAAAATAAAGGATTAAAAGAATTAAAAAAAGCGATAGAGCAAACCGCAGAAAATTTATATAAAACACCTGCACGGGATTTTATTGACAGCAGTACATTTGCTCCCGAAGCCATTAAAGAAATACAGGATCGCTTTCCGGGCTTTAGTGATTATCGTGCAATTCACTATCTTATCAATCACGAAAGTTTTGATCTTGATGAAGCCACGCAGGATGCCATTGAAAATATAGAGATCAAAAATAAATTCAATCCAACTAAAACACAGGCGGAGGAAATTGTACAGCGATATGGAAGAATAAAACATATCATGCATCAGACAGTTGTTGAAGCTGATCCTTTACAAAAAGCTTTATTCACAGAAAAGCTTGATAATATTTTACTTCATCGCACATGGGGTTATGTGATTTTAATTAGTGTACTTTTTTTATTGTTTCAAAGTATATTCTGGATGGCGCAATATCCTATGGATGCAATTGAATGGAGCTTCGCAAAACTGGGAGGATATCTTGGAAGCATACTTTCCGATGGATGGTTCAGCGACGTTTTAATAAACGGTGTGCTGGCGGGGCTTAGCGGTATAATGATCTTTATTCCGCAGATAATGATATTATTTGGATTGATAACCTTGCTGGAGGATACGGGCTACATGGCACGGATAAGTTTTCTTACCGATAAGCTTATGCGAAAAGCCGGGTTAAATGGAAAAAGTGTTATGCCTATGATAAGCGGACTTGCATGTGCTGTACCTGCCATTATGAGCGCAAGAAATATTGAGAATAAAAAAGAAAGGTTACTCACCATAATGTGTACTCCGCTCATGAGTTGCAGCGCAAGGTTGCCTGTTTATACAATTTTAATTGCACTCATCATTCCCAAGCATCTGTATTTTGGTTTTTTAAGTTTACAGGGACTAGTGATGATGGCTTTGTATTTGTTGGGAACCGTAATGGCCCTGGTTACAGCGTATATATTTAAATGGTTCATCAAAAGTATAGAAAGAAGCTTTTTTATTTTGGAGCTACCTGTTTACCGCGGCCCAAGGTGGAAAAATGTTTTTTATACTATGGTTGAAAAAGCAAAAGTTTTTGTATTTGATGCAGGAAAAGTTATTATGGTAATCAGTTTGCTTTTATGGGTATTGAGCAGCTATGGGCCAAAAGGCAGAATGAGAGCGGCCAGTGAAAAATATGAAACGCTTGCAGCAACAAATCCTTCGCAGGCAGAGCAATATAATAAAGAAAGAAAAACCGCATTGCTTGAAAATTCTTATGCAGGTATTTTAGGAAAAAGTATTGAACCTGCAATTACACCTTTAGGTTATGATTGGAAAATAGGGATCGCATTGATAACATCATTTGCTGCACGGGAAGTTTTTGTGGGAACAATGGCTACGTTATATAGCGTTGGAGAAGATAAGGACAAGGATAATACAACACTGCGGCAAAAAATGCAGGCAGCAGTAAGAAAAGATGGAACAAAAGTTTATACAGCAGCAACAGGGCTTTCTTTATTAGTGTTTTATGTTCTTGCTATGCAATGTATGAGTACCCTGGCTGTTGTAAAAAGAGAAACCCGCAGCTGGAAATGGCCTGTGATACAATTATTTTACATGACGGGACTTGCATATATAATGAGTTTGTTAGTGTATAATATTTTTAAATAATTATTATCCCCTTCTTCCGAATTTATCCCACAGCAATTTTGAAAGTTTTCGTGTAAGCATCCATGCTTCATTGCTTTCATTCCAGCTTTTGTCTTTATTATTTTTAGTGCAGATAGAAACAACGTAAGGATTTTTTTTTGCCATCACCAATAATGTTTCACTTCTTGATTCATCTACAGCGCCATTTTTTGCAGCAACAAAAATGTGTGATGGAATTTGGGAGATGGCGTTCTCATCCCAATAATCTCTTCCCATTAACCGCAGCATTTTTTGTGCGGCGCTGTCGCTAATAATTTCTCTCTTATAAATTTTTTCAAACAGGGTTGCCATTTCATAAGGCGTTGTTTGCCCCCATCCATACTGCACCCTGTTACTTTCTCTTCCCGGTGTTCTTGAATTTACTCTGGTACTTTTTAATCCTAAACTATCCAATATCTCATTTATTCTTTTACCGCCGCCGGCTAAACTTTGTAACCAAAGACTTGCTGTGTTATCACTCATAGTAAGCATCAACATCATTACTTTGCTCAGCTCTATCTTTTCATTACTTTTAAACGATCCCAAAATATCAACCCCGGCATACAATAATGAATCTTTATAAATCAACTCTTGGTGATACTTCAATTCTCCATTGTTTATTTTATCCATCACACCAATTAAAATGGGAATCTTAACCATGCTTGCCGTGGGAAATATAGTATCAGCATTTATTGAAACGATCTTATTTGTTCTCAGGTTCTTTATATACACTCCCATCTCTCCATTAAAACCCTTTATTAGATTTTCAATTTGCT
>JAQBNL010000022.1 GCA_028288585.1 Chitinophagaceae bacterium | reverse complement strand
AATTCCATGTCAAAATATTTACGTTAATATAAAATCTTTTCTTTATTAAATAATGGATTTATCCATCGGTCCACGGGCTGCCCGATTGAAATGGAAAACACGGTGAAGATCTGTGTAAGGATTCTGTGCCGGATTTGTAATGTAAAGCGGGAACCAAAGTTGATAATTGTACAAATGTTCACAGCCCACCTCATCCCTTACCCTTCTCCTCAGGTGGAGAAGGGACTATTGCAACCTCACTCTCGGGTCAACCACGCCATATAAAATATCGGCAAGAATATTTATGAGGATAAAGAACGCAGCGGAAAATAATACGGATCCCATAACAACGGGATAATCCAGTTTGTCAAGCGCATCTACGGTAACCTTGCCTATACCCTTCCATCCAAAAATATATTCAACAAAAAAAGCGCCTGCCAGCAGCTCGGCAAACCAGCCTGTAATGGCTGTTATCACAGGGTTTAGCGCATTGCGCAGGGCATGTTTAAATACTACGGTGCGCCTGCTGAGCCCTTTTGCATAAGCGGTGCGTATATAATCCTGGTTAAGCACATCGAGCATGGAGCTGCGTGTAAGCTGTGTAATTATCGCCAGCGGACGAATGCCCAACGTAATGGCGGGAAGAATTAAATTCTGCAGGGTAAGATAGCGCTGCCCGGTGGTCTCATCAATGTCGAACCAACTGCCGGTTAAATTTAGTCCGGTATAAGGATGCAGCACAATGCCAAACAAATAAGCAATAACAATTGCCATAAAAAATGACGGCGCAGAGATACCGATAACGCTTGCAAAAACGGATGAAGTGTCCATCCATGTATTTTGTTTTACTGCTGCCAGCACGCCGAGCAATACGCCGATTATGGTGGCAAATATCATGGCGGCAATGGCAAGCATGAGTGTGCCGGGCAGGGCTTCCATTAAAACATCTATCACGTCTTTTTTTGTCTGGTAGCTGCGGCGCAGGTAAGGCACTTTTAGCCCGAGCTTTTTTTCGCCGCCAATAAAAAAGCCTCTTAGTTTTTTATCTTTTATTTCCTGTGTTGAATGAATGGCGATGGGTGAAACATCGTTGAGGTAGAGAACGAACTGTTTCCATTTGGGCTGATCGAGGTAGAGTTCCTTGCGGATGTTGTCCATGGTTTTTTTATCTCCTGTTTGTCCAACGATTAATCTTGCGGGGTCGGCAAAGCCCTGGAACATGAAGAAGACGATGACGACTACGCCTATTAAAACCAATAGGCCGTAGGCGAGTTTTTTTATGATGAGGTGGAACAAGTTGTTAGGTAATTATTTTATGCAAGTAACAAATTTAAAATTGATTATTATCAGGTGTCTCTTTTAATGTAGCATGTCTGTGATGATTGTTTGTCACTTTTTTGCTTGTCCAAAAAAGTAACCAAAAAAAGACCCCGACAAAAGATTACATCCCTTTTGTCGGAGGGTTCCCTGATTGGGCTTTTGTACTACTGTAGCTTCAACATTAGAGCCTTGATGTGTACATCGAAGTTTATTCATTTTTCGTAATAAGTATAGTTTGAAGAGAACTGCATTTAATCCTGTTAATCCTTTAATCCCATAAATCCTGGTTCAGACAATTTGTTTGTCACTTTTTTGCTTGTCCAAAAAAGTAACCAAAAAAGGACCCCGACAAAAGATTACATCCCTTTTGTCGGTTGGTTCCATGATTAGGCTTTTGTGCTACTGTAGCTTCAACATTAGAACTCTGATCTATATATCGAAGTTTATTCGCTTTTTGTAAACGTATAAGATTGAAGAGAACTGCATTAAATCCTGTTAATCCCTTAATCCCAGTTCAGACAATTTATTTCACTGCTTTATCTATTGCTGCGGCTCCCCACTTCTTTTGCACTATCGGGCCTTTCATTAAATACAATTCGGGATCGGTACGGGCTGCGGTTTTTAATGCTGTTGCATCGCAGCTAAGAATGGGAATATTAAAATTATTTTTCTCATTAAAGAATTGCTGTGCTGCTGAAGACTGGGAGGCGATAATAAATATTGGCCTGTTCTTTTGTTTTGCAACGTTGTAAAGATTTTTAAAATCATCTAACCAGCGGGCGGTATCTTTTGCTACATCTTTAATAAAATATAAATAATACTCACCGGGAGTGTTTAAGATCGCTTCGGTGCTGTCAGTTCCTGAGATGGTATTGAGGAAGAAATCTTTTATTGGAGGCTCATTGTTCTTTCCTTTTTCTATCACTACATCTTTCCTGCTTACAAATGTCCATGTACTATCAGGTAATTGATCTTTATTGAATTCTTTTTTCTCACCATTTTTTTCATACACGAATGTAAAATCCAATTTATCGGCTACTGCATCGGCAGGCATTTTACGAAGCTCCAATAAATTGTTTCCTTTTTTAAATGGCAAACAATCAAACAGCGGTAACCGTCTTTGAACAGACCATTGAAAACCCAGCACCAATAATATCGCAACAAACAGCACCAGGAAATTAGCGCCGCCTCTGAATATGGGCCTTATATATTTTGCTCCGAAGAAAATGATGAGTATCAAAACACACAATACAATATCTTTTATAAATGACTGCATAGCGGTTAATGGGATGCAATCGCCAAAGCAGCCGCAGGTACGTATCTTGCCGGATAGTACTGCATAACCTGTAAGGAAAGTAAAGAAGATAATAAGTAATAATAACAGCCAGCTGAAAAATCTTGAGGCCCATCCTAATAAAAGCGCTACGCCAACTATAACTTCTAATGTGATGGTGATTATTGAAAATGCCAATGCATAGTCATTGAGAAATACCATTAAGCTATGCAGTGATGGAAAGCTGTTGCCCCACACTTCAAAAAATTCCTGCATTTTGTAAGAAAGTCCTAACGGGTCATTTGCTTTTATCAATCCTGAGAAAATAAAAAGCACCCCGACGATTACCCTGGCAATGTTTACAATTATTCTCATTATGTAATTTAAAACTTGTTTCTAATATCCGGCTCCTATGAAGCCGTAAATTGTTTGTTTTATTGTATTACTACTAATATTTAGCTCATACGGGGCCGGGCAGCCATAGTTTAATCGTTTTAAAAATTAGCTTCCGTTAATAAAAAACTTTACAACTAAGTTCCCCCTTCGGGGGACAGGGGGCTTAATATCAAAGCAAAAACAGCATAATTTATTATATCATAAAAATTTGCATCAATACCTTCACTGATAAGTGTTTTGCCTTCATTGTTCAGTATCTGTTTTATGCGTAATACTTTTGCCAGTATCAGGTCTGCAAAACTTTCCTGGCTCATTTCTCTCCATGCTTCGCCATAATCATGGTTCTTATCTTCCATTAATTTTTTTGCTATTTCAATCTTCTCATCATACATTTTAGATACAACATCAACATCCATGTCTTCTGTTTCATCATTCTGCAGGTCAAGTTGTACCAGGCCTATCACTCCATAATTCACTATCCCTTTAAATTCACTAAGCAGGTCATCGTCAATTTTCTGCAGTTTTTTTTCCTGTATGTTTCGTATTCGCTTTGCTTTTATGTAGATCTGGTCAGCCACTGAAATAGTTCTGTAAACTCTCCATGAAGTGCCATAATCTTTTGTCTTTTTTATAAAAATTTCTTTACAACTCTTTATTGCTGTGGCGTACTCGTGATTGGTCTTATCTTGCATCTTATAATTGTATCTGTAATACCTTTCAAAAATAAAGATAAAGTAGTCAATGTTCTCATTAAACTGTAAAGGCAAATTATTGGTAATAGACAAACCAGTGGTAATGGGCATTATCAACATTACACCGGATTCTTTTTATGAAGGAAGCCGGCAACAAACAAATGAATCAATCTTGTTGCAGGCAACAAAAATGATAAATGATGGCGCTGATATTATTGATATAGGGGGACAAAGCACCAGGCCGGGAAGTGAAAGAATATCTATAAATGAAGAATTGGGAAGAGTGCTTCCTGCAATTGAAATAATATTGCAGAGTTTCCCTGGCGCTGTTATTTCTGTTGATACTTATCAATCGCAAATTGCTGCTGCATGCGTTGGTGCAGGCGCTGCCATAATCAATGATATCAGTGCAGGAAATATGGATAGCGATATGATACCGGCAGTTGCAAAACTTGGCGTTTCATATATCTGTATGCACATGAAAGGTATGCCTGGGAATATGCAGGAAAAACCTTCATACGAAAATGTAACCAAAGAAGTGCTTGATTTTTTTATACAAAAAACAGATGAATGCAAACGTGCCGGGATAAATGATGTTATCATTGACCCGGGTTTTGGATTCGGAAAAAACATCTCACATAATTTTAAATTGCTAAAAGAGATGGCCGCTTTTAAGATGCTGGAGAAACCCATACTTGCGGGACTTTCACGCAAATCAACTATTTATAAAACCTTAGGTGTAACGGCAGCCGAAGCACTTAACGGAACAACCGTTTTAAATACATTGGCTTTACAAAATGGCGCCAATATTTTAAGAGTGCATGATGTAAAGGAAGCTACAGAAGCGATCGCATTGTATGAGCGATACAGAAGTGCATAAAAAAAGAGGCATTGCTGCCTCTTTTAAAAAATCAATTTTTATTTATTTGGCTGAAGAATCCGGCCTTCTTTGCTGCATTTGCTGCTGCATTTTTTGTTGCATCTCCATCATTTTCTGTTGCTGCTCCAATTGTTTAGCCTGGTATTGTGCAGGTGTAAGAACGTCTGTTACTTCTATATCAAAGATCAAATTTTCGTTAGGTTTAATTTTATCGCCTGATCCTGTTTTGCCATAGCCTAAAGAAGAAGGGATAAAGAATTTACCCTTGCTGCCTTTTTTCATTTGCTTTAATCCATCAGTCCAGCCAAGAATAACACTGCCAACCTGTGATAAATCAACATTAATGGGTTGCCTATGTCCAAACTTAATGTCAGTGTTTGAATCAAAAACACTATCCACCAATGTTCTGCCGGTATAATTTACAACTGCTATGCTGCTGTCGTTTAAATTTTCGCCTGTGCCCGGAGTGGTGATAACAACATAAGTACCCCAGGGCGCTTTTACAGCCGTTAACTGATGGGCAGCTATATAATCACTAAGTATTTTATCATCTGCCTTTAATTGAGGCTCATTTGTTTTAAGTTCTTTTACAATCAGCTCTTTCTGTTTTTTAGCAGTTCTTTCTTTTGCAATTGGCAGCCACTTGTTATATGCAGAGTCAGTTTGCTCTTTTGTAGTAAATGCATTTATGAATTTGTAAGTGGTAGTTTCATATTCTCCTTTTTTTGCAAAGGGAGGCATACTCTCTTTATAAATTGAATCAACAAGGTTTCTTGTAAAAACACTGTCGCCCACTCTTATATTTTTAAATATCTCCTTAAATAAAGGAGGAAACTGTGCCGTATCGTACAAACCAAATTGAGGCATAATTTCTCTTGAATTGTATAATACACTGTCCTTGTATTTTTTTAATATCTCTACTTCAATAAAATTGCCATTCACGATCTTTTGACCTTTTCCATCGCTTATGATCTTATACTCTGTACCATCTTTAAATTTTTTAGTGGATTGAGTACAAGAGAATAAAATAAGGCTTGTAATAATTAAATAAAATAATTGCTTCATTGTTTATGTTTTTAAAATTGATAACTACTTAATTGTTCTTTGTTCTCTTTAATGGCTGCTTTAAATTGTCGTACTACTTCTTCAAGCGGCTCAGAATTTTTACCCCCGGCTGCATTAAAATGTCCGCCGCCATTAAAATATTTTCTTGCAAAAGTGTTTACATCAAAACCACCTTTGCTGCGGAAAGAACTTTTTCTTTCATCTCCCCTGTCGATAATTATGCAGGCGAGTTTTATTCCATGAATGCTCAGCGGAAAATTAACCAATCCTTCGGTATCGCCTGTTTTTACATTAAACTTAATAAGGTCGGCCTGCGGAATGGCAATCAATGCCGTATTATATTCATAAAAAATTTCCATCCGGTTAAGTAATACATGTCCAAAAAACCGGAACCTGCCTTCCAAAAAATTATCAAAAAGGTTTTCGTGAATTTGGCTATGTTCCAGGCCCCTGTCTTTTAGGTCTGCAACCATTCTATGAACACTTGCGCTTGTGGATGTAAAACGAAAAGACCCGGTGTCTGTCATAACGCCTGCATATAAACATTCAGCAACATTTACATTTATTTTATCAGCATGCCCGGATGCGACAATAAAATCATACACCATTTCCGATGTAGAACTTTTTGTTACATTACTAATTCCATAATTAAATGCTTCAACCTGTGGCTGTTGATGATGGTCTATTAAAATTTTTACGCAGGAGAGGTTAGTCAGTGGCTCTGCCATTTTTCTGGTCCTGTCCATTGTATTAAAATCCAGGCAAAACAACCATTCCGCATTATTAAGGGCCTCTGTTGCCTTTGCGGTTTGCATTTCATAGTCCAATACCTTTTTGCAGCCCGGCATCCAGCTTAAAAAACCTGCCCAGTTGGTAGGAGAAATTACTGTAACTGTATGGCCCAGTTGTTTTAAAAAATGATATAATCCCAGGGCTGAACCCATAGCATCTGCATCAGGCTTTTGGTGAAAAGTGATCACCACATTTTTGGGCTGGGTAAGTAAAGGAAATATTTCGTTGACAGGGCGCATAAAACGGCTGCAAAAGTAGCGCATTTACAGTTAAGAATACAGGGTTATGAAATATGAATTAAACTGCGTATTTTAGTTTAACTCAATTTTATCTATTCAGTTTAGCCTAACTTCTTTATCCCGATTAAAATAAATTAACTCTATGAAAAAGGTGATAGCCTTATTGTATATATTTTTTACTGTTTGCCATCTGAATGCGCAAACTTCTCCCGATACTATTGAATTTGCCCGCTCAAAGGCGTATGAAAAAAAATTTACAGAAGCCGATAGGCTGCTTACACAATACAATTTAGGGCACAATGATATAAACGCATTGCGGCTTCATGCCCAGGTATTGTATTGGATGAAAGATTTTAACCGTGCTTCTGAAGTTTATGAAAAAACGCTTGTTTCTTTCCCTGACCAACATGTGGTAAAGCTTGATTATGGACGAATGCTGTTTGAAACCGGAAAGCTCTCACATGCACAGTTATTATTGGAAGATTATAGGACTTATGACTCAGCCAATGCAGAAGTAAATATCTTATTGGCCAGGCTTTATTACTGGAATGGGCACATTCAAAAAGCAAAAGAAAGAGTGGCCGATGTGTTAAAACCATATCCGGATAATCCAACTGCGCTGGGTATTCTTGCTGAAATTAATACGCTTACCGCACCATATATAAGATTGCGTGGAATTTATATTTCTGATGATCAGCCATTGAAATCAACAGACGTTGAGGTTGAAGCCGGATGGTACAGGTCGTGGCTTTTTAATCCGGGATTGCATATAAATTATAATCATTTTACTTTGCCTGATAGTCTTTTTAATTCTTTATGGATACAGCTTGGTAATAAGATCAGTTTCGGAAACTCCGGATTTTCCATTAGCGCCACCGGCGGTATTTTTAAACATCATGCAAATGATAATAACGCCATCCTAACCGGTAATCTTTTGCTTGCTCAAAAAATATCAAATTCAATTGTATTAGAAGTGTTTACAGCAAAAAAGCCTTATCAATATTCCAGCACAAGTGTACGCAGCCCGGTTATACAAAACTTTTCAGGAGTTGCTGTCAATTTAAACAAAGCAAATAAATGGCTTGGAAGAGGCGCCTACCAGGCAGAAAAATTTGAAGACGACAATAAAATTCAGACTATATACTTATGGTTGTTAGCCCCCATTATCAATAAAAAGAATTTCTCATTAAAAGCGGGATATGCATTCAATCATTCCAATGCTGACAGGAATACTTTTACCTCAGTAAAATCATTAAACAGCGTTATTCAAACCACTGCTGCAGGAGGATCGGTAGAGGGGTATTACAATCCTTATTTTACACCAAACAATCAAACCATACATTCTTTGCTGGCCTCTGTAGGAATATTATTATCCGATAAAGTAAATTTTACTTCCAGGGTTAATATAGGCGTATCAGCATCTTCTGATTATCCTGACCTCGTACTTACAAAAACGCAGAATATTTATTCTATCAATAAAACCTACAGTAAACAATCCTATACACCAATTGATTTTCAAAATGAACTTCTTATACATTTATCAAACCAGGTAACCATAAGCGGGCTGTATGGATACACTAAGCTTTTATTTTATACCGTTAACCAGGGTGCCATTCAATTGAAATATGCTTTTATAAATGAAACCAAAAAGTAAATATGACTTATGGAAGTTTCGTGAAGCTTCACCATCCGGTACAATAAAAAAAATGGTATTAGCTATTTTGGTTCTTGCAGGCTGCATAAGTATTTTCCGTTTGTTCAATTGGTGGTTTAAAGCCGAGCATGTTGCATCACTGCCTTTGTTCTTGATATTAACTTTTATTTTCTGGTGGGGCATTGTACGCATGGTTATTCTGTGGGTATCTTATTTACAGATAAGCAAGCCTGAAAAAAAAGAGGCCCTGCAAAATTTAAGTGTAGCCATATTTACTACAAGCTCACCCGGCGAGCCATTAAGCATGTTTGAAAAAACCCTGGCTGCATGTGCACGAATAACCTACCCGCATACTACTTATTTACTTGACGACACTAAAGATCCACGGTTTAGAGAAGTGGCAGAAGAACACGGAGCTGTATGGCTTGAGCTGATTGGTATATCCGGCGCAAAAGCAGGAAAAATAAATGCAGCATTAAAACAAACAAGAGAAGATTTTATTTTGGTTCTTGATCCTGATCATATTCCCTTCCCCAATTTTTTTGATGAAGTTTTGGGATTTTTTAATGATGAAAAAGTGGGATACGTGCAGGTATCACAGGCTTATTATAATCAATACAAATCATTTACGGCAAAAGGCGCAGCTGAACAAACTTATGGTTTTTATGGCCCCACCCAAATGGGTATGCATGGCAGAAACTGTGCAGTTGCAATTGGAGCCAACTGTACTTTCAGGCGTAAAGCTTTGGATAGCATAGATGGACATGGAATTGGTTTAGCAGAAGACCTGATCACAGCAATCCGTATTCATGCTGCAGGATGGAAGTCTATTTATACCCCGGTTATTGTTAGCCGCGGATTAGTGCCGGAAGACCTGGGCTCATTTTGCAAGCAACAGCTTAAGTGGGCCCGCGGTGTACACGAAGTTTTATTTGCTGAAGTGCCACGATTATGGAAGAAACTTTCGCTTTGGCAACGATTATCTTATCTCACAATTGGCACTTATTATTTTTCAGGGGTAACTATGGTTCTCTTTTTATTGATACCATATTTTTTCTTTTTATTTGGATGGTTACCTGCTAATATGGACTTTGTTGAATTTTTACTTAACTGGCTTCCTGTGGGCCTCTTTGGTTTGATCATTTATTTATATGTACAGCAATGGACCTGTCATCCGGAAAAAGAACGGGGACTACACTGGCGGGGAATGATCTTAAAATTTGCCTGCTGGCCGGTTTTTTTCCGGGGGTTTATACTTTCCTTAAAAGATGCTGATATACCATACATTCCTACCGCAAAACAGGCTGCTAAAGGATTTACAATTTTTGCCCGCCCACTCATTTTTCATTTGGTTCTTTTTTTAATAACCGTAGCAAGTGTTTTAATACAACGGATATATTTTACACCTGAGGCCAAACTATCTCTTACAAGCGGAGATATATGGGGGATGGTTGCTTTTGCTGCCATTGCTTTTTTAATGGTTGTGGGTGGAATTTATGCAGCGTGGCAATCACAAAAAATAAAGCAGGAAGATCCATGGATGAATGTTGATTTAAATAAAATTGAAACTAAAAAAATCATTACAGAAATTTAGCGTGTACCTGATATGAAGAAAGTAATTAAAAGAACTTCTGCCTTTTTAATTGTAATAGCCTTTGCTATCATACTTTTCATTTTACTGCTTTTTATTGGCGATAAAAGCAAAGGGCCATTGGAAAATTTTGCAAGAGCTGTAGATAACGGGGTTGCCAAATTTGAAAAGAAAATGGTTGGCGGCAATACCCGTGAGGCCAGATCAGCTTCATTAAAATGGTTTGACCGCTACCGTAATAATAAAGTGCGGATAAATTATCCTGACACTATTTTTTTGGGAGCATATGATAACAATACTGCAGAGAGCTATGAAAGTATTGTTTCTCTTGAGGATTCATTAAAATTAAAATTACCCATCATACAATTGTATACTGCGTGGGGCAGCAAAAAAGAACAGGTATTTCCCTTATTAAGAGCACAGGCAATTTATGATCTCGGCTCAATACCAATGATAACATGGGAACCCTGGCTGAATGATTTTGATGTTCAAAAATATCCGGTAAATGCTGCAGCTGATAACGTAAACAGGGGTGGGATGAAAGCCATTGCCAGGGTGAAATATGATGAATACATCGATACCTGGGCAGCCGATGCAAAAGACTTTCATGCGCCATTTTTTTTAAGGTTTGGCCATGAAATGAATGATCCTTACCGGTATCCGTGGGGTCCGCAATACAATAAGCCGGAAGATTATATTGCTGCCTGGAAGCATATTGTGGATCGCTTTCGTAAGATTGGCGCTGATAATGCGATATGGATATGGTCGCCTCACCCGGCCTATAAAACTTATGAACAATATTACCCGGGAAATAATTATGTTGACTGGATAGCCGTTGGCGCATTAAACTATGGAACAGTGGAAACCTGGAGTAAATGGTGGTCTTTTGATGAAACTTTTAAGGAATTTTATGCTAAAATATCAACGTATGATAAGCCAATGATGATATCAGAATTCGGTTCGCTTGAAGTAGGCGGCGACCGGGTAAAATGGTATAAAGATGCATTGGATTCTTTACCGTATAAATACAAAGCCGTTAAGGCTGTTGTGTTTTATAATAATTCAAATGATAATACAACCAGCTATAAAACTTTTGATTGGTCAATTACAAAAGACCAGCAGGTTACATCTACCATTAAAAAATCCATTGCCAACTGGGATAAAAAAGTAAAAAAATAATTTGCGAACAGGCGAAATTCTGTGTTAGTTTTGCGGCTCAAAAAAATATAAGCAATGACCAACAGAACATTTACCATGATAAAGCCCGATGCAACTGAAAAAGGACATACCGGTGCTATTTTACAAATGATAAATAATGCAGGGTTCAGGATTGCAGCATTGAAAATGATACATCTTTCAGAACTGAAAGCAGGAGAATTTTATGCAGTACATAAAGAGAGACCTTTTTATGGGGAGCTGGTTGAATTTATGAGCCGGGGGCCTATTACGGCTGCCATATTGGAAAAAGATAATGCTGTTGAAGATTTTAGAAAATTGATTGGTGCCACTAACCCTGCCAATGCAGAAGAAGGAACCATAAGAAAATTATATGCCGCTTCTATTGGTGAAAATGCAGTTCATGGAAGTGACAGCGATGAAAATGCACAGATAGAAGGTGATTTTTTCTTTAGTAAGCTGGAGCAGTTTTGATATAATTTTTTTCTCACCAATAATATCTTTTCAGGGTAATATGCAGATGGAGTAAAGTGAATTTGGTTAAAAATATTTCCTATATTTAGTTATAAAGAAATAGTTGTCAAAACCAAATTTTGCTTTATGAAAAAACTACTCTTTTTATTCATCTTCGCAATTTGCTGCACTGTACTTTCATCAGCACAGGAAAATGATGCACCGGGCTGTAAAGACAGTCCTATGTTTAACCGCATGCCTAATACTGCAATTGGAGAATGTTCATCAAACTATGATGAACAGGAAATCCCTATGGGGCCGGAAAGAAAAGACAAGAAAGAAGGCACAAGAACACACATTCAATATAATTATGAACTGGAAGAAGCCACTGCTCCTTCATTTTTACAAATAGTTAAGAATTTTGAAAATGCGATTGTAAAAGCTGGCGGCAAAAGAATTTATTTTAGCGGCCATGAAGGTGTGGCAACATTATTTACCAGGTCAGCAGGAAAGGATGTATGGGTTGTATTATATGATTTTGGCGGTACCAAGAAAGGAAATTTTGAATTAGATATTCTTGAGATGGAAGAGATGAAGCAGGATATACAGGCCAGTGAGTTGCTGGAAGCGATAAATAAGAATGGGTCTATTGCTTTGTATATAAATTTTGAAACCGGTAAATCTGATATTAAATCTGAATCTCAAAACACAGTTAACCAGGTTGCCGATATGCTTTTATTTAATAAAGAAATGAAAGTTAGTATTGAAGGACATACTGATAATGTTGGTACGCCTGCATCCAATAAAACACTTTCGGAGAACAGGGCTAAAGCGGTTATGAATGCTTTAATATTAAGAGGCGTTGATAAATCAAGATTATCAGCTAAGGGCTGGGGCCAGGAAAAACCAATTACCGATAATAAAACTGACGAAGGGAAAGCTAAAAACAGGCGGGTAGAAATTGTAAAGCTTTAATTTATTTTTATTCTTTTAAAAATATTTACCATCCCGCTTTGCGGGATTTTTTTTATTAAAAAAGACATCTTTATCTGTGAGAAGTACACCTATTTTCTTCCTAATACTTACCTATTGAATTACCTGCTATAAGTAAATAGTATCTTTTTTAAAATTGTATATTTGGTAAGAGACTTTCCTGCAATGAGAAAATCGCTGAATATATTCCTGCTGCTTTTAATCATCTCACAAAATTTTTGTGTTGCACAGTTTAAGAGACAATTAGATAGCCTTTGTATTGTGTGCAATAACACCCTCTCAGATTCTGATAAAGTAGTTGCTTTAGGTAAAGTTGCCAATCTGTATTATACCTATAAGTTCGACCACCAGGCCGATAGTGTTCTTCATGAACAGTTACTGCTTGCAGACCTCTCTGATAATAATAACCTTGTGCTGATAGCCTTATTCGGCGATGCTATTACTAATATCAGCGTTTCTACAACTTCCGAAACCTTTGACAAAACAGTTCAGTTTATACAAAAAGGAATAAACTACGCTAAATCATTAAACAAATATGAGTACATAGCACTTGGCTATTGCCGCATGGCTAATCTTCTTAGAAAAAGAGGACAATATGATAAAGCATTAACCAATGCACAGATTGCTTCAGCTTATTTGCCTAATGTAGAATCTGATTCAATAAAGGCAATTATTTATATTGAAGTGGGAGATACTTATAGATTTAAAGGCGATGCAGTTTCGGCGTGTACTAATTACAACAGCGCATTTGATATTGCATTGAAAATAAAATCTGTTCCCCTCCAGTCTGATATTTATCATTGCTTCTCAGAAATGTATAAAGGATTAGGGCAGTTTGATGCAGCCAAAGATGAATTAAAAAAAAGCCTTGCACTGGATAAGAAAAATGGATATGGCGAAGGGTTGGTAAAAGATTATTTTGACCTGGCAAGGCTGACCGATGAAAAATTTTATATTGAAAAGGCCCTTGAATTATCTGATTCTCTTCATTTAAATAAATACATTTTTAGCGCAAAGGGCCTTATGCTTGCATATATTGAGGTAATAGAAAAAAACAGTGATAAGGCACTCCGTTATCTTGAAAATGAGCCTGACCTTAAGCAAAGCTATCTGAATATTGGGCAAGCCTATTATTACAGGTCAATCGGGCAAATTTTTCTTTATTCTCTTAAAGCTGATTCTGCTTTGTATTATTTTAAGCTTGCAGAATATGATTATGTACAGAATTTTGACCAGCTATCAATCAGGGGAATTTTCCGCGAAATAGCAGAGACCTATAAACTTTTAAATGATATACCGAATTCAATTAGTTATTATACCAAAGCGCTGGAGCTAAGTAAAAAGATGAATGACGCTACTACCATAGCCTATATCTCAGGAGTATTAAGCAGTTTATATGAACAACAGGGGGATTACAAACAGGCATTTGTATATTCAAAACAATCAATTCAATATAAGGATAGTTTAAGAAGCCTTTCTAAAGAAAGAGACATTGCATTACTGGGAGTTGATAGAGAAAAGCGAAAACATGAAGAAGAAATGCGCCAGGAAGAGCAGCGGCTGAATAACAAACGGAACATTCAATATCTGGCCATAAGCATTGCTATCTGTGTAATATTTGTTGGATTTTTAGTAATGGGAATGTTCCCTGTTTCCAAACTAACTATTAAAATGTTTGGTTATTTTTTCTTTATTTCCCTGTTTGAATTTATTGTTTTGTTGATAGATAATATCCTGCTTGTAAAAGCAGTGCATGGCGAACCTTTAAAATTATGGCTGATAAAAATAATGTTGATTGCTTTACTGGTACCTGCCCAGCATTATATGGAGCATAACCTGATCAGGTTCCTCGAATCCCGGAAATTATTAGAAGCAAGAACAAAATTCAGCATTAAAAAATGGTGGCATAAAATTAAAAAGCCGGCACCCGTTACTGAGGCCGGCATTGAAGAAGATACGGCCGTATTGTAATTATTTTTTAGCGGGCACAGGGATCAGGTGGAGGACAGATAGTATAAATATCATAATACTTATATCCTGTTAACAGCTTATCTTGTTTTACCATTAATATTTTTGTGTAATACCCGCTAACTTTATCTCTGCCCTTTGCATCATTCACAAGCCCACGAAGTCTTCCATATCGTTTAATATCTGAATGCCTGTATCGTGCCTCCACCTCTGTTATATTTTTTTCACCATATGTTAGATATAAATCATCACGCACTGTTTTATTACTATCCAGAATATAAAATTTAGCTATACTGTGACAGGTGCGGAATAAGCCACATTCATGCACCCGTTGTTTCATGCCTTTTTGGTCATCATCAGTTAACTTCCACTCTTCAGGTTTAGGTTGAGCTTTGCCAGGCTGACAAAAAATAAACAGGAAACAAAATGAATAAATAAGTAATTTTTTCATCACTGTAGTTTTAGTATTTAAATATAGATTCTCTTACTATAAACATATCGGACTGTATTATTGTTGCTTAACAGATGTTGGACATTTTGCGTCATACGGTGGCGGGCAAATTGTTACAATATCATAAGCCAATACTTGGGTAGCGGCCCCTTCAGTATTTATCGTTACCTGCACAATCGATGTTCTGCAGTTTTTAACCTTACACTTCTTGGGAGAACCTTCAAAATTACGTAACGTGCAATACCGGTTTTCATCATCTTCCTGGTACCTGGCGGGCACCCATGTTATAGTGGCTCCGGGATACGCTAATTTTATAGAATCAAGTACGGCCTTATTGGAGTCAATAATATTTGATTCTGTACAATCATTTTTACAATTCTTTAAATGGTTTTTCATTTTAGTGGCTATATCAGCACTAATTTCCCATCTTTTGGCACTATCATAAAGAATTGCGGATTTTTTAGTTGTATCTGTTATTGTAGAATCTGCTGCAGTTGTTGTTTTGGACTCATCACCGGCGTTGCAGGCAAACAGATAAATTGTAATTGCAAAAAGAACAAGTATCTTTTTCATAACTGTAAGTTTTGGTTACTTAAATATAATTTTCTTTTATAAAAAGAAAAAATATTATTTATTTAGTAAAGGCTCAACTGTATAGCCTTCCTTTCTTAATAAATTTAATAAGCCCATCTCTCCTACCAAATGCCCGGCACCAACAGCAACAAAAACGCTTTCTTTTTGCATAATCGTTTTTAATTGATCAACCCAGTTTATATTCCTTTTGGTTAAAAGTATATCCTCGTATTTTTTATCTGAGCCAACTTCACTTTTAGCAAGTAACTTTTCCATTGATGATAACTGCTGATGCTTATACTCCAATACCATAGTGTCAAATTCTTTTTTATACACTGAAAAGCTATCAATGTTCTTCAGTAATTCTTTAGCCTGCCATTCGTATGGAATACTGTCAAACACTGATGCCTGGAACTGCATCGTTTCCAGTCCCTTTATTTCTTTTTTATTTTCTTTAGCAAGCTTCATAAGTTCTTCTTCCACCCCTGAAGCCGTTTTGCAATTCATCATTTTTGGATATAACATCGCTACTAAAAAATAAGGCTTTATATTCTGAAACAGCATCATTGGCATACCCAGTGAATCAGTAAAATAACCTTCCACTTTTTTGTATTCATCAGGTGTATACAGATCTTTTAATTTTTTACCATCCTTCATGTTCATGTATAACAGGCCGCTTAGCATTGTCGACGGATCATCCATATCCATTTCCATATATACTTCATCTGCATTGGTTAAAGAGCTCTTTAACTGCTCACTGAACTTAATGTCATCTTTACATAATAAATGAAATGTGCCGAATATGTAACTGGGTTTTTTAAGATTATTGCCGCTCACCTGCCATAGAAGAGTATTATTATTTTTCTGTGTTTTGGCAGAAGGTCTTTGTGCGTTACAACCTGACAACACAACCATGGATAAGTAAGTATAGATGAGCAATTTTATCATAAGAATGTTTAATTTTTTATTTGCACTACCGCTTCTTCTCCATACATCTGCTCTTTAAATTTTAAGGATGGGGATGGTATAAATCTGCCAAGGCCCAGCTTATCCCACTTAGCATCAATAGCGGTAATTGTTTTATCGTCGGCAATAATAATATTTGGCCAGTCTCTTTGAAAATTATCAAACTCCTTTGTTTTTCTTGTTCCATCAAAACCAATACAGGCGCTCTGTTTATCGTTGCCGGTTGTACGCTGGCAGAGAATATTATCTCTTTTAGGATCAAGATTATTACAAAAGCGCCACAAGGCAGTACCCAAATCATTTGCATCAACAGTATGCTCAACATACAATATCATTTTTATACCTTCAGCTTCCTTTGTTTCACATATTGCTTTATGCAATTCCCTTATGTGATTCTTTTTATTTTTCTCAACCGAGATAATTAATACAGGGATTTCTTTTTTTAATAAAGAAACATTTACAGATTTAATTTCAGAAAATTTAGTAGTTAGAAAGATGTCATTTACATCGTACATCTTATTGGTTACATCGTATATCTCATCAATCTCTTCTTCAAACTTTTGTGTTCCATCAATACACATTTTTCCTCCAAAGCCAAGCTTGCTGCAGCTGTGATCCAATACATCCATCGGCCCCTGTGAAAAATAAATATCAGTGGCAGGATTAAGATTTTTAAAAACATATTCAGCCAGCTTTTCATAATCCTGGATCTTTACATGCTCATCTGCTAACACCAAAATTTTATTAAACATCATTTGCCCTGCACCCCACATAGCATTCATAACTTTTTGCCCCTGCCCTGCATATTCTTTTTTTATTTGTGTGATAACCAAATTATGAAATACGCCTTCCACAGGCATTTCCATATCAATTATTTCAGGCACCATCGTCATTTTTATGGGCGCTAAAAAAATGCGTTCAGTTGCTTTCCCCAGCCATGCATCTTCCTGCGGAGGAATGCCTACAATAGTTGCTGGATAAACAGCATTTTTTTTATGGGTGATGGCAGTAATGTGAAAACGCGGGTACCAGTCAGGCAATGAATAATAACCTGTGTGATCGCCAAATGGCCCTTCCCATATCAACTCATCATTGGGGTCTACATAACCTTCAATAATAAAATCTGCATCGTCAGGAACTTCAATACCAGGTTGTGAGATACATTTTACCAGTTCTACTTTTTTCTTTCTTAAAAAACCGGCGAGCATATATTCATCTACATTTTCAGGCAATGGCGCTGTTGCAGCATATGCATACACCGGGTCGCCGCCCAGCGCTACAGCAACAGGCATTATTTTATTCAGCTTTTTATATTCATTAAAATGCTTTGCAGAAACTTTATGCTTATGCCAGTGCATGCCGGTTAATGTTGGAGAAAAAATCTGCATACGGTACATGCCCACATTGCGTGAATTTGTATTTGGATCTTTTGTATGGATGATAGGAAGCGTAACAAATGGCCCCCCATCTTTTGGCCAACACGTTATTACCGGCAACCGGGTGATGTCAGGTTTCATCATAATTACTTCCTGGCATTCGCCTGTACCTTTTTTTACTGCCGGCATCCATGATGCAAATTTTCCGAGTTGGGGAAGTAATTTTAATTTATCAAGAATATTTTCTTTTGGCGATGAGAGTAATTTAAACAGGTCTTCAATTTCTTTGGCAACATCATTTAAATGCTTAACACCAAGGGCCATACACATTCTTTTTTCACTGCCGTATGCATTCATAAGTACCGGGAAATCATATCCTGTGTTTTCAAACAACAGCGCTTTGCCGCCACTACCGCTCTTGCTGATGCGGTCTGTTATTTCAGCTATTTCTAATCTGGGATCAACGTAAGTTTTTATTCTTAATAATTCTCCTTCTTTCTCCAGCGCTTTAATAAACTCCTGTTGATTGCGATAAGCCATTAATTATAATTTCGATGTAAAGGTAGAATAGAAAGGAAGTATAATTTCTTTCGCGGAGAATTAAATATCATTTTCTCGGACAGCCAAGAATGTATTTTTTTCTGCCTCCCGGTTTATCCCACCCGCTTTTAATTTCTCCCAAAGCAGGAAACCGGTAAGATAAAGTAACAAGGGTAAAATAATACCAATCTTTATTTCTTGGTTCTCCCCTTTTTGTGAGCACTACAGGATAGGTTGCAGTTTTATCAATCTCGCTACCCCTGAAGGCCAGTTCTAATGCTTTGGGCCCACGGTTGGTTAATAATAGATTTGGGTCTACATAAGTTGTGCTTACATCATCAAGATAATCAGTAAAGAGTTTTCTCATTCCCGCCTCAATGCCAATCTTAATGTTGTCCGTTAAAGCATATTTAATTCCACCGCCGAATGGAATAGCAAACTGAGTAAGGCTGTAAGGTTTTCTATCCTGGTAAAATCCCTGTCCTTCGGTACTTAATGGCCGCAAAAAATATTTTGTACCTGTAGTGTCTTTTGTATATGGATTAAAATGATAAACTGCAATGCCGGCAAAAACATAGGGAGATAATTTGGAAGCCTCGTCAGTAAGTAAATAATATTCACCTGCCAGGTGAAATTCCTGTATATCAGATTTAAAGTTCAGGTTTCTAAAATAAACTTTTGGATTTTTTTTATCATCGGCTGCAATGGAGGCGTAAGTAACACCAGCACGGATATAAGCCCTGTCACTAACCTGGTAAGAAAGGCCGCCACCAATAGCTAATCCCGGCTGTGTAAAAGTGAAAAAATTTGCCTGCATATCTCCTTCATAATTGGATGTACCCAAAAATAAATTGAGATTTAATTTTTGTGAAAAGCCTGTTAAAGAAATGGCTGCAAAAATGAAAAGCAAAGAGATTTTTCTCATATAAGATAAAAAGAAATAGGGTCGCCTTTAGTTTACAATAATAATACCATTATGTTTAATGATATGTTATAATACTTTTTATAAAGTTAGTCTCTTCTCTAAGCCCAGATACTTTTATTATCTGTTTCGCTTTCTGATAAATTAATTTTCTAAATATTGCATTAGTTTTGCGCCTTTCGGGATGTAGCGCAGCCCGGTAGCGCACACGTCTGGGGGGCGTGGGGTCGCAAGTTCGAATCTTGTCATCCCGACTGTATCTGGAAATCAAAATCCGCTAAAAGCCAGTAAAATCAAGATTTTGCTGGCTTTCATTTATGTACGAATTAATGTAAACAGCAAGCGCCTTGAAATCTCTTTAAAACGAATCATTGATGCCACTACATGGCACTATCTGATGAATGCGTTAAAGGCACTTCAATAGAAATAAAGCAGCTAAATAAATTTATAGAAGGGACACGCTACAATCTCAGGGAATGTAATCAGGAACTTTGAATACAAATAAAAGTTATCACTGCAGAAGTGGTCAAAAATTTTATTTCTTGGTGAAACAAAATCAGGAAACACATTATGTTCCCTGACAGATTATCCAACACAAACATGAAAGATATATTTGCACATGGTACATTAAAAAATTATTTTACTATTTATCTTTCTGATTTGAACTATCAGTCATTACCGCATTTGAATTCTTTCTTAGAAAAACTATTCCATTAGCAGAGTCAAATCTGCCTGGAAATAATGGCATCATGAAGCACGCGGGTTTTGCTTTCAAATTCTCTCTCAGGAGGCATACGGGTTTATTACTTAATAGGGCCTGGTATACATCAGTTTTACGGGATTCAAAAACTCTTCCAGGTTAACGAGCATATTGCGAAGATGTATTCTCGATGACTGATCTTTTACACCCGGCAAAATGCGGCGTATGTCAGTAACCAGGCCGCGGAGATGTTCTCTTATGATGGCGGTAATATCATTATATTGAGAGGCGCCTCCTACTCTTCCGGAAAATTTCACATAAGAACCCAGCCATAGCACATAGTTGGTCTGAAGATTACGCCGGAATATGTCAATGGATTTATGGGATGAAAGCTCACTCCATACTCCTTTTTTCATATCATTCAGCATTTCTGTTGCGGTATAAGCTTCTTTAGGTTTTTCGATTTCAAACTGCAATAAATTTTCAAAAACTCTTGAGTTGAATAACGCATCTATTGCCAGCGTTTGTGCAAAACTTACTTTAGCGGCATCACCGCCATAAGCAATTAAACCCCGAAGCGTAGTGTCGATCAGCCATGTAGGAGTGGATGAAAAAAGATGGCGCTGGAGAAAGGCCATCGCTTCTTTCTGCGTGCTTTTAGGAACAAATTCATAAACCGGCCCGCTTTGCTCAGCGGTCTTATTTGTTTTCATGATACCCCCGATATTCCTGGCGACATTGCGGCAATAGTTCAGCAGCTGTGAGTACATCGCTCCATACATATTCCCGGTATTCGTGTAGCCCTCATTCGGTGTTTTGGTCCATTCAATCAGGTGTGTTTTGAGCCGTTTCAGATTCATGATACCATATTCACCTGACTTCATCAGGTTATCGCCCAGTACTTCTGTATTCATCCGCGGATCTGCGTAGTTCCCAACCTCGGGACGATTATCGGTAAACCATAAGAACTTATTCTGATCCAGCTTTTTAATTACCCATTTATTCAGAAAGGGCTTTTCTTCGTCAGCCGTTTTGAATTCAGGAAACCAGCGGTAGCCCCATTCTATCGCCCATTTATCATAAACACCAATGCGTGGATAAAGCCCTTTTATCCCAATACTGTCTTCAGGTTGTGCTACATAATTGAAACGTGCATAATCCATGATAGATGGAGTATGACCATTTTCCTCCACCCATTTTTTATCTCTTAGTTTTTCCACCGGTACTGTGGAAGAGGATCCGAAATTATGGCTCAGGCCAAGGGTATGGCCCACTTCATGCGAAACAACAAAGCGAACCAGTTGTCCCATCAATTCTTCATCAAATTCCATTTTTCTTGCCCGTGGATCAACAACAGCGCACTGTACAAAATACCAGTCATGCAGCAGCTTGGTAACATTATGATACCAGTTGATATGCGTTTCGAGTATTTCACCGCTTCTTGGATCATTAACGTGTGGACCGGTTGCGTTTTCGATTGCTGCCGGCTTGTATACAATTACGCTGTGTCTTGCATCTTCGATACTCCACTCAGGATCATTCACAGGCGCCTCTTTTCCAATGATCGCATTTTTGAATCCCGCCTGCTCAAAAGCCACCTGCCAATCGTTCACCCCCTGTATGAGGTAAGGCACCCATTTCTTTGGTGTGGCAGGATCAATATAAATGACAATAGGTTTTTCCGGCTCTACCAGTTCACCACGTTTATACTTTTCAATATCTTCTGGTTTTGGCCAAAGGCGCCAGCGGGTGATCACCGATGTTCTTTCAACTTGTTGCGGGTTGGCATCAAAGTCGGTGTAGGTATTCGTGAAATATCCAACCCGGGGATCAAAATAACGTGGCTGCATAGGTGTTTTTGGCAATAATACCAGTGAAGCGCTCAACTCATAGGTAGCTGCTCCTGAAGGTGGTTCAGGAACTGAACCGGGAACACCCGTACCGGCGGTTTTCAAAAATGTTTTTACGGCTCTTATCTCAATATTCATCGGGAATGAACGCACAGATTCCACATAAGAACGGTCAGCCTCGAATTTGCCAAGAGAGAATGTTTTTTTGTCGATGCCGCTGAAAAAGAAAATTTCATTATCACCACTTACCAGTTCAGTCAGGTCTATTACAAAACCAGTTGCATCTTTCGAAAAGGCTTTAATTGGAAATGATGCGATGATAGGCTGGATATTGGAATTACTTACAGAATGGTATAAACCATTGGCCGAACTATCCATTGATCTTTCCAGGAAAGATATCTGCCTGAGAAATATTTTATTATTAGGCCCCTTTTCAAATCGTACTACTCCTTCGCCAAACTGATCGCCGGCGAAACCCGAACCTCTTGCATGCGAATTAAAATCTGCTGCGCCTTTTGCAATGCGGCTTACAAGGATCATATCACGGCCAAGCAGAGAATCGGGTATTTCAAAATAATACTGTTCTTCAACCTTGTGCACTTTAAATAAGCCCTCATCTGTCAGGGCTTTCGCAGTAATAACTTCATTATAAGATTTCGGAAGCCCTTTGGTTGCTGTCGTCGTATCCTTTATTTGTGCCATTGTGTTCAGCGAAACAAAGAGTGCAGTAAAGAGCATACACCGTCTTGCGCAATAAGACCCGTGTGTTGATAGGTTCAACATTATTTTCTGATATTAATAAATGATTAAAATGGTTTGACAGGCATGCAGTAAGCCCTCGCTAATGATTTTTGCTTATTGATAACCTGGGTTTTGGTCCATATTGGGATTTCGCTGCAGATCATTATAAGGTATCGGGTACAAAACCGCAGTAGTCACCCAGGTTGGCTTCAGTGCGCCGAGCAAGGCATCTGCCCGGTTGGTCCTTTTCAGATCAAACCAGCGATGATACATTTCCGCCATGAGTTCTACTCTTCTCTCCTTTTCTATGGCCAGTAAAAGATCAGTTTTTATAATGCCGGGATTAGTAGCAGGCAAGCCTGCTCTTGACCTTATCGTATCAAGGTCCTTAATAGCGCCGGGAAGATTATCCTGTTTTGCTCTTGCTTCGGCTCTTATAAGGTATTGTTCTGCGAGCCGGAAAATCACAAAATCCTCTGCAGGAGGAACCGGAGGAGTTGTAATCAGCGCCCGGGCCTTATACTTATAGGGTGAATAATAAGTTACTCCTGATACTGTAACCGTTTGTATCCAATTTGTTTTTCGCTTATCATTCGGCTCAAATGCATTTATAAGTTCATTGCGGAAAATATAAAGTGGCGCACCGGATGCTACCACATAAGCCGCTCCATCTGCTGTAAAACCATTCACCGTGTTCAATTGCCAGATCGTTTCAGTGCTCGTACGCAGAAAAACACTATTGAGATCAGTCGGCAACGAATAAGCAGTATTGCTAATGATCTTTGAAGATTCTATTTCCGCATTCGCCCAATCCTGCTTATACAGGTAAGCCGATGCGAGTAAAGCTGTTGCCACAGCCTGGTTTGGCCTGGCCCGGCCACTTGTGGGGTAGTTAACCGGCAACAAGGTTTGCGCCTGTTTCAAATCGTCAATGATCTGGGTATACACTTCGTCTATCGACATTCGCGAAACCATCGACGTTATTTTCACATCAATGGTTTTTAAATAGGGAACGCGGCCCCAGAAATTGACCAGCATAAAATGAGCGAAAGCTCTCGTAAATCTTGCTTCGCCACGTAATTGTTGTTTCTTAGCATCAGACACCCCAGCTGCTGATTCCAGCCCCTGTAAAATCGCATTTGATGCATACACTACCTGGTACAGATTTATCCACGCTGCATTGACATTCACATCATCTGCCTTTAACGCGTTATTTACCATGGGTTGGTTTCCAACAGAGTTAAAACGGTCGATTATCGCATCTGCAGTCATGCTGCTGTTACGCATCAGCGTACTAATATTACCGATCAACTTGGTGTACATACCGGTTGCAGTAGCATCAGCAGTTTTATCATCAATAAAAGCATCTTCAATAAGAATCTGGTCGCGTGGACCATCTACTTCCAGGTATTTTTTACAGGAACTTAAAAAAATAATTGCGCATAACAAGATCAGGCTGTAACGATTCATATTTATTTTAGTTGACATGTTGTAATTTTTAGAATTGACAATTAATACCTGCGGTGATCACTCTTGAAGGCGGGACTAAAATATTGCCGGTTTCGGGATCAATAACTTTGTAAGCAGTGATACTAAAAACATTTTGCGTTCTTGCAAATATCTCGAGTTTGTTCAACTTAAATTTTTTGAGCTTTTCGGTGGATACGTTGTAAGTCAGTGATACATTCTTCAGCTTGATGTAAGATGCATCTCCATACAGGGCATCGGATAGTAGCCAGTTTGAATAAGAAGTATACCCGGGCGAACCAGCTGTAGTACTCGGTCTTGGGGTGTTGGTGATATCCCCTGGCTTTTTCCAATAATCTAGCAATAGCGCATTCTGGTTATTATTAAGAGTTCCGGGAACAACATTATTCACAGGAGAATTATTGGCAACACGTTTTACAAATTCAAATAAAAAGTCGAGGCGGAAATTTTTATACGAAATATTATTCTCGAGGCCCCCATAATAATTATTCATATCATCATCTCTAAACTTCAAGTCATTACTTGTTCCGAAAAAACTTATCACCCCATCGCCATTAAGATCTTCAAACTGGGCCAGTCCCGTTTGTGAGTCCACTCCCAAAAAATGAAGCGTTCTTCCGCGGTAAAGGGATGACCCGACTGCCAGGAGGGTTCCGTAAGCAGTTTTTTGTATATTGGGAAAGCTTACCAGTTTATTCCTGTTAAAACTGATGTTGAAAGAAGTTTCCCACCTGAAATCGTTGTTAGTAATATTTACCGTGTTCAATAAAAATTCCCAGCCTTTGTTTTGAATAAGTGCGGGAAAATTTGCCTGGTAGCTGGCGAATCCCGAAGTGTTCGGGAGTGGCGCAAATATCAGTGAGTTGGAAGAGCGGTTCCTGTAATAGGTTGTATTGAGTGTAATACGGTCCTTTAAAAAACCCAGCTCTGCCGTCACTTCCATTTTCCTGTTTTCTTCCCATCCATACTCGTCGTTGACAATCCTTGCAGGCTGCAGACTGCCAATTCCCTGGTAACCGAGTCCGGATGAGTAGGCGGCTAAATAACCATAATCCTGGATCTGATCGTTACCTGTAATTCCGTAACTGCCTCTCAATTTACCAAAGCTCAGAAATGGAATAGCATTTTTTATGAACGATTCATCCGAAAAAATCCATCCTGCGCCTACGGCACCAAAATTTCCAAATTTTTTACCGGGACCAAATCTCGAAGAACCATCGCGGCGAAATGTCACATTCGCAATATATTTTTTATTCCAGTTATAACTCAAACGGCCAAATACTGAATTGTAGCGGTAATGCGTAGATGGGTAACTTGAAACAATAACCGAGCCTGCCGCTGCCGGGTTGGAAAGTAAAGCATCGCTACTAAAACCTGTGGCATTGAGGGACTGTGCCTCGGTGCGGGTTTGTTGTAATGTACCACCCACCAAAGCGGCAAATTGGCTTTTCCCGATATTGTATTTATAATCTAACTGTGGTTCAATAATATAGCTTTCAATAGTATTGTCGGAGAATCGTGATGAAGGCACGCCATTAGCAGGATTCAGTGATTTCAAAGGAGTCAATGTTTGCTGATCAGATGTTCTGCGGGTATATCCAAAGTTTGTTTTTATCTCAAGACCCGGAAGAATACGATATCGTAATGCAGAATTGCCAATAAGGGTATGACTCCTGCTTTGTGAAGATGCTTCGAGAAACGCCAATGGATAAACAATACCTGAATTCCAGTTAGGTGTGCCATCAGGATTTAAATATGGAAAATGAGGTGGCATGCTGAATGCGGAGCTGGCATTATTTGAAATAGGAACATCGGTTGTATTAACAGAAAAGCTTACCGAGGTATTGATGTTAAACTTCATATCCTGCGAGTTCAGGTCTGCGTTCAAGTGTGTTGAGAACCGCTTCATTCCGAAATCGTTTGGCGCATAAATAGTCGTCTCTTTGTGATAACCTGTATTGAACAATATGCGTGCTAAAGGAGTACCTCCTGACACGCTTACCTGCGCATCAGTAAAGTAGGCCGTATTGCCAAAAAGCATGTCTTGCCAGTCAACACTTTTCGAAGCATCCCATACAAGGATATCCGGGGCCGTTGCCACAGTGGGTGTAACATTATCATTTGCAAAAGCATCTTTTCTGAGTTGAATGTATTGTTGAGCATTCATTAAATCTGCTTTGCGTGCCACTTCACTGATACCGCTCTGCACATTTATGCTTAACGTTGTTTTTCCTGATTTTGCTTTTTTGGTGCTGATGAGTATAACACCATTGGCACCACGCGATCCATAAATAGCAGTTGCTTCTGCATCTTTCAGTACTTCTATACTTTCTATATCAGCAGGATTGATACTGATCAAAGCACTTTCGCCGGTGCTTAAAAGTGTAGAAACCGTGTTGGGATCATAAGGCACTCCATCGATGATATATAACGGATTTGTACTGGACTGAATAGAACCTTTTCCCCGGATAAGTATTGTTACGGCTGAACCAGGCAGGCCCGTTGTTTGCGTAACAATAACGCCTGGAACCCGGCCTTGTAAGGCAAGTAAAGGATTATTAAGGGGCTGACTTTCTATATCTTTTGCGGATACATGGCCTACATTACCTACAGATACCATTTGTTTTTCGGTATAGTAGCCTTTGTTTACCACTACATCCTGCATGCTGGTTACTTTTATTTTTGCAGTCAGATTAAAACTGGTATTTCCATTTATTTTTTGTTCAAACGTTTCAATATTAGTACCACTAAATACAAGTACAGCGTTTGCATCAACATTGGTTATGGTAAAGTCTCCATTAATATCAGTAGCTGTTGCATTTTTTGCGCCTTTAACTAATACTGTTACACCTGCAACAGGTTCACCTTTTTCGTTAACGACCTTGCCATGGATATCGATGGGAGGAAAAAAATTAAGGAGGGAGTGAGTGTTATCGGACTGAAGTACCTGGGTTAATGATTTAACAATGAACACAGTTTTATTTTCAATAGTGAAACTTAGTGGCTGATCCTTTAAGCAAAGCTTTAATGCATCTCTGAGGTCTGCATTCTTAATATCAATCGTAATTTTCTTTGCCTCTTGTAATGCATCATAGCTATAAAAGAATACATACCCTGTTTGTTTTTTAATTTCAGAAAAAACTTTTTCAAGAGGCGCATTTTTTTCAGAAAGAGTTACGGTCTGAGAAACAGTTTTCGCACTGATATGAAGGCAGGTAGTGAGTAAGATAATAGCGGTAAATTTCACAACACGCAGCATTTTTGTTAATCCCGGGCCTGGCGGGTAATAAACCTTTAAAAGCATAACTTTGTTTTTTTAGTTTGGGTTAAACAATAAGCAGTCTTCGAGGACTTTGTTATAATTGGGTTAACCCAAATTTTTCGCCGGGTAGTGTTGCAAGCATTGCCCGGTTTTATTTAAGTTAATTACAATCTTATTTCAGGTAGTTAATTCATCATTTCAATACAACTATCTTCTTATTTTCTATCCTAAAGCGCACTCCGTTTTTTTCCAGACTTTCAAGCACTTTTGATAGCTGTATATTTCTTTGTATTTCACCTCCAAATAACTGAGCAGGAACTTTTCCTTCAAAAACTACATCAACATCATACCACCGACCCAACTGCCGCAATACGGTTTGAATGTTTGCCTTGTTAAAAGAAAACAAACCGTTTTTCCATGCCATCACCTCTTCAATATTTGTATCTTCAATTTTAATTTCTTTGTTATTTAGTTGCGCCTGCTGGCCTGGTTTTAACAGTCTGCTAATATTCGCTCTACTTACTTTTACAGAACCTTCAATCAATGTAACTTTTATTACAGATTCATCATCATAAGTATTTACATTAAAATGTGTTCCTAGCACGTGTACACTAACATCATTTTTTTCTACTACAAAAGGCATTGCTGCATTGTGAGTAACTTCAAAATAAGCTTCACCTGTTATCTGTACTTTTCTTTCATTGCCCGCAAATGCCACTGGATACGTAACAGAAGATCCGGAATTCAACCATACATGGCTTCCATCAGCTAATGTCATATCAACGACGTTACTGCCGCGGGGATTGGTAAGTGTGTTAGAAACCATTTCATCTGTAGTACCACTGTATATAATTTTTCCGTCGGCAGTTTTAACTATATTAACATTACCCTGGGTGGCCAGTGTTCCACTATTAACACTGTCCAGTAATATCTGCTTCCCATTACCCAAAGTAATTATAGCCTTAGTTGCTTTTGGTGCTTCAACATCTTTTGCAATTTCTGTCTTAGCTTGCTTTTGCTCTTTATTAAAGAACACGAAATAAGCACCGGTTGAAAGAAGCAGAAGTACAGAAGCCGCCACAGCATATCTTAGCCAACTATTCATGGGCCTGATTTTACTATCCCATTCCATTTTTTTATATAACTTTTTTCTTCCTGCCTCTATTGCAATATCTTGAAATATTGTAAGCTCTTTTTTTAATGTTCTTTCATCTGTAAATTCCTGAAAGAATTGCCCGTTTTCAGATGAGCTATGTATCCATTCATCCAGTATCCTTTTTTCGTTGGCGTCCAGTTCATTTCGCAAATATTTAAGTATCATTCCCTTGATCTCAAATTGGTTCTCTTCCTTCATAATATACATTTAAAATCCGGCTCTGTATTTAATATAACGCAGGGATTATTGTTTTGTCAAAAGAAATAATAAAAGAATACTCAATATTTTTTTAAGAATCGTCGTTCTTAGTAATTGTACAGCTCTTGATTTTTGGGAAGTGACATTGCTGACTGAAATGTGCATCCGTTCTGAAATCTCTTTTGATTTCAGGCCCTTGAACACGCTTAACTCAAATACCTGCCGGCATAGGGAAGGTAGCTTTTCAATTTCTTTAAATATATCTCCCAGCAATTCGGCACGGATTTCTTCAAAATCGTCTCCGGCTTCAGGCTTAATTAAATAGAGAAGATCCTTTTGCAGTTCATTATTTTTTTTCGTTTTTCTCACAAAATCGATACAGGCATTACGTGTAGTGAGGTATAAAAAGCCTTTTACTTTTGGCAAATTGTCTAAATTTTCTCTTCGGTCCCATAGTTTTGAGAAAGTTGACACAACAATATCTTCCGCTTCCTCCTTGTCTTTTATTATTCGTATTGCAAAATAAACCAACGGCCGATAAAATTGAGTGAAGGCCGCATTCAGCGCCTTTTCACTTCCGCTTTTTAACCCGGAAATATAGTCCATATCGTTATCGGATAATTTCATTGCGTGATTTAAGAGTATCTCAGGGTGGCAAATCAAAAATAAACAAAAGAATTTCTAAAATATTTTTCACTCGGATTTTTGATGAACCTGGCGAAAATTTAAAAGTTCTTTAAAAATCGCCGGTGAGGTGTATGCAGGAACAGAAAATAATTATTAGCCGGTTTCTTGTATTGCAATGTTAGCCTGATAAAAAAGATAAGGATGCAATAAATAAAGTTTTTTCTTTTTTTTGAGACTGGTCATTACCAAGGCAACCTTTCCCGTGTGCTATCAAAAGTTGCACATCCTTTTTGAATTGATTTTACTAAAAAAATATTTACAATTTTACATGTTTCCTAAAACAAAAAGAGTGCGCAGATATGCCAGGAATAAAAATGGAATAAAGCAAGTTGGAGAAAAAATAAGATCGATGAGGGAAAATAAAATTCTCACCCAGGCGCAGGTGGCCAGTGAATGTTGAAAATCTTTTGCCATTGATTACAGATTTTCACTGATATACTATCGGAATCTGTGTAATCCGTAACTCATTAAATCGGAAACTGATACACTACCTCATTTTTCACCCCGGGCTACCTTTAATTATTTCCATTATCTTAGCGCAATCAAATTTTTATAAACCTAATGAAGGTTTTACTTAAGGATGTAATTATTAGTTCATCTTCTCCCAACACAAAGCCCACCGATATTTTAATTGACAATGGTGTTATCGTCCAAATTGAAAAGAATATAAATTCTTCAGCAGATACAATTATACAACACAAAAATCTTCACGTATCTGTAGGGTGGATGGATTGTTTTGCTAATTTTTGCGACCCCGGCAACGAACATAAAGAAACTTTAGAAACCGGTAGTAAAGCGGCCGCGGCAGGGGGATACACTGAAGTGATGCTTATTCCCAATACCAACCCTCCTGTGCACAATAAATCCCAGGTAGAATATATTGTTCAGCGAAGCAAAAATTTACCTGTTACAATTCATCCCATTGGGGCCATAACAAAAAATGCAGAGGGAAAAGATCTGGGTGAGATGTATGATATGCGAAATTCAGGAGCTATTGCTTTTTCTGATGGCATTAGCTCTTTACAATCTTCGGGTATCATGCTTAAAGCTTTGGAATATATTAAAGCAATTGATGGAACTATTATCCAGCTACCTGATGATAAAAACATTGCAACAAATGGATTGATGAATGAAGGAATTTTTTCAATTCAATTAGGCCTGCCCGGTAAGCCTGCCATATCTGAAGAAATATTAATTGCCAGGGATATTGAACTTGTAAAATATACCGGTTCAAAAATTCATTTTACCGGCATTTCAACAAAACGATCATTAGAGATAATTTCAAAAGCGAAAAAAGATGGTTTACAGGTTAGCTGCTCAGTTACGCCATATCATTTATTTTTTAATGATGAGGATATGAAAGAGTATGATACTAATTTAAAAGTTAATCCTCCATTAAGAACGAAAGATGATATGCTTGCTTTGCGCAAAGCAATTAAAAGTGGCATAATAGATTTTATTGCATCGCACCATCAGCCGCAACACTGGGATGATAAGACCTGCGAATTTGAATATGCAAAATATGGAATGACAGGTTTAGAAAGTGTGTTTGGGGTTGCAGGAATTTGTGGAATTGACAGCAATGATTTTATAAATATGCAGACTGAAAATATCAGGAAAATATTCAACATTAACCTGCCGCAAATTGCACCAGGCGCTAAAGCAAATCTTACTTTATTTGATCCTGCAGCCGAATATATTTTTAATGAGAAGAATATTTATTCCAGGTCACGTAATACGCCGTACATAGGAAAAAAGCTGAAAGGAAAATCGTTTGGGATTATTAACGGAGACAGGCTATTTTTGAATGAAATAAATTAATTAATATGGAACAGAAGATTACATCTACCATTACGAAGGGATTTGTGATAGGCCTGGTAATGATTGCTATTACCTTAGGAATGACATTTTCTGGAATGGCTGTTGATAGTTCGTTAAAATGGCTGTCCTATATTATTTTTATTACAGGAGTAGTAATAGCCATTTCCCAATATGGAAAACAAATAAATTACAACTCTACATTTGGAAATTATTTTGCGCATGGATTTAAAATTTCGGCATTGGTAACTATCATCATGATCGCTTATTCAGTGATTTTTATTTCCGTATTTCCTGAATTTAAAGAACAGGCATTAGACGCAGCAAGAAAACAGATGCAATCAAACAAAAATATTTCTGAAGATAATATGGAGAAAGGAATTGAAATGACGAAACGCTTTTTCATGATCGGAATGGTTGGCGGAATATTGTTATTCTATCTTATTACCGGCGCTATAGCTTCTTTAATTGGAGCTGCCATTACTAAAAAACACCCACAGCCCTTTCAGGATTTAAATTAATATAAATGGATCTCTCAATTATCATCCCTCTTCTTGATGAAGCTGAATCGTTACCCGAACTATCTGCATGGATAGAAAAAGTAATGCTCGAAAACAATTACAGCTACGAGATAATAATGGTAGATGATGGCAGCACAGATAATTCATGGAAAATAATTGAGGAATTAAGAAAGCAAAATCCAAACATCAAAGGAATAAAGTTCCAGCGCAATTATGGTAAAAGCGCAGCATTAAATGAAGGCTTTAAAGCATCGCAGGGAGATGTGGTGATAACGATGGATGCCGATTTGCAGGATAGCCCCGATGAAATACCGGAATTAAGGAAAATGACCCTTGAAAATGGATTTGATATTGTTAGTGGCTGGAAGAAAAAAAGATATGATAATAAGCTAAGTAAAAATATTCCTTCAAAACTTTTTAACGCCGCTACCAGGAAAGCATCAGGAATTTATTTGCATGACTTTAATTGCGGACTAAAATCATACAGGAAAAAAGTTGTGAAGAGCATTGAGGTGTATGGTGAGATGCATCGCTACATCCCTTTGCTTGCCAAGTGGGCCGGCTTTAAAAAATTCGGTGAGAAAGTAGTTCAGCATCATCCACGTAAATATGGTAAAACAAAATTTGGATGGAGAAGATTTATTAATGGATTTTTAGATCTTGCTTCCATTGTTTTTGTTGGAAAATTCAGGAAAAACCCAATGCACTTTTTCGGACTTTGGGGAACCATTGCTTTTTTATTCGGTTTCGGCGTATCCCTTTATCTTGGCATTTCAAAATTTTTCTTTGATCAAACAGGGTTCACGCAGCGGCCCTTATTTTTCTTTGCCATGCTCGCAATGATAATCGGTACGCAGCTTTTCCTGGCGGGCTTTCTCGGGGAATTGGTTTCCCGCAATGCCGGGGACAGAAATTATTATCTTATAGAAGAAAAGACAGGATTCAACGCTTAATATTCTTCATGAGCCAGCCAAAAAAAATCATCCTCATAGGCTCTGCATACCCGTTACGCGGTGGCGGTATTGCTTCTTTTAATGAGCGGCTTGCAAGAGAGTTTATGGCACAGGGCTTTGATACCACTATTTATACTTTTTCTCTTCAATACCCCAAAATTTTATTCCCGGGCACAACTCAATATTCCAATGAACTGCCACCGGCTGACCTAAAAATAAAAGTTTCCATCAACTCAATTAATCCTTTTAACTGGATAAAAGTTGGTAATGAATTAAGAAAGATAAAGCCTGATATTATTATTGTAAGATACTGGCTCCCGTTTATGGGCCCCTGCTTCGGCACTATTTTGCGAAGAGCAAAAAAAAATAAACACACTAAAGTTGTTTGTATTGCTGATAATATTATTCCCCACGAGAAGCGGCCCGGCGATACGCTTTTCACAAAGTATTTTGTAAAGCCTGTGGATGCATTTATAACGATGAGTAAAAATGTTTTAAGGGACCTGCAACAATTTGTGATGAATAAGCCTTCGCAATTTATTCCTCATCCTTTGTATGATAATTTTGGTGAAATAGTAAGTAAAGATGAAGCAAGAGAAAAATTGGGAATTGGTTTAGATGAAAAAATAATTTTGTTCTTTGGTTTTATTAGAAAATATAAAGGACTCGATATTTTGCTGGAAGCAATGAAAATTTTAAAAGATCAAAATCAACAGGTTAAATTATTGGTGGCTGGTGAATTTTATGATGACAGGAAAATATATGAACAGTTAATTAATAAACTGGGAATAAGAGACTGGCTTATTTTACATACAGATTTCATTCCCGATAGTGAAGTAAAATATTATCTCTGTGCTGCAGATTGTGTTGTTCAGCCTTACCGCCATGCAACGCAAAGCGGGGTTACTCCCCTAGCCTATCATTTCGAAAAACCTATGATAGTTACCAATGTCGGTGGATTGCCTGACATGGTTCCGGGGAAAATTGGTCTTATTGCTGAACCGGATGCAAAGGATATTGCCAATAAAATCATCGAGTTTTTTCAATTAGGTGATAATTATTTTTTGCCTCACCTTCGTGAAGAGAAAAAAAAATATAGCTGGGACAATATGGTACAGGCTATCATTACTCTTGCAGATAAAATAACCTGATGGAAAAAATTAAAAATATAATCCAGGCTTCAGTAGATGTAATAAATAACATCCTGTCAGATGATAAAATATTGCAAACAGTAAAAGACTGTTCCTATATTTTGGTTACTGCATTTAAAAATGGTAACAAGGTTTTATTTTGTGGTAATGGAGGAAGCGCCGCAGATGCCCAGCATTTAGCAGCAGAACTAACCGGAAGGTTTTATACTGACAGGGATGCACTTCCTGCAGAAGCTTTGCATTGTAATACTTCCTATATTACTGCAATTGGAAATGACTATGGGTACGATGTTATTTATTCAAGACTGGTAAAAGGCATCGGTAATAAAGGTGATGTGCTGGTAGGTTTAAGTACATCAGGCAACAGTAAAAATATTTTAAATGCTTTTGAGGCCGCTAAAGAAAAGGAAATGATCACCATTGCGTTTACAGGCGAAAGTGGCGGCAAATTAAAAAAGCTTGCAGATTATTTAATAAATGTTCCCAGTGATGATACACCACGTATACAGGAAAGCCATATTATGCTGGGACACATCATTTGCCAATTGACAGAAGAACAATATTTTAACCCCCTCTAAATCTCCCCCTGAAGGAAAGACTTGCGTAAGTTATGATTGATTTGAAAAGCATAGACAAAAGCTGGACATTATTTTTAGATCGTGATGGTGTGATAAATAATGAAAAGCACATGGACTATATTAATACGTGGGATGAGTTTAAATTCTTTCCCGGCACTAAGGAAGCGATAAAAAAATTTACAGAAAGGTTCGGTAATATTTTTATTATTACTAACCAGCGTGGTGTTGCAAAAGGACTTACTAAATTAGAAGACCTTAAACTGATACATAAAAATTTGCTTGAGGAAGTGGCTACTGCAGGAGGAAAAATTACCAAAGTTTATTTTTGTTGTGACCTGGATGACGCAAGTCAAAACCGGAAACCTAACCCTGGCATGGGTTTACAGGCAAAAAGTGAATTTCCTGAAGTTGATTTCTCCAGGAGTGTAATGATAGGTAATACTATAAGCGATATGGAATTTGGCAGAAACCTTGGTACGGCTATAAATATATTTATACCTTCCACTCATCCGCACCTTGGGGTTCAGCACCCAATGGTAGACATTGTATTCCCCGATCTTTTAGCTGTTGCCAAAGCGTTATAAGTTATCGTTAAATTTTATATTGCGGCAATAAAGTTGTTCAAATTGTGTTTCTTTTGTTCAAAGTTTTTGCCTGAATGAATAAGCCCGCCTTCTGCCTGATCTTCTTATTTTTTAATACTCTTGTTTCTGCACAAAGGATCACGTCGCCGGATCTTAAAATATTACAGAAAAAAGAAGATTCATTAAAGGTCTTGTCATTAAAAATAATACAGGGAAGAACCGCGGGAGACCGTTTTTTAGCAGACAGTGAATTCACTAAAATTTTTGTAAGGGCATTGAAAGTTAAAAACTCATTTCATTATTCTTTCGATTCTTTGTTAACCATTTCCAGGCTTTCGCCACCTGACAGTTCCTTTAAAATATTTACGTGGCAGATGGTTATTAATGATAATGTGGTACGCCAGCATGGCGCTATTCAAATGAGAACTGCTGATGGCTCATTAAAATTGTTTCCACTGATCGATAAATCGGATGTTACCAATAAGATGGCTGATACTATAGGAAATAATTTTGGCTGGATGGGCGCTGTATATTATAAATTAATCCAGACACAGGCTGGCGGTAAAAATTATTATACGCTGCTGGGCTATGATGAAAATAATATCCGCAGTAATAAAAAGATTATAGAGGTTTTATCTTTTGAAAATGATCAGCCAATATTTGGAGGTTTTTATTTTAATTTTTCTGATAATGCTTCCTTAAAACAAAATCCTGCCAGGTTAATTTTAGAATACAAGAAGAATGCGAGTCCCCGGCTTGTATACGATGATGACCAGGATATTATCATTTACGAACACCTGGTATCAGAGACAGAAGAAACACAAAAGAAATACACTTATATAGGTGATGGTGATTATGAAGGATTAAAATGGAAAGATGGCAAATGGGTACATATTGATAAGGTATTTACACAAAAGTTAAAAGAAGGTGATGAGCCCATTCCGAATCCTATAAGAGATGCCAATGGCGATATTGATCAAAGCAAATTAAAAAATAACGGGATGGTTAATGATGAAAATGATGAAGACAAGCCGGTAAAAACAGAAACTAAAACTAAAACAACACCATCCAAGGTTAAAGTAAAAAAGAAACCATAATTATCCGTCCACCAGGAAAGTTCCCAGATCGATAACCTCTCCTTCTCCCATTTTAAATTTCTCTATTGTTTCAATATCGAGGTTCTCTAAAACTTTTGTTTTAAATATCTCCTGCTTATGTTTATAAACAACGAAATAAAAATCGGGTTTATCATCAAGGTTTAAAGGATCCGCAAATGCATCATGGGTAAAAGATATTTTCGCTACACCATTTTCATCAAGTCTGGTCTCGCCTAAAAAATCATCTTCAAAGATATCTTTATCATAGAGCCGAACAGTATAAGCATCTGTAAGAGCACTATCATGTCCTTTACCGATAAACCTTGCCGTTACTTCAAGGTTCATGTCTTTATTTAAAGAGAGGTCAGTCATAATTGTTTATTTGTTGATTAAAGGTATGCAGATGAAGTGAGTGACACAACGATGCTGCCAAAAGATTTGCACCCGGCTATAAAAATATTTTAATCATCCAGTTTTAAAACTGCTAAAAAAGCTTCCTGCGGCACTTCAACATTGCCTATTTGTTTCATCCGCTTCTTTCCTTCTTTTTGTTTTTCCAGGAGTTTTCTTTTGCGGCTTATATCTCCGCCATAGCATTTTGCAGTAACATCTTTACGCATAGCACTGATAGTTTCACGGGCAACAACCTTGGCTCCTATAGCAGCTTGTATGGCAATCTGGAACTGCTGGCGGGGTACCAACTCTTTTAATTTTTCGCAAAGCTTGCGGCCAAATTCCTGTGAGCGGCTGCGATGTATGAGCGCACTCAATGCATCCACTTTATCGCCATTCAATAAAATATCCATTTTCACTATATCACTTTCACGCCAGCCAATGGGATGATAATCGAAAGAAGCATATCCACGGGTCAAACTTTTTAACCTGTCGTAAAAATCAAAAACAATTTCAGTCAACGGCATTTCAAAAGTAATTTCTACTCTTGTTGGCGTTAAGTATGATTGGTGAGTTAAGATGCCTCTCTTGTTAATGCAAAGCGTCATAATATTACCAATGTAATCGGATGTTGTGATTATCTGTGCTTTGATAAATGGCTCTTCTATCTTTTCAATGCGGCTTGGGTCGGGCATTTGAGAAGGATTGTTGACCATTATTTTTTCGCCCCTGGTTGTATATGCAATAAAGCTAACGTTGGGTACAGTTGTAATAACGGTTTGATTGAATTCCCTTTCCAGCCTTTCCTGTATTATTTCCATGTGGAGCATTCCTAAAAACCCGCAACGGAAACCAAAGCCCAATGCCTGTGATGTTTCCAACTCAAAAGTTAGTGATGCATCATTCAGCTGTAGTTTGTCCATGCAGTCTCTTAACTCTTCAAATGCATCTGTTTCTACAGGAAAAATTCCGGCAAATACCATGGGTTTTACATCTTCAAAGCCTTTGATAGATTCCTTACTGGGGTTTACTGTTGTAGTAATGGTATCGCCTACTTTTACTTCTTTTGCATTTTTTATACCGGTAATTATATAACCCACATCACCGGCTCTTACTTCATTCTTTGCCTCCATTCCCAACTTTAAAATACCAACTTCATCAGCGCCATATTCCAGGCCAGTATGGGAGAATTTAATTTTATCGCCTTTTTTAAGTGTGCCGTTAAACACACGATAGTAAACAATAATACCGCGGAAAGAATTATATACGCTGTCAAATATTAATGCCTGCAGCGGAGCATTTATATCACCTGTTGGCGCTGGTATTCGCTCAATAATTGCCGTTAATATTTCTTCAATACCGATACCGCTTTTTCCGCTGGCCAATAAAATATCTTCCGGCTTGCAGCCAACTAATTCTACAATCTGGTCTGTTACTTCAGGAATCATTGCGCCATCCATATCTATTTTGTTAATCACCGGAATTATTTCGAGATCATTATCAATGGCGAGATATAAATTTGAAATTGTTTGCGCCTGTATTCCCTGTGTAGCATCCACTAGCAATAACGCTCCTTCACAGGCAGCCAAAGCACGGCTTACCTCGTAACTAAAATCCACGTGGCCGGGAGTATCGATTAAATTCAAAACATATTCCTGTCCTTTCCATTTATAGTTTATCTGGATGGCATGGCTTTTAATGGTGATACCTTTCTCTCTTTCAAGATCCATATCATCCAATACCTGCGCCTGCATATCCCTATCACTGATTGTATGGGTAAATTCCAGTAAACGGTCTGCCAGTGTGCTTTTCCCGTGATCAATATGAGCAATAATGCAAAAATTTCTGATGTTCTTCATAACAGGGTGCAAAGATAACGAAAAGAGAAAGCATAAGTACTATATAGCAATCACTATTTAGGCACCGGGACTTTGGATATCAGAGTAGACCTGATATATTTGTTTTCCAATTTCAGGATAATTAAATTTTAATGCAGCTTTTTCTGCAATAGATTCCCTATTGTATATTGAATAATCACGTATCATTTTTTTCATAGCTTCTTTTAATGCCGGTATATTTTCATTGTCAACTAAAATTCCGTTGCTATTATTTATTATTTCTTTAATGCCTCCTACATCAGATGAGATTACTGGTAATCCACAACATAGTGCTTCCAGAATAACACAGGGAAGGTTTTCAATTCTGCTGAACATAATTAAAGCTGAGCTTTTTTGCATCTCAACAGCAACTTCTGAATAAGGCATTTCGTTTTTGAAAATAAGCTGATGGTTAGATAATAAGATCTCTTTAGCAAAGTTTTTAATTACTGAATTTATCCAGCCTGCCATTACAAGTTCAAATTGGAAACCTTCATCCCACAACAGCTTTGCTGCTTCTATTATTCCTTCAGGATTTTTATGATAATTCATAGTAGACAAATGTATGAACCTGAAAACATTTTGTTCCCCTGGTACATAATAAAATAATTTAGTATCAACAACGTTTGGAATTACTGTAAAGGGCACTTCAACAATATCGTTTATTACTTTGCCAAGGTTATAGGATACAGGTAATAATAACGATGCCCCCGATAAGATTTCTCTATTCAATCTTTTAAAAAAATACCCACTATTATAAATGTTTTTAGCGGCATTCTTAAAATATCCTGTCCAATGTTCGGTCACTACATATTTTGTTCTATACCTTTTCTTTAAAAAAAGTGCCAGCATTCCTGCTTTCATAGCTACATGCACATGTACCAAAGAAGGATATCCATTATCATGTATAAACTTTTTTAAAGCTCTGCGATAAATAGTATTATATTTTTTAGCGGATAGTAAACGATCAAATTTTTTTATACCTGATTTAAAGGGATGATAATAAATTATTATTTCTGTGAGTGTGCCTGTTGTTGTAACTTCTGTTTTTACATTTTTTGTGATGATTCCTTCCTCGTCTTTTTTAATAAACAAAACTGTGATGGTATTAATTATTGAAGCAGCTTTGGCATGCCGTTGAATAAAATCTCCATCAAATGGTGACAGGGCATTCGGGTACCAGCTGGCGAGCCAAAGTATATTGTTACTCATCAAAATTTATTTAGCTAATATCATGATTGAATAACCTCCCCATAATTTAGCGCTAATATCTTTGTTGATAGAAAAAGAAAAATTTCGCAATATCTTTTTTACATTTCTCCTAAAGCTATCCGGTGGATCTTCATCAATCACTGGTTTAGTATATACCCAGTCTATAATTGTATATCCTTTATCTTTTAAAGCCCATAACACCATTTCTTTTGTAAAATAATGAATATGTCCTACAGCATTTCTTTGCTGCAGCAATACGTGGGGTTTTAAAATTGTTCTGCAGCAAAGGTCAAGAGGAATATGAAAAACAAAATATTCGCTCATTAATTTCAGCCTTTTAAGGAAAGTATAAAAATCATCTACATGTTCGAGTACATCTATCACCAACAACAGATCAGTATGAATGTTTTTATTAAGCGTAATATCTTCGTTATAAAACCCCAAATTTTCATTTTCTAATTTCTTTGCCAATGCAATTGCCTGCGGCGAAATGTCGTAGCCTTTTAATTTTAGATGTTTATCATGAGACAATGCTTCCAGAATACCTCCGGCACCACAACCGACGTCAATTATTTCGTCAGGTGAAATATTATTTTTTTTTAATAATGCAGATATTGTTTTTGCTTTCCATGTAGCGTCTTTTATACCCCAATCAGGATTATTTTTAAAGTAAGTGCCATCAATGTATATATCATTACTACTCATTATTTTTTTCCTGCTTTATTGAAAATTGAGCTTCTAATCTTTTGGATATCAGATAGCCTAAAATTAAAAAAACTTATGGCAGACCTCTTATATTCTCTGGTAAAAGTATTGAGAACATAAATATGGTAAATTATATATCCCATGCTGCTGATTATAGCAGCGGCATTTATACCATATTTTGGAATAAAGAGTATATCTGCCACTATCATAAATACCAGTGCTATAAAAGCCCCCTTTATATTAACGCTTATTTTATTTTTTCCTGCATAGTAAGCCGTAAGTGTATATAAAGTAGATAATGACAGGATGCCCGGTATCAAAAATAAAAAAGGGATATACATATTTTTAAAACTTTCGCCAAACAAAAATGGGAACAACCAATAGCCGGTAATAGCCAATATTCCACAGCAAATAATATAGACCATAAAGATTAGTCTCGATATAGTTGTAAGCATGTCATTTACATATTGCCGTTGTCCTCCGGCTGTTAATGGAAAAACAGTACCGGCAAGTATTCCGGGTAAAATAAAAAATACCTGCGCCAGCTTAGATACCTGGATATAATTACCAAGCGCTGCATTGCTACAATACATTTTTACAAACCAATAATCAATCCTGTACAATAAAAAGAATATAATGTTAGCAGTAAAGGCAACCAGACTATAGCTAAATAGTTTTTTTAATTCTATGCTAGTGGGTAAAGTAAACTGCCGGGTTTTTATGTAAGTAACCACTAATGCAATAAAAGAAGTTAATCCCTGCAAAAAAAATGAGCTAAAAAAAATTATAATAAACACATCATCACTTATTATTTTCTGTTGAAAGAATTCCATCAAAAGTAATAAGAGTACCAGGCCAAGGTTAATGCTTATGTTAATAACGTTAGGTAAAAAAAAATTTCTTTTAGCATAAGAAATACCTGCGCAATAATTAGAAAGAAGGTTACCACATATAAATGCTATTGCAAGCATATTGATCTTGTTTGTGTAATAGTTTTTTATTGATAACATATAAAGAAAAATGCAGGCTGCTATAAATAACATCCATACTAAAGAAAAATTGACAAGTTTTTCTATTGATATTTCATTTTTTGCAACATAGTATCCCATAGACGACTCCAGGCTAATGCCAACGATTAAAATGATAAACGCATATAGATTGATAAGGTAGAATATTTCACCGCTCACTGATGCCTGGAAATGCCTTGCAATAAGCACATTTAAAATAAAGGCAGACAAGAAAAATAATCCTTTCCATATTATACCCTGGTAAAATAATCTTGCAATTGGCATTATGAAGTGGTTCTTATAAAATATACGCCTGCAAAATTTGTTATATTTGGCATTAGACAAATCTAAACGAATTAATAATAAAATAGTTTCGTTTTAATTATGGCTTTATTAAGAAAAATTAACTCACGGGCTCAAACAACGATAAACACGGGGTTTGGTGTTAATGCTTCTGATTATGGTGGCAGGTTTGTAAATAAAAAAGGCAGGGCCAATATTGAAACAAGAGGTGTGGGATTTTTAGAAAAGATAAGCTGGTATCATTCATTATTGGGTTTGCCGCGATTGAAATTTTTTCTGATTATTCTTGTTTTTTTTGTAGGGATTAATTTTTTATTTGCCATTATTTATTTTTTAGCAGGCGTACAGTATATCGGGGTAACCCCAGGTTTATCAGCGGCTGAAAATTTTGCTGATGCCTTTTTCTTTAGCTGCCAAACATTTACAACTGTAGGTTATGGAAGATTAAATCCTACGAGTATCCCGGTTAGTTTTATTGCTTCTTTTGAAGCCTTAATGGGCTGGCTAAGCCTGGCTGTGGCCACCAGTTTATTATATGGAAGATTCGCCAAACCCACTGCATACTTACGTTTTAGTGCTAATGCTATTATTGCACCTTACCAGGATATTACAGCCCTTATGTTTCGGGTGGCTCCCTACAAAAACACATCGCTTATTGATGCAGAAGCTAAAGTAAGCTTAGGTATTATGTTAGAAGAAGATGGAAAAACTGTAAATAAATTTTACCAGTTACCTCTTGAATATAACGTTGTAAACTCACTTGCTTTAAGCTGGACGATTGTTCATCCCATTACAGAAGAAAGCCCGTTATATAAATTTATCAGGGAAGACTATTCTGATATTACAGGCGAAATACTTGTATTTATAAAAGCATTTGACGATATGTTCTCAAGCCACGTTGTTGCCAGAACGTCCTATACTTTTAAAGAATTGATTATTGGTGCAAAATTCCAGCCAATGTATCACCGTTCAAAAGAAGGAAACAAGACAATATTAGACCTGGAAAAGTTGAATGCTTATAAACCAGCTGAAGTTAGCTTTACCGTTAAAGAAGAGCAGGTTACAGGTTGACCTATTTTAAGCTTTGAATTATAGTAAGAAATTCTGAGGCTACTAATGATGCTCCTCCAACCAGTCCTCCATCAACATCTTTCTCACTAAAAATTTCTTTTGCATTATTGGCTTTAACACTGCCACCATACAAAATTGAAATGCTCTCAGCAACATCGTTATTGTATTTAGATGCCATTACATTTCGGATATGTGCATGCATTTCCTGTGCCTGTGCTGAAGATGCTGTTTTACCTGTGCCTATTGCCCATATTGGTTCGTACGCAATTACAAATCCTGTAAGCTGTTGTTCACTTAAATGAAACAGGCTTTCCTTTAGCTGGGTTTCAACATAATCATTTTGTTCATTTGCTTCTCTTACCGATAAGGGTTCGCCGCAGCAGAAAATCGGTTTTAGTTTATTCTCAAAGCACAGGTTAATTTTTTCTGCCAGCATTTGATGGTTCTCATTAAAATATTCCCGTCTTTCACTATGCCCGATAATTACATAATCAGTTCCTACAGAATTCAGTATTTCTGCACTTACTTCTCCTGTGTATGCACCTGATTTTTGGAAGTAACAATTTTGCGCAGAAACAAAATAATTTGCCTTCTCCTTTATCTTATCTTTTACAGCAATAAGATAAGGAAAAGGAACCCCAAAAACTACCTGTTGATGATCGTGCAATTCTATATTTCCTGATAGAATTTCCCCTGTTAGTTTTATTCCCTGGTCCAGTGTTAAATTCATTTTCCAGTTGGCAGCAGCTATTTGTTTACGCATTTTATTTTTTTTGATGATAAATATCTGATAATAATTTCTTTTCTTCTTCGGAAAGAAAGTGTCCTTTTAATTTTTTCCAGTTATTAATATGATCGAATGCTTTTTCTAATTCATATTTTTTATTTCCCCATGAAAAGCTTTCTATAAAAGTTGGTGGAAATCCATCGCAAAATACATTAGAGGCAACCCCTGCAACAGTTCCGGTGTTGAAGGATGTATTGATAGCGGCCCTGCTGTAATCACCCATCAGCAATCCGCATTTAAGTCCGGCAGAAATATATTCCTTCTTATTGTCATTCCAGATTTTTACATCGCCTGCCGTGTTTTTAATATTTGAGTTTGATGTACCTGCGCCAAGATTACACCACTCCCCTATTACTGAATCTCCCAGATAACCATCGTGAGCTTTGTTACTGTAGCCAAACAGGATGGAATTTTTTATTTCACCGGCCCCAATACAATAAGGGCCTAAAGTTGTAGCGCCGTAAACTTTTGTACCCATTTTTAATACACTTCCTTCACACATTGCAAAGGGCCCACGTATTATACATCCTTCCATAACTTCAGCATTTTTACCAATATAAATGGGCCCCGCAGAAGTATTTAAAATACTATGATTCACAGTTGCTCCTTCTTCAAGAAAAATATCTTTGCCAATTACTCTATTGCCAGATGAAAGTTTTTTTGATTTTCTTCCCCGTGTTATCAAATCAAAATCTTCCCTGATGGCAGCGTCATTATTTTGAAAAATATGCCAGGGGTAATTAATTTTTGTGGAGTAATATTTTGAGCCATCTAAAGTTTTATTTTGTTGTAAAGCTTTTACTAATTTTTCCGAAGGAATTACGTTGGCCGGGATGCATTTTACATTCTGATTGATTTTTTTTTCTGAAACTTCGGAAAGAATAGGAATTTTTTTACCCAACAACCTTTCCCATCTTTCCCTGATGGTTAATATTCCTATCCTGATATCTGCTGCAGAACGGGTTAATGTAAAGGGATACAGATCTTCTTTACATATTATATCGTCCAAAATAATCTTCATGGTTTAAAACTACAAAGCAAATATGAATTACTGTCTTAAAAAGAAATCCCCCAAAAAAGGGGGATATAAATTCTTAAATAAATATTTGAGGTTACTTGTTCTCTCTTTTTTCGTAACGCTTTTTAAATTTATCAATACGGCCTGCAGTATCAACCAATACATTCTTACCTGTATAAAAAGGATGGGATGTATTTGATATCTCTAATTTAATAACAGGATATTCATTACCATCTTCGTGTTTAATAGTTTCTTTTGATGCAGCAGTTGAGCGGCTTAAAAAAGTAGTACCATTACTCATATCTTTAAAAACCACCATTCTGTAATTTCCGGGATGCAAATCTTTTTTCATGACTTTTATTTTTTTAGCGCATGGAATTTGCCATGCTTTTTTAGAGGTGCAAATGTAAGACATTTCAGGTTAAGGGCAAAATGATTTGAATCAATTTTTCATATTGATATACTGCAGCGCCAAACCTAAATCCCAGCCTTTTGAGGCTTGTATCACAGCCTGGAGGTCATCTATCTTCTTACTTGTTATCCTTATAATATCATCCATAATAGCTGCCTGCACTTTAAGTCCGGAATCTTTAATGAGCTTAACAATTTTTTTAGCATCCTCCTGCTTAATCCCATTTCTTACAGGCACTTCTTTTTTCATCACTTTTCCACTTTGAAAAGGTTCTTTACTTAGATCATATATTTCAGCTGCCAATCCTTGTTTCATACTTCTGCTTATGAGCACATCAATTACCTGTTGTAATTTCATTTCACTCTCCGCTTCAAGATTGAGTTTAAACTCCTTTTTATTAAGATCAATTACAACATGCGACCCTTTAAAGTCAAACCTGTTCTTAATTTCTTTTTCAACAACATTAACTGCATTGTCTAAAGTTTGCAGATCAACTTTACTTACAAGATCAAAAGAAGGCATACACT
>JAQBNL010000020.1 GCA_028288585.1 Chitinophagaceae bacterium | reverse complement strand
ATATGGAGCCGGACAGCTATAAATATCTTGCCCAAAAATTACATGATACAAAAAGAGAACGTGCACGCTACATCAATGATTTCATCAGGCCAATAAAAGAAAAATTAGACCAGGGAGGATTTGATTTTGAAATTTATGGAAGGCCGAAAAGTATACATTCCATCTGGAATAAAATGAAAAAGAAAGGAGTTGCTTTTGAGGAAGTGTATGACCTGTTTGCTATTCGTGTTATTTTAGATTCGGCCCCGGAAAAAGAAAAAGAAGATTGCTGGAAAGTGTACAGCATGATAACAGATGAGTACACGCCTTCGCCGGAGCGTTTAAGAGACTGGCTAAGCAATCCAAAAAGCAATGGCTATGAAGCATTGCATACCACAGTTATGGGTTCCAATGGTAAGTGGGTAGAAGTACAGATACGCACGAAGCGGATGAATGATATTGCGGAGAAAGGACTGGCTGCCCATTGGAAATATAAAGAAGGCACGAATGATGAAAGCAGGTTTGACGTATGGTTTCACCAGATAAGAGAAGTGCTGGCCAGCCAGGATATCAACTCAATAGATTTTTTACAGGACTTTAAAGTATCGTTTTTAGCAGAAGAAATTTATGTGTACACGCCCAAAGGCGATGTAAAGATGTTACCGATTGGCGCATCGGCACTGGACTTTGCTTTTGCTGTTCATACTGCTGTGGGAGTTAAATGTATTGGTGCAAAAGTTAATCATAAGCTGGTACCCATTGGCCATAAATTACGCAGTGGCGACCAGGTAGAGATAATAACTTCTGCCAAACAAAAACCAAACAGTGAATGGCTGAATTTTGTAGTTACTACAAAAGCAAAATCTAAAATAAAAGATTCTTTAAAAGAAGAAAAACGAACCATTGCAGAAGAAGGCAAATATATTTTGCAGCGCAAGCTTGATGGAATAGGCGCTTCCATGAGTTATCAAAATATGGAAGAGATGGCCAACTTTTATAAACTGGCATCTCCCCTTGACCTCCTGTATGAAATCGCTGTAAAGAAAATTGATTTAAAAGAGCTGAAAGAATTTACAGTAGCCGGGGAAAAACTGATTGCGCCGAAGCCTCTTATATCTCATCCAAAGGGAGAGGATAAGATGGATGCGAAAAAAGCTTCACATAAAGATACAGAGCTGATTATTTTTGGTGAGAGCAGTGATAAGATAATGTATACCCTGGCAAACTGCTGCAAGCCAATCCCCGGTGATGATGTATTCGGGTTTATTACGCAGGGTGAGGGCTTAAAAATTCACCGGACCAATTGCCCAAATGCCACAAGGCTGTTATCAAATTATGGACATAGAGTGGTAAAAACAAAGTGGGTTAAGAACAAGGAAATCTCTTTTCTTACCGGCATAAAAATTATCGGGCTTGATGATGTTGGCGTGATAAATAAAATAACCAATTTAATAAGCGGGGAGCTAAAGATTAATATTAACGCTCTTACTATTGAAGCAAAAGATGGTTTGTTTGAAGGTAATATTAAAGTGTATGTGCATGATAAGGATGAACTGGAGGAACTGGTAGACCACGTAAAAAAATTACCGGGTATTGAAAGTGTTGACAGGTATGATACGGAGTAGGACGAAGAATACTACTTCAATACTTCTCTTGCAATAATTATTTTTTGTATTTCACTCGTGCCCTCGCCAATAGTGCAAAGCTTACTGTCACGGTAAAATTTTTCTACCGGGAAATCTTTTGTATAACCATAGCCGCCAAAAATCTGCACTGCATCTGTAGAAACTTTTACAGCAATTTCGCTGGCATAATATTTTGCCATAGCAGATTCTTTGGTAATATTTTCGCCACGCATTTTTTTGTCGCAGCATTGTGCAATCAAAAGTTCTGCTGCTTTTATTTCAGTAGCCATATCAGCCAGCTTAAAAGAAATTCCCTGGAAGTTGGCAATGGGCTGGTCAAACTGGTGCCTTTCTTTTGAATATTGCACCGATGCTTCGTATGCACCTTTTGCTATCCCTACAGATAACGCTGCAATTGATATTCTACCGCCATCCAGCACTTTCATTGCCTGCTTAAAACCTTCTCCAACCCCTCCTAACCTGTTCTCATCAGGAATGCGGCAGTTGTCAAATACCATTTCACTTGTTTCACTTGCTCTCATCCCCAGCTTATTCTCTTTTTTACCGGCACTAAATCCTGCTGTTCCCCGTTCAACAATAAATGCAGTTGAATTATCCTTTGTTCTTGGTTCTCCTGTTCTGCAGATTAACACCGCAACATCGCTGCTGTTGCCATGGGTTATCCATGATTTTGTTCCATTGATTATCCAATCGTTACCCTCTTTTCCAGCAACACATTTCATATTTCCAGCATCACTTCCTGTATTGGGTTCTGTTAAACCCCATGCCCCAATGTGTTCGGCAGTAGCCAATTTTGAAAGATATTTTTTCTTTTGCTCCTCATTTCCAAAAGATAATATATGACCGCTGCATAATGAATTATGTGCAGCTACGGAAAGACCTATTGAACCGCAAACTTTTGCAATTTCCTGTATTATCTCATTGTATTCAAAATAACCAAGCCCTGCCCCGCCATATTCTTCCGGAACAAGAACACCCATTAAGCCAAGCTTTCCCAATTCCTTAAAAACTTCCACAGGAAAAGTTTGTGCTTCGTCCCATTCCATTACATGTGGTTTAATATTTTGCAATGCAAAATCCCTGGCTGTTTGTGCCACCTGCTCTGTAAGTTCTGTTTTTTTAAAATCCATATAGAATCAATATAATCCTGCAAGATAATCACATTGCCATAACCTGTGAAACTGAACGGAAAATTTATCAATTTACTGTAAGATAAGGGGAAACCTTATTAAAGATTTCATCAGTAACAATCATTATCTTTTTAATATCGGTAACGGAAGAAAAATTTCCATGCTGCGTTCTGTATTGCAAAAAAGCATTGGCAAGAGTATACCTGATATAGGGATGCGATTTCATTTCATCAAGTGTAGCTGTATTAATATTCATTTGTTTTACCACGGCATTTGTAAGAACAAGCCTTGGTTTTATTTTGATAAAAACTGAATCGGGTAAGCCATAGGTTTCTTTTACCTGCTCAACTGAATAAAAGCCTCCGAGCTTATCACGAAATGTTATGATGCGTTGCGCAAGCTTACTGCCAATACCGGGCAGAGAAATAAAAGCAGTTGTGTCTGATGCATTAATATCTACTATTTGTAGAGGCGGCTTTTTATATGGATTATCGTTTTTAAAATCAGGACGATCATTGCCTGCATATTCTCTTTTACTATTTTCAATTCTAACATAAGGCAGCAAGCGATCAATATCATCTTGATGTAATCCCCATATTTTGGCAATATCTCCAGGCTTATAAAAATGTCCTCCTTTGGATAAATATTTTTCAATTATTTCAACGGTTTTATCCCTTACGCCTAACCGCTTCCAGTCATCCTGCGATGCAGTATTCGGATCAAAATAAAATACGGCTGCCTTTGATTTTGTATAATAATTTTTTTCAGATGGCTCATAATAATTGTTATAATTATTTTCATCAAAATTTTTGTTGAAATATTTTTTAGCTGATGAACTGTCAGGCTGTTGAATTTTTAATTGAGCAACCTCTTCATCAAATTGCGAATGATCATAAATACCCTGGCGAATTAAATAAGGATATAAAAACGGCGCAAATAAGCATACTAATATTAATGCAAGGAGAATAATAATTCCTGTTCTTTCTTTTTTAGTAAAGCTTAAATAATCTTTCAGAAAATGCTTCCACATATCCGAAAAATAGGATGTTCCTCCAGGGCAGAATACGGGAGAAACACCCTTTTTTAGGGGTTAAAAATTGCGGGTAAAGGCCGAAACAGGAATGATTACAGGTATAACTCCAGTCCATCCCATGCAAGCTGCCTGTTAGCAGGCAGTGATTTATTTACGTCAGCATGCTTACCCATCTGGTGGCTCATGTGTGTAAAATATGCCGTTGGAATATTTAACTCATTTGCTACTGCCACCGCCTCATCAAGGGTAAAATGAGAAATGTGTTTTTCTTTTCTTAATGCATTCAATACAATCACCTCGCTCCCTCTAATTTTCTGCCTTTCATTTTCTTCTATCCGGTTGGCATCTGTTATATAGGTAAACTTTCCAAACCTGAAACCCAATACAGGCAGATTTAAATGATAAACAACAATGGGAATTATTGGTATATCCCCTACCATAAATGGCGCAGTAGTAATTGCATTAATATTTAATTTAGGAATGCCGGGATACTTGTTTTCAGTAAATGCATACATAAACTCCCTTCTTAATGCCTCTTCAGTTAAAGGGTTGGCAAAAATTTCCATTGGCTTATGTGTAATAAAATTATAAGCTCTTACATCATCCAGCCCTGCAATATGATCCTTATGCGGATGCGTAAACACCACTGCATCCAAATGCTTCACATCGGCCCGTAACATTTGGTAACGAAAGTCAGGGGTGGTATCAACAACCAACGTGGTTGTTTTGCTTTGCACTAAAATACTGCTCCGTAAACGCTTGTCTTTTTTATCGGGAGATGTGCAAACCTCGCAACTACAGGCAATCATAGGCACTCCGCTGCTGGTGCCGGTACCAAGAAAAGTGATTTTTAAATCGGGATAACTCACCTGCCAAAGCTAAAACTTTTGTGCCAGTTGCAAGTCGGCAATTGTAAATGGGTTTTACTCGCAACTTATTTTTCACTACTCACTTTTGTCATTACCCCGTCATACATTTTTTGAGAATCAACAGTGAGCAATTCATAGGTAACATTTAAAGAAGGAATAAGATCGATAAGTGTATTTATCCTGCCTTCCACATTTAAAAATTTATTAAGCACTACTACTTTCTTCTCTTCCAGAATGCAATAGCCACTTTGGAATGAGCCTCTCTCATAGCGAACAACATATCCGGCTTCTTCTAAAATCTTTTCAAGTTTGTTTAATGTGTTTTGGTTGTACTTCATTGCTAAATCCTATTATCTTTTTTTCCGTAAATCTATGTTCAAACCTTACTCGTCATTCTTATCACCGGGATTATCATTTCTTCCAGGCTTATACCACCATGCTGAAAGGTATTGCGATAGTAATTTACAAAGTGATTATAATTATTGGGATAACATAAATAGCCATCCTGTTTTGCAAAAATAAAAGAAGAATTTACATTGGGAACCGGTAATCCTGCCTGCCTTGGATCCCTGAACGCCAACACTTCTTTTGCTTCATAATTTAAATTTCTTCCATGCTTATACCTCAGATTGGCCGTAGTTTGCTTATCGCCAACAACCTTGCTTGGCGTGTTTACCCTTACACTTCCATGATCTGTTGCCACTATAAGGTTAATTTTTTTATCGGCAATTTTCTTTAATGCCTGGTGCAATGGAGAATGCTCAAACCATGATGCGGTAATGCTGCGGTAACTTACTTCATCAGCAGCAAGTTCTTTAAGCACTTCCATTTCTGTTCGTGCATGGCTAAGCATATCAACAAAATTGTAAACAATAATGTTAAGATCATTCTGCATCATATTATGCATATTATCCACCATCTTTTGCCCATCGTGATGGTTAGTGATCTTTGTATACGAATATTTTAGATCAGTTTTTCTTAACCGTTGTAACTGCGCTTTAAAAAATCCTTCTTCAAACATATTTTTACCACCCTCCTCATCATCATTCTTCCATTCAACCGGGAATTGTTTTTCAATATCAACAGGCAATAACCCTGCAAAAATTGCATTGCGGCTGTATTGCGTTGCTGTTGGTAAAATAGAATAAAATGTTTCTTCTTCCTGTATCCTGAAGCTTTCTGCAAAAATTGGCTGAATCGTTTTCCATTGATCCAGTCTCAGGTTATCTATCAGCACAAAAAAAGTTGGTATTCCCTTTTCCACGTGGGGAAAAACTTTATACTTCATTAAGGTATTGCTCATAACCGGTGCATCAGCGGCGGCATTGGTTACCCATGAAGAATAATTTTTTGAAATGAATTTAAAAAACTCGGTATTGGCTTCCTGTTTTTGTGATTGAAAAACTTCCTGCATTTCAGGGCTATCACTTTTTTTCATTTCAAGCTCCCAATAAACCAGTCTTTTATAAATTTCCATCCATCCATTATAATCAGGGTTATCACTAAGCGCCATAAATAATTCCCTAAAGCTTTGTTGGTAAGAAGAAGTGGTTTTTTCTGCAACAAGTCTCCTGTTATCAATTATTTTTTTTAATGAAAGCCAAACCTGGTTTGGATTAACCGGCTTAATTAAATAATCTGTTATCTGCGATCCAATGGCTTCATCCATTAAATTCTCAGTTTCGTTTTTTGTAATTAAAACAATAGGCGTTTGCGATTTTATCTCTTTAATCTTCTGCAGCGTTTCCAAACCGGAAATGCCGGGCATGCTCTCATCCAGCAATACAACGTCTACTTCATTATCTTTTACATAATCAACAGCATCAAAACCATTGCTTAATGATTTTACTTCGTATCCTTTATTTTCCAAAAACATGATCTGGGATTTCAGGCTTTCCATTTCATCATCTACCCATAAAATTTTTGCTAAACTCATTTTGGTTTATTGGTTTACTTGTTTACCAGTTTATGTGTGTTATGTCACAAATGTAATTTATTCCAATCCCAAAAATTTACCTTTACAACCGCATTGAATATTTTAACAATTAAAATTATATGTGCAGTACCAAATAATAAACCAATAAACTAATTAACTACGTGTCTCACCGCAAAATAATCAACGATCCTGTTTATGGTTTTATCACTATAGATGATGATCTGATTTTTAAAATTATTTCTCACCCTTATTACCAGCGTTTACGCCGCATTCACCAGATGGCAATGGCAGCGCTTGTGTATCCCGGTGCAGTGCATACAAGGCTGCATCATTCACTGGGTGCCTATCATTTAATGTGTATGGCAATAACTGAATTAAAGGGTAAAGGTTTTGATATAACCAAAGAAGAAGAGCAGGGCGCAAAAGCAGCAATTCTTTTACATGATATTGGCCATGGTCCTTATTCTCATGCGTTAGAAGACACATTGATTGAAGGCGTGACACACGAAGAAATTTCATTGCTGCTGATGAAAAACATGAATGACCAAATGAACGGCGGGTTGCAGATAGCCATTGATATTTTCACTGATAAGCATCCTAAAAAATTTTTGCATCAATTAGTAAGCGGGCAACTGGATGTAGACCGGATGGACTACCTGATGAGAGACAGTTTTTTTACCGGGGTAAATGAAGGAGTGATTGCCTATGACCGCATTTTAAAAATGCTAACTGTGCATAAGGGGGAATTAATGATAGAAGAGAAAGGTATTTATTCAATTGAAAAATTTTTAGTAAGCAGGCGGTTGATGTACTGGCAGGTTTACCTGCATAAAACAGTTTTATGTGCCGAAAAAATGATGGTGAATATTATTAAACGGGCTAAAGCCATAAAGGCCGAATCGCCTTCAGCAACTTTAAATATTTTTTTAAGTGATGATTACAAACAACATGGCATAGAAAAATTCCTTACTGAATTTTGCGATTTAGATGACTACGATTTTTTAAATGCTATAAAACAATGGGTACATCACCCTGATAAAATTTTATCGTTTTTATGTAAAGGCATAATCAACCGCAATCTTTTAAAAGTAAAATATTTTTCACGGCCGGTTCCGGCGGAATTATTGCAAAAGAAAAAAACCGAGGTATCTCAAAAGTTAAATATCCCGGAAGAAGAAGCAGCTTATCTTACATTTACCGGCGAAACGGAAAATAAAACATACAATACTTTGGATGAGCATATTCATATTTTATTTAAAGATGGTACGGTAAAGGATATATCCAGGGTAGATAATGCATTAATAAATCAATCTTTATTTGGCACGGTAAAAAAATTTTACATTTGTTATGTAAGATAAGATTGTTTCACAGTTGGCTAACTTGTATCTTGTAACCCGAAAGCTTTCCAATGCAGTTTAACGCAGCGCAAATAGCATCACTTATCAATGGAAACATAGAAGGCGATGATACCATCCCGGTTTCATCCTTTGGTAAAATTGAGCAGGCACAAAAAGGGCAACTGGCATTTTTGGCCAACCCTAAATACGAGGAATATCTTTATACTACCGATGCCTCCATAATTATCATAAACGATTCGCAGGAAATTAAACAAAAGCTGGATGCCACGTTAATCCGTGTGCCTGATGCTTATTCAGCCTTTGCCACTATTTTGGCCAGCTATAAAAAAATGATAACAGCGCAGTTGAATGGTATTCAGCAACCGGTATATATTTCTGCTACTGCTAAAATTGGGGAAAATGTATACATTGGCGCATTCAGCTATGTAGGAGACAATGTTATTATAGGCGATAACGTAAAAATATTTCCACAGGTTTTTTTAGGAGATAATACCACGATAGATGAGGATACTATTCTATATCCGGGTGTAAAAATTTACCACGAATGTGTTATTGGTAAGCGGGTTACCGTACATGCCAATACAATTATCGGCAGCGATGGTTTTGGGTTTGCCCCACAAAAGGATGGCACTTTTAAAAAGGTTCCCCAAATTGGCAATGTGGTTATAGAAGATGACGTAGAAGTAGGCGCCAATGCAACTATAGACAGGGCCACATTAGGGTCGACCTTAATAAAAAGAGGGGCTAAATTAGATAACCTTATACAAATTGCGCATAATGTAGAAGTAGGTAACAATACTGTAATTGCAGCCCAGGCGGGCATAAGTGGCAGCACAAAAATTGGCAATAATGTTATGATTGGGGGACAGGCAGGCGTTGTTGGTCATTTACAAATTGCTGATGGCACTAAAATAAATGCACAAAGCGGTGTAAGCAAATCAATAAAAACGCCTAATTCATATGTTACCGGCTCACCCGCTTATGATTATACCAGCGCTTTACGCAGCCAGGTGTTAAGCCGCAACCTGCCTAATATAGAAAAAAGAATTATGGAATTAGAACAACTTATGCAGCAATTCGTGGCGGAAAAAATATCTTCTTAATCTTATTACAATTCTTTCATTTCATTGTTCCCGACCTCTAATCAAAATCCGATTCTTTTCATACTTTCGTGGATATGGAGCACATCAACTCTAACCCGGGGCATTTTCAACATACTATTAATGATGAGGTAACTATATCTGGCGTAGGAATTCATTCAGGCGAATCTGTAGTGCTTACCCTTAAGCCCGCAGAACCCAATACAGGAATAAATTTTCAAAGAATAGATCTGCCGGATAAACCTGTTGTGAAAGCGGATGTTGATAATGTAATTGAAACAAACCGCAGCACTACTATTGAAGCTTCCGGAGCAAGAATAAGCACTATAGAACATCTTATGGCCGCTTTGGTAGGGATGCAGATTGATAATTTACTTATTGAAATAGATGGGCCTGAAGTACCCATACTTGATGGAAGTGCACAGCCATTTGTGGAAGCACTGGAAAAAGCAGGTACTAAAAAACAAAATGCAGAAAAGATATATTATTCCATTGATGACAATATTTCATTTTCTGACGAAGAGAAAAAAGTGGAAATGGTTGCCTTGCCATACCATAGCTATCGTATTAATACATTAATTGATTTTAATTCACCGGTACTGGGTACACAGCATGCCACCATTAAAAATATAAATGAATTCAATAAGGATATTGCACCCAGCAGAACATTTTCGTTTTTTCATGAGCTTGAATACCTGTTGGAAAATAATCTTATTAAAGGAGGCGATATAAACAATGCAATTGTAATAGTGGATAAGCCTGTAACGGAAGAACAGATAATGACAATTTCCAAAGCGTTTAATAAAATTGACCTGCACGTTAATAATGATGTTTCCATTTTAAACAACGTTAAACTTCGTTTTCCTGATGAGCCTGCCAGGCATAAATTACTGGATCTGATAGGAGACCTTGCATTGGTTGGGTATGCGTTTAATGCGCATATTATTGCTAACCGCCCGGGGCATGCTTCCAATATAAAATTTGCCAAAAAAATTAAAGACCACATCAAAAAAAATATTGGCCATAGCGAAATTCCTAAATATGACCCGCTGCTGCCGCCGGTGATGGACATACAAAAAATTGAAAACACCCTGCCGCACAGGTACCCGTTTTTAATGGTAGATAAAGTAGTTGAGATATCAGATAAACATATTGTGGCCATAAAAAATGTTACTTATAACGAGCCTTTTTTCCAGGGGCATTTCCCCGGTAATTGTGTTATGCCCGGTGTGCTGATGGTAGAGGCGCTTGCACAAACAGGCGGCCTGCTGGTAATACCAAGAGACACAGAAGATAAATATGATACCTATTTTCTTAAGATTGAAAATTTTAAATTCAAGCAAAAAGTAGTTCCCGGAGATACACTCATTTTAAAAATGGAGATACTTCATCCTGTACGCCGCGGCATTTCAACCATGAAAGGCAGTGTGTATATTGGTGATAAAATAGTGGCTGAAGGAATACTGGTAGCACAGATTGTAAAAAAATGATATGATAAGTTCACTTGCACAGGTACACCCATCGGCTAAAATTGGAAATAATGTTACAATAGATGCTTTTGCAGTTATTGATGATGGCGTAACCATTGGTGATGACACTCATATTATGTCTCATGCAGTAATTTATAAAGGAAGTACCATTGGCAAATCCTGCCGCATTTTTCCGGGAGCCGTAATTGGCGCTATTCCGCAGGATTTAAAATTTGTTGGGGAAGAAACAACAGTTGAAATTGGCGATTATACCACCATAAGAGAGTGCGCTACCGTAAACAGGGGAACAAAAGATAAATGGAAAACGGTAGTTGGAGAACATTGCCTTTTAATGGCATACACACATATTGCACATGACTGTATACTTGGAAATTATGTGATACTTGCCAACAGCGTTCAGCTGGCAGGGCATGTAGAGGTAAGTGACTATGCCATTATTGGAGGCACAACAGGGGTTACGCAGTTTGTAAAAATAGGGGCGCATACTTATACAGCGGCACATGCCATCGTTACCAAAGATGTTCCGCCGTATATTAAAACAGGCAGGGTGCCGTTTTGCTATGCAGGTATAAATTCAGTGGGCCTGCAAAGGCGTGGCTTTACATCAGAACAAATAAACGAGATACTTGAAATTTACAGGCATGTTTATACCAGGGGTTTAAATATTTCGCAGGCGCTGGAATTAATTGAAAGCAAATTTTCGGCAGGCAATGAAAGAGATGAAATTGTAAACTTTATAAAGAGCAGTAAACGCGGCATTGTAAAAGCTTCTGCTAAAGAAACTGATAATGAAGATTAGGCTTACAAAAGTTGGTAAGCGTTTCAACAGGGAATGGGTGTTCCGTAATCTTGATTTTGAATTTCACACTCAAAAATCGTATGCCATCACAGGCCCAAATGGCTCGGGCAAATCAACACTCTTACAAATTATAGCCGGCGCAACAACCTTTAATGAAGGAGGTATAGAATATTTTTTGGCCGATAAAAAAATAGAAGAAGAAAAAATTTACGCCAATATTTCTATAGCTGCGCCGTATTTGGAATTGGTGGAAGAAATGACGCTAATGGAATTTTTACAATTTCATTCAAGTTTAAAAAGCTGGCTGTCTCCTGTTGATTCAAAAAAAATAATTTCAATTATTAATTTAGAAGAGGCTGCGCAAAAGCAAATACGATATTTCAGCAGCGGAATGAAGCAGCGGGTGAAACTGGCACAGGCAATATTCAGTGATGCTGCCGTTGTTTTACTGGACGAGCCATGCACCAATTTAGACGAAGAAGGAATTGCTTTGTATAAAAATCTTATAAATAATTATTGTAAAGGCAGGCTGGTTATTGTTAGCAGTAACGATACACAGGAATATGATTTTTGTGATGAAAGAATTGATATTAAAAATTATAAATAGAATGTGCTGCAGGCATGTTTAATTTTATACATTTTAATATGGAAACAATACAACTCAAACCGTTGTTTCATAATGAAGCTGAAAGGAATGGTAATTTGCTTGACGCAACTCAACAATACAAAAAACAAAATGAATTAGTACTCGCTATCAGCTTTGGTTTGAGGCCCGGCTTTTTCTAAGAAACTTTTCGATAATTTTATCATAATATTTCTAAGCATCATTGCCGCTGGGCAGACGAATTTCAAATATCCCAACTTGGGCAATGCAAACCGTTGTGCGCTATGCAACTTGACCTCTCAAACTATGACAGACAATACGAAGACCTTATTGTATAAAAAAATTATTGGCCTGACAGAAATTACTCAATCAGGTGTTGATAAGCTTTTTGCAGTTGCTTGTAAACGACAAATTTTTAAGGGCGAAATCATTTTAAAACAGGGACAAATTTGCAGGAACATTGTATTCGTTGAAAAAGGGTATTTGCGAACCTTTATTGATAAAGACGGTGTTGACATAAATACCGACTTCACATTTGAAGATAATTTCACTACAAACCTAAAGAGCCTACGCTCTTCCATTCCTTCCGACACCACGATACAAGCTGGCGAAACAGCAACTATTTATGAATTTGACAAAGAAGAACTTTTAAACCTCTATAAAGTGTCGCCGGAAATAGAATCATTTGGAAGAAAACTTTTAGAACAATTGCTGATAACACAAGAAGAACATACAAACTTATTCAAGCTTTTTACACCAACCGGGCGGTATCATTTTTTACAGACAAACAAGCCACAAATAATTCAACGAATAAGCTTATCTCAAATCTCATCCTATTTAGGTGTAGCAAGAGAAACACTAAGCCGTATCAGAAAGAAAGGATAGTCCGTATTTTGTGACTTTTGTCTCAGGTAGTTTTTATCTATGTTTCCGAGTTTTGCAGTTCATAAAATAAAAAACATGAACGCAAACAACAAAGAAACCGCAACCAAATTCATTGAAGAGATCTGGAACCAAAATCAATTTGGCAGGCTTGACAATTATCTCCATCCAAACTTTTTCGACCATTCGTTGCCATTAACTTTGCCGCCAAACAAAGAGGGTTTAAAGCTTTGGATAATTGGGACTGGTAAATCCTTTGAACATAAGACAATTATTGAGGAAATGGTAAGCGAGGAAAATAAAATAATACTTAAAATAAAAATGCTTCTTAAGCATATTGGCAATTGGCGGAATTTAGAACCAACAGGTGCAGAGATTTTTGCAATTGGCTTCAGATATTTAAAATTTTTTGACAATAAAATCATTGAACATTGGGCACTCATAGATGGAAATGCGATTGAGAACAAATTAAAAGAGGCTGGCCATAGATGTAAAATTCAAGAGTGACAAGACAATACAGCAACAAAAGATTTGCCGCAAGGCTGGCGGACACTGTCATTAAGTTAAGAAATTGGCATACCCCAGCGGGGAATTTGGTAGGTGTATCGCTTAACGATAACAAGGCAATAAGAATAGACTGCTTTGATGACTGGAGCAAACATTCTCTAAAACCTGAATGCCCTAAATAAAATTATTACAAATATTTTTTCAGCCAATCCTGCACTTCTTTATACCAAAAGCGGCTGTCTTCCGGCTTTAATATCCAGTGATTTTCTTCGGGGAACACAATGAGTTTGCTGGGCACTTTTAATCGCTGCAATACTCCAAAGTTTTCAATTGAATTATTTAGTGGCACACGAAAATCTCTTTCACCAACGGTTATTAAAACAGGGGTTTTAAATTTTGCTGCAAAGCGGATAGGGTTCTGTTCTTTCCATGCTGCTGTCTGCATCCATGGCGCACCTCCATTCATTACTTCACGTCCGTACATATAATCGCTGGTGGCATATTGCGACTCGCTGTTAACCATACCTGCATGTGCAATCAAACATTTATAATGTGTTGTAGTAGCCTGCATCCAGTTGGCTAAATGGCCTCCATAACTGCCACCGCCAGCTGCCTGCCGTGAGCCATCAATAAAAGAAAAATGTTTGATGGCATCATCTGCCGCTTCATTAATTTCATCGGCAGGGCCTTTTAAAGGATCGAATTGTATATCCTGCGAAAATTTTTCTCCATATCCTGTAGAGCCTGTATAATCTGTAAGCAATACAACATATCCGGGTGACGCTAATAGATGATAGTTCCAGCGATAACCCCAGTTATCTTTCCATGCACCTGCAGGGCCGCCATGCATTACAACAAACAGCGGGTATTTTTTTGATGCATCAAAACCTGCCGGCCTTACCAGCATACTTTTTATTTTTTTACCACGGCTGCTGGTGTACCAAAAAATTTCCGGCGACTGCAGGTCCAATGCTGCTAACGCCGCATCATTAAAAGAAGTTAAGAAAGAAATATTTTTTGTATCGCCGCTGATACGTACTATTTCAGCAGGCTTTGATGCATTTTCATAAGTACTTACAATAATTTTTCCATCGGAAGAAACACTTACGGCTGTATATGAGCCATGCATTGCTGTTAACTCTTTGGTGTCTCCCTTTACAGCATCCATTATTAATATCTTATCATTCGCCTGGTCTTCTATGCTCATTACAATTTTATTATCAGCAGTAACAACGTAACTGTTCACGGGCCTGTCCAGCTTTGCAGTTAACTGAGTTTTGTTGGAGAAAGATGGCCAGTCATATCTTGTTAATTTAGGGAGATTGTAAACTTTATTATTGTTGTTGGCAGAAGCCTGGCAAAAAAGATATTTACCGCCAGGAGAAAAAGCCGGACTGCCATAATCATCGCCATCATTTGTTAATGGTACAGCATCGCCGCCATTAATAGAAAGTTTATATAGTTGAGATGTAGGGTCAAGAAAGGCAGCGCTGGTAAAATCGGTTGCTGCAGAAAAAACCACAGCTTTGTTATCGGGCGCCCAACAGATAAACCCATTAAAAGCAAACCCATCTTTAACGGTTGCTGAAACATTAGCAAAAATATCTTTTGCAGTTGATCCCGATTCTATACTTTGTACAAAAGCATGTGTTTGTTTATCATCTATCCACTGGTCCCAGTTGCGGATGGGGAACGAGGTATATACTCTTGCATTGTATTTTATTTTTTTTCTTTCCTCTGCAGTTTTTTTATTGGCAGAATCTGTAAAATTCCCCGGGAAAACCTTGTTGGTAAAAAGTATCATTTTTCCATCAGGGCTCCATTGTGGCGAGCCTGCGCCGGTAGATATATTGCTGAAACGCTGTGCTTCCCCGCCTTCACTGATATTCATAATATAAATTTGTGGCACTTCATCTTCTTCACGCTTGGCAGCAAAGGCAATGTATTTACTGTCGGGGCTCCATTTATAACCTGATTCGGACGCTTTACCAAAAGTTAGTTTCCTTGGTTTACTGCTTCCATCAGCAGGCACTATCCAAAGATCACTCACAATATCTTTTTCGGTGTATGATGGTTCTGTAACACTAAACACAACCCATTTCCCATCAGGGCTTACTTCCGGCGCTCCCACTCTTTTCATCATCCACATAGTTTCGTGTGTTACCGGTTTTTTTACCTGTGCATTTGTAATAGAAAAAAACAGTACCCATAAAATGGTAAAAGCAAACTTGTACATATTATTTTTTTAGTGGCCCGAAAGTAACGATTAATTAAAAATGAGATGAAGAAAAACCACGAACTATCTCCTGCTTGCAATAAGCAAATTAAGGTCAGTGTATTTAAGATCGAAGCGCTGGCTTAAATGAAAATTAGTAAGTGCGCCCTTAAACAAATAAATACCGCTGCGGATGTTTAACTTATGCCATACAAGATTCTCAAACCCGCCATCATCAGCCATTTCAAGCATAAGCGGCATTAATACATTACTGATAGATTGCGATGCAGTGCGTGCAAAGCCACTCGGAATATTAGGCACACAATAATGTATAACATCGTATTTGCGGAATACAGGTTTTTCATGCGTGGTTATCTGCGAAGTTTCAAAGCAGCCGCCATGGTCGATGCTAACATCAACTATTACACTGCCTGGCCGCATACGGCTCACCATGTGTTCGGTAACAACCACTGGCGTTCTTCCGCCCGAAGAAGACAAGGCTCCCACAGCCACATCACATGTTTTTAATTGCTTGCTTAAAATGGTAGGCTCAATAACAGAGGTGTATAAACGCACCCCGATATTGTTCTGCAATCTTTTTAAACGGTAAATACTGTTATCAAATATTTTTACGCTGGCGCCCATTGCCAAAGCTGTTCTGGCTGCATACTCGCCAACAATCCCGGCGCCTATAATAATTACTTTTGTTGGAGGAATACCGGAGATACCTCCTACCAAAACTCCTTTACCATTATTTGCATTACTTAAATACTGGCCTGCTATAAGCATCACTGCACTTCCTGCAATTTCACTCATGCTGCGTACAATGGGGTTGTGGCCACTATCATCTTTTAAATTCTCAAAACTTAATGCAGTAATTTTTTTCTCCATCATCTTCTCTAAAATTTCCTGCTTCATAACGGCAAGATGTATGGGAGAAATAATGAATTGGTTGGGCTTAAGCAAAGCCACTTCATGCTCACTTACGGGGGCGCTCTTTACAAGAATGTCACATTCAAAAACCTGTTTTTTATCATGAACAATTTTTGCTCCTGCCTCGCTGTAATCATGATCAGAATAGCTGGCGCCCTCACCGGCATTGGCTTCCATTATTACACGGTGCCCGTTATTGGTTAATACTGATACTGCTTCAGGAGAAAGAGCAATACGGTTTTCCTGGAAAGAAGTTTCTTTTGGAATGCCAATGAATAACTCAGCGCCTTTCGGCTTTATATCCAGTGTTTCTTCCATCGTTTCATAAGTAAATGATGGAGATACGAAAGGTTTTGATACAGACATGTGTAAATGATTACTTATGAAAATTAAGAATTATAAATGAATTGTTATGAGGGAAGTTTGCACACGAGTTTTCTTTCAGTGTCACTAATCGGCTCAATAAATACATTCATCGTATCATCTGGCAGAATAGAAATTTTTTCCGGCCATTCAATAAAACAAGTTTCGCCGCTATAAATACATTCTTCCACACCGGCATTAACAGCTTCTTCATTATCTTTTACCCGGTAAAGATCAATATGAAAAATGATTTTATTATTTTCAGTTGTATACTGGTTGATGATAGAAAAAGTCGGGCTTGAAACATTCTCCTTTACCCCAAGTTGTTTGCATACCGCCTGGATAAAAGTGGTTTTGCCGGCACCGAGGTTTCCATGAAAAGCAACAACAGTATGCTCATCTAAAAGTTCTATAAATCCTTTAGCTGCTGTTTCAATCCCAGCCAGACTATAAATTGACTCCATGTTGCAAAGATAAATTCCATGAATAGTAAAACTAACGTTTCTCCGTAATCTAACTTTGCATGTAATATGATACCGGCCGATACAAAAGAAAAAATTGAATGGAAAGTTGAAGGAATGACCTGTTCCAACTGTGCATTAACTATATCAAAATACCTGCAAAAAGAAGGGCTGAAAGAGGTGTCAGTAAATGTTATTGATGGTGATGTAAGTTTTATCCCTGGCGAGAATGGCAAACAGGAAAAAATTAAGAAAGGAATTGAAGGGTTAGGCTACACAGTAGTTGACGGGCAACCAACAACAGTCAACAGGAAACGCTTTTTAAAAACTCCCCTGCAAAAATTTTGGTTTTGTCTTCCGTTTACATTGATACTAATGTTACACATGTTACCCTGGCATATTCATTTTTTAATGAATCCATGGATACAGTTTGCTTTATGCCTTCCAGTATTTGTTGCAGGCATGCAATATTTTGGGACAAGCGCTGTAAAAAGTATCCGCAACGGGGTACCCAACATGAATGTGCTTATTGCTATGGGAGCTGCTGCTGCCTTTAGTTACAGCCTGCTTGCCACATTGATTAATTTAGGCGAAGAACATTTGTATTATGAATCTGCCGCAACAATTATCACACTTGTTTTTTTAGGTTACTGGATGGAAGACGCTTCAATCGCGGCCACGCAAAAAGCGCTGAAATCATTATCTGCAGAACAAAAAGTAATGGCCAATATGATAGCTTTTGATGATGAACACAAGGAGCAAATTTTTCCTGTAGAGAATTCACAGTTAAGAGTTGGGGATCTGATTTTAATAAGAACAGGAGAGCATGTACCCTCAGACTGCAAAATTTTATGGGGAGAATGCAGTGTAAATGAATCCCTTTTAACCGGTGAAAGTTTACCGCTGGAAAAGCATGCGAAAGATAAATTGATCGGCGGAAGTATTGTAGAGAATGGTACGGTTAAAGCACAGGTTACTGCAGTTGGAAAAGAAACTATCCTTTCAAAGATCGTAGATCTTGCAAAGCAGGCACAGAGCGAAAAGCCGCCAATACAGCAACTGGCAGATAAGATAAGCGCCATTTTTGTACCTGCGGTTTTAATTATTGCTGCGCTTACCCTGGCTGGGAATTATTTTTTCTTTCATATTCCATTCGACAAATCATTAATGAGAAGTATTGCAGTGCTGGTAATTGCCTGCCCTTGTGCAATGGGTTTGGCCACCCCTGCTGCTATAGCTGTGGGATTAGGAAGGGCAGCAAAGAATGGTATTCTTTTTAAAGATGCAAAGAGCCTTGAGCTATTTAAAAATATCCAGCAGATTGTTTTTGATAAAACAGGAACGCTGACCACGGGGGAATTTCAAATTTCAGAATTTAAATTTCAAATTATTAACGAGGAGGAATTTAAACTAATTTGTTATTCGCTGGAAAAATTTTCAAATCATCCTATTGCAAAAACAATTACAAGAGAATGGAGAACTAAAGATGAAATAAAATGGAAAAAAATAGAAGAGATAAAAGGCATCGGTCTAACAGCAATTGATAACGATGGGAACAAGTATTCAATCGGCTCTTATAAAATGGTTGGTGAGGATACCGGCCGGGGCAGCCTTCCGCAGTTGGTGTCACCAACCGTTAATGTTGAAAAAGATCATAATATCTATCTCATAAAAAATAATGAACTGCTTGGATGGATAGATGTAAAAGATGAGATAAGAACGGAAGCAAAAGAGGTTATAAATTATTTCAAAACCAAAGGAATAAAAACGTATTTATTAAGCGGCGATAGCAAAGCAAAATGCGCTCAACTTTCAAACGAATTAGGCATTGATGAATTTTATGCAGAGCAAACTCCGGAGCAAAAACTTGAAATAATAAGCAGGTTAAATGCAACATCACCAACAGCTATGATAGGTGATGGAATTAATGATGCGGCGGCGCTTGCAAAGGCAACGATAGGAATTTCTTTAAGTGATGCAACAGAGATCGCACGCCAAAATTCGCAGGTAGTTTTAATGAACAGGGGATTACAGAATTTACCATTGGCGTTAGGGCTTGGCAGGCATACATTCATTACTATAAAACAGAATCTTTTCTGGGCATTTTTTTATAACATTATTGCCATTCCAATTGCTGCTGTTGGTTTACTTACTCCCGGCTTTGCAGCGCTGGCTATGGGTTTCAGTGATGTAGTTCTTGCTGCTAATTCTGTAAGGT